>CAZVBC010000108.1:0-19027 GCA_964625155.1 uncultured Pirellulaceae bacterium
GCCCTAAACTTGACGCTCGACTAAAGTTGTACCTGCAACACAAACCCTACCGCGAACCGCTGATTCAAGTCCAGCCAACAAACCAATAGCGGCCAAATGAAATTGCATCGTCAGCCTCATCGAAGCAAAAAAGCCGATATCAAGCTTCCACTGAGGCAGCGGACCGAACATACCGTGAAATGGTTGAATTGGCGGCGCTCCCATTCAAACTCTCTCAAACCCGTAGAGACCAATGGCTTAGTGCGAATTACCCAGAGAAACGGCAGATCCCCGAAATCCTCTGTTTGAACTATCGCTCAGATGACGAAAGTCTTTACTTAGCAATAAGAAAGCCCCGATAACATGCGAGAAATCTCCTCGAGCTGAGACTTGAGTTCGGCGTGCTTGGATTCGTCGATCAGACCTCGATGCTTAGCAAGTTCAAGTTGAGGAACATTCTTGGACCGAGCCACGGCGATGCCGCAGAAGTTCTTGAAGTCAGCTCTGGTGAAACGGCCGTTCCCCTCGGCGATGTTGGACGAGATCGAAAGCGCGGCACGATTGAATTGGTCGACCAGGAAGCCGTAACCGCGTTGGAATTGTTCGGGTAGCTGTGCAGACGTCGTCAGCGAAGTCGACCGACTACTGGTAGACGAGTAGTTTCTCGAAGGCGAACGTCATGGAAGTCTCCTGTGGTGGAGAATTTGCTAGATGCTGCAGAAGAAATCTCAACAGCTAAGAGAGTAGTGAGTAGAAAGTAGACCGAGTAGATGGGAGAAACTAGTTCACCGAATTGGAGAGGTGATTGGTTCGCGAGCCGACATCTCTCCGATCTTGGTCTTTTCTACTTTCTACTTTCTCCCATCTACTCTCTATTTTTTGGCCGGAGGCCAAAAAATCGGGGCGACAGGACACCAGTTGAACTTTTTTGGTTGTCCGTTCAAGATCGGGCATCAGACTTTTCGATTCTCCAAACCGCTGATCAGCCCTGAGAGCATCTTGGAGATCTCCTCAAGTTGCGACTTCAACTCGGCGTGCGTGGACTCGTCGATCAGACCTCTCCGGCGGGCCAGTTCGAGCTGGGGTACGCATTCTTGGACTGAGCCTCATGCTATCCCGAAGAAGTGTTTGCGATCCGCTTTCGTGAATCGTCCGTTGCCTTCGGCGATGTTCGAGGAGATCGACAATGCGGCTCGGTTGAGTTGGTCGACAAGGAAGCCGTAACCGCGTTGGAACTGTTCGGTAGCCACGCAAACAGCGTCAGCGAAATCGACAGACTTCTGGTACACCAGGAGTTTCTCGAAGGCGAACGTCATGGCAGTCTCCAGCTTTGTAGAAGCGGCTAGATGCTGTGGAATAAAACCAAACAGCCAAGAGAGTAGTGAGTAGAAAGTAGACCGAGTAGATGGGAGAAAGTAGTCTTCTGCGCTGGATCGGTTTCTGGCGTTCGAACTGCCAATTCTTCGATCTCGGTTTTTCTACTCTCCACTTTCTCCCATCTACTCTCTATTTTTTGGCCGGAGGCCAAAAAATCGGGCTGGCGGGATTTGAACCCACGACCTCTTACACCCCAAGCAAGCGCGCTAGCCAGGCTGCGCTACAGCCCGATTCGTTGATAGGAGATAGCTTTGACTAAATTCTCTCAACGTTCCGCTAATTCTACATCGCAGAGGTTAACTGACAAGTACTAGCGTCTTGGCGTCGAGAAGGCTTAGTGAAGTGTAGAGATCCCGTGAGCTGGCACAGCGCATTAATACTTGGACATGCCGCAATGTCTTTGCGAAAAGTATTCCAACACTATTTACAATGAGCCCAAGGAAGATCTGTAATAAAAATGAAGAACAGTGTTTTGGGGCCAGCTATGAATACACGTTTAGCGACTGAGGTGGTTTTGCTGCAGCCACCTCCATGCATCAAAGATGGTTTCTTCCAGCGGTCGGAGTATGTAATTAAGTTCGCGCTGGGCTTTCGAAGAGTCGTAATAGTGCCATAGTCCGCCCATGGCTATTTCTGCTCCGTTTGGCGATGCATTATTTCTGCGAAGGATCTTGTTGAAAGCGTCAAAAACTGGCCCGGATGCGGCGACAGCGTAGGGAAAGCAAAGAGCGCGGCGATTTTGCCCCATGGCTCGCAGCATGTGATTCCACAAATCTTGATAACGAATATTGGTACCAGCTAAGATGTAGCGCTGACCGACGAGATCTTGCAGTGCAACATTAACCGTTGCCTGAGCAACATCGCGTGAGTCACAAACGCTGGCGCCGCCGCCGGGAGCGATCACCACCGGGGCTTTGGAAATCTCCAAGAACATGCGGCCCGAAGATGGCTTCCAATCGTATGGTCCCAGCATAAAACCGGGATACAGCACGACGGATTGTAGACCTGCGCTGGAGTATTCGTGAACGACGGATTCCGCTTCACGTTTGCTGACGACGTACGCGCAGGGTACGTTGGGACGACCGGTACAAGTTTCTGAAATCGGTCGGGCTGGGTTGGTAGCAACCGGCAGGGCGTCTACAGAGGAAATGTAGACCATGCGGCAACCTAGGTCTCGAGCGGTCACGGCCACGTTGCGAGTGCCGCCAACATTGATGGAACGGGAATGTTCCAATTGGCTCCACCCCAAGTGAATGTGTGCTGCGCAGTGAATAACTGTGGAACAACCAATCATGGCACGGTGGATAGAAGGCCGGTCAGATATCTCGCCTTCGAATATTGTGACCGGTAAGGTCGCTAGAGCGCGTTGATTGGAGGTGGCACGAACAAGCACGTGAACTCGTTGGCCACGAGAGACCAATTCCCGCGTTACTGCATTACCCAAAAGCCCGGTGGCTCCTGTGACTAGGATCATACTTGGCATTCGCTGGCAAATTGATTACTGGCTTAACTCTCTTTCCTCATCGCGAGCCTCTCCTGAAACTGGCTGCCATGCTTCGTAGCTGCGCGTGAGCAACAGGATTAATATAGTGATCGCCACGCCGATTCCGGCAACACCTCCAAGCAGGTAAGCGCCCAGATAATTGCCCAGGACGATACTGGAGCAATACGCCCCCACGACAGCCAAGAATGTGATGGGGACCATCATCATCGTGAACAACCAAACGCTCAACATCGCGCGCCCGGCAGCCAGAGCATCGCGCTGTTGCAATGCACGCGGACGAATCACGTTCCACATACCTAGCAAATTAATGGCGGCAATCAACACAAAAGCAACTGGAATCATCGCCAACGCTGTCTGCAGCAGCTCACTGCGCTGGTGGGGCAGAATGGTCCAAAACAAGATGAAGGTCAGAATGTGATTTACGGCCAGCGGCAGAGCGGGTCCCGCAAGTTTACCGATCACAATGCGCCAGGTCGGAATGGGTAACAGCTTAAACACTTCTCGGTGAGCGACAGGACCAAGAAAGCCTAGCGGCATTTGCAGCAAGACTAAGAAGTCTGCATATGAGGTCAACCCAGCCAGCCAGCACAATCCCGCAAGTCCCTCCAGACGCTGGCGATCCATGACGGTTGGCACGACGAGAATGACACTGACCACCGTTGTCGTATAGATCAAGAAGCGAGGAAGTAGGCGTAGCGCTTGCACCAATTGTACCCAAGCCACCGCACCAATACCTCCGATGTAACCAAAGCTCGGTATGCGCAGGTGCCTGAACGTGTTTGCAGGACTGCTAAATCCGCTGCGTTGAGCTGACTGGCGGCGCAGAATGGCTCGGTCGGTTCGTTCGGTCGCTGCTTCACCAAAACTGCCTCCGACAGCATGAATTGCCAAGCACAATCCGAGCAAAATTGGAATTCTCATTATGACTTGGGTAGGCACGTCTGGCCAAAACTGGTCAGAACGGATTGGCGCAAACATCCAAGCAATTGGTGGCAGTACAATTTTTCCCAAGTGAGTATCTGAAGAAATCGCTGCCAAGGACGAGAAAACCAGACTTTCTTGGCGAAGATTAGCAAGTTGAACGGATTGCGTCACTAGAGCGATCAGGACCGAGATAGCAACCAAGGTCAACAAGCGTCTGAGCCACATGACAATCGCGGGCAGCGACAGGCGGGCAGCCAACGACACAAGTATGCCAACCAGCAGCGAAGTTGAAATCAGCAACCACATACCGACCAGCGCTGACAAAAAGCTATGTACGTAAGCCAGTCCCAAGCTGGCCAATACGAGTGCACTGATCAATGCGCGATATGTCAATCGCACGAGATTTAAGTTGATAATCTCACTTGTACGAAACGGGCCACTGACAAGAAAGTGGATATCAGCAGGGCGCATAACTAGCCCCCGATCGCTGGCTGCCGTCAACCACGTTGCCAATAAATACAAAAGTGCCCAAAAGGGCATGCCCGCTCCAAATCTTGCCGCTTGAGGTAGCTCGCCGGCTGATTGTCGGGCCCAGCCACTGATAATTTGGCTCCCTGCAAAAAATACGACAAACAAAACCAAAAACGCAAACAATACCCACTGACGCCAGGTTCTTCGAACCCAGAAAAGTTGACGTAGCGAGCTGTTCCAGTCCAACCACAAAAGCTTCCACAGTGCTGGATGCATTTTATTGCGCCTGTTCGGTAGCTCGGAAAAAGACATCTTCCAGCGAACCGTTCGCAGCGTAGGAGTTGCGTGCCTCAACTAGCGATCCGGAGAACAGGCACTTACCGCGCACGAGAATGATCAAGTGCTGGCAGATATCTTCGACAAGCGCAAGTAGATGACTGCTGACCATTACCGTCGCACCCTCGGCAGCTCGCGTTACGAGAGAGTTCTTCAAGGCGCGGATCGCGGCTGGGTCCAGCCCAGTCAGCGGTTCGTCAAACAACAAGACTTCAGGTGAGTGCAAATAGGCACAGGCGATGGCTACTTTCTGACGCATGCCTCGCGAAAGTTCTCCGGCCAGCGCAAAACGCTTCGCCGTCAATTCAAACTGCTCGAGCAGAGTCTCAGCCAAGGGTTCAAACTGGGCGACTCGATAGGCTGAGGCAATAAATTGAAAATGTTCCCAAACCGTCAAAGCTTCGAACAGGGGAGGATCATCGGGGACATACGCAATGCGTTGTTTGACATGCAAAGGTTGGCGTTGTACATCAAATCCCGCCACTCTCAAGGTACCTGAGGTTGGTTTGATGATGCCACACAGAGCTCTCATCGTCGTCGTCTTGCCAGCCCCGTTGGGGCCTACCAGCGCGCCGACGGTGCCTTTGGGTAGCGAAAACGTAATGTCATCAGCCGCCACCACTCGGTCGTATTCTTTGCGATAGTTTTCTACTTCAATCACTGCGAATTCTGCTCGTGAATGTCAAACGCATAGATCAAATCTAAATCTCGCAAGAACAGTTTGCCCTCGGCGATACTTGGGTGAGTCCACATACGACCGCTAAGACGCGGTAACTTGGACTGTTCTGGCAGGCTGACTTTGCCTCGTTCAGTCCATTTGGTCGCGGAAACGTCGAGCAAATAACATGCCCCACTCGATTCGCCAAATGCATACAGTCGCTGATCGGCGTATATGACGGCCGTACTCGAATCGCCGGTGATGCGATGCGACCATTTAGATTGACCACTCATGAGATCTTGGCACACAAATCCGCCACTCTTTTTGTAGCCGAAGATATTTCCATCGACCAACACAACTCCGCCATGGTGACTTTGCATTTCCTTGTTCGCGTACGATTCGTGCGCCGTGATTTTTCCTTCGCCACCACTTAGCTTGACCAGCACGCAACCGGCACCGTAACCAGATGTATGGTAAACGTATTGCCCATCGACGATCGGGGTGGGAATCGTAGCTGTCCCATTTCCGCTGGAGCCGTTCTTCCAAAGTGCAGATCCGGTTTCGCATGAGAAACCAACCAATCCGGATCGCGAAGCAGTCACGTACATGTCGATACCATCCACGGTGTGTTTCACCGCAGAAACATAATGAGCAGTTTCCGCGTGCCCGCTTGAGGAGAGAACTTTTTTGCCAGTTTCTATATCAAGGGCGATCAGAAAAGTCTCGCCACCCGGGCAAACGACAATTCGACGGCCATCGACTAGCGGTGATTCGCTGTATCCCCAATGAGGTAACTTGCCACCGTGGTCTGATACGAGATTTGTTCTCCACTGCACCTGTCCAGTTTGACTATCAAGTGAACAGCAATTTCCACCATCATCGAGAACGATTACACGTTGATCGATGATGGTCGGCGTACTTCGGGGACCGCCGCCCCAGCCTTGATTGTAATGGTCATTTGATAGAGCTGGGCCAAGCTCCGTGCGCCAAATCTCTTTGCCGGACAACGAGTCGAGACAGAAGGCGAAGTTCTTTTCTTGTTGGGCTCCGAGCGAATAAAGCCGACCACCTGAGACGGCCACCGAAGAATACGCGAAACCTGCATTAGCGTACTTCCAAGCCAATTTTGGCCCGCCATCAGGCCAACTCTTGAGCAGCCCAGTTTGTAGACTCTTGTGGTCGCGGTTGGGACCACCCCATTGCGGCCAACTGTCCCGCAAGTGCTCGCCTCCAGCGACATGGTTGAAGCAATTCAGAAACGCAAGAAGTGCGAAACTTCTTACGTGAGCACGTACTAATTGCGTCGCATTTCGCATAAATGAACCAACTCCGGTTGAATGCAGCAGTGAATTCTAAGTCTATGAAAAGTCTTTCGGGACTGTAATTACCTGACAAGAAGTCAGATTTTAGCGTACTTGCTAACCATTCCTAGATGATGCCACGGTCGGCTCAAACGTGATGATGTTCACAGTGCCACGTCCCGATGGGCACGCGTTTACGCGATTTGGCTGCTAGGTCTTTCTGAGATAATCAACCGGTGGCGCTGTCCAACTATCCAGGTTTCAATAATTCAGGCCCCAGTGCTTGTTGGCGCTGGCGACTGCAGCCATACTCGAACAGGGGTATGGGGATACACATAAGGAGTTTCCATGATGTCGGTTTTCAACATCGATTTATCGCAGGCACGAATTCCTACTGCTGATGGCGAAGTGAATGAGTACATTAACTTGGAAGCCGAATCCAATCGACGATATTTTTCCTATTCACGCAAAGTGATCTTTGTTAATGGTATGCAGAACAGCGGCAAGGTGCATGCCGAGTCGGCTTTAGCGCTCTCATTGGTGCAGATGTGTCCGGTGATCGGACTGTACAATCTTTCCACCGGCTTTTTCAGTGATCTGTGGCAGTGCCTGGCTGACAAGAACCAATTCCAAGGACTGTCATCATCAGCTGGAAACACAGTCGACTCACGCAACAGTTTCTGGAATTGGGTGCTCAAAGGAAATCGAACTCCGGAAAGCGCGATGCTGGACGCCTTATCGCGAAATGCGGCTCAGACTGCCCTCTTTAATTTGCTGCGCAAGCCAGAGAATCGCCAGCGTGAAATATTTGCTCATAGCCAAGGCAACTTGATTCTCAGCAATGTCCTCCAAGGCATCGGAGCTGTGGATGGACCAGACTCACTCAAAGGACGCGTGGTGCATACATTTGGTTCTCCTACTGTCTTCTATCCAAAGGAGGTGCAAAAGTATGAACATGGATATACGTTTGATCCCGTCAATTGGCTTTCGGGCTTTGACGCATCGTTTTCGATTTCCAAAGTCGGTATGCCCAGCGGAAGCATGAATCCGATTACTCACGGATTTTTATGGTATTTGCGAGATGACCCTCGATTCGTCATAAATCGCTTTCGCATTGGAGGCTGGGGCGTGACATTCAATATGGACGAGGCAGGGTTGGCTAAGTGCTTAGCGGCCATGGAAAACAACCTGCCTCGCGTGACCTCAGTCATCGAATATCTTGACAAGCACCACAACAGCGATGCCGATGATGTGTCGTTGCTATACGTGCAAGAAGTACGTAAGAAGCCTCATATGCAACCGGTTCTCAAGGCCGACAGGTCGCTTGTTCAATTGCTTATCAAAACGATGGATGAGGGCTGGACCAGCCGTGAAGAGAAGGACGCGATAAGCTGGCTGAAATCCCTGTAAGACAGCTTGTGGATATTCAGCCAGCCGGACCGAAGATTAGAACGGCTGGGCGTCGGTCGAAAATGGGTTTGCTCCTGCGGGTGGTTCCGTCGTAGGAGCATCCGCAGCAGCTGGCACAGCGGTATCGCTGAACGGATTGTTTCCAGGTTCTGCAGGTGCTTCGGTAGTGGGTTCAGTTGTTCCAAATGGGTCGGCTGGCGCAGCCGGTTCAGTCAATTGGGAATCGTTCGCCTGTTGGCTTGGGGCGTCACCGGCTGGCAATTGCTTGCTTGCATCAGCACTGGGTAAAGATATATGCATAGTTGGTTGAAGGGCGCCGATTTCTCGCAAACACTGCAGTTGACCTGTGGGACTGATCAGGTACAGACGATCATTCAGTTGATTGACAGCGAAGCTGTTGATCAAGCTGGTATCCGATTGCCCTTTGGCTTGACCGTTGTTGGTATCTACGACAATAAGTTTGCCACCGGTTCCTCGAGCGTAGACTCGCGTCTGAGAGCTTGCCAAGATCGCGTCGATGCCCGCAAGAGCACTATCCCATTTTACGCTGCCGTCGGTTTCCTGCAGAGCAAACAGATTACGCGATTGATTGACGACAAAGACTTTATCGGAAACAACGAACGGATCGCAGATAATGGGTGAGCCCATCGAGAATCGCCAACTGATCTCGCCACGACGAGAGGCCATGACCTTGAAGACGTTTCCGTTGACATCTCCAGCATAGAATCCAGTTTTACTAGAGGAAATCCAAGAGGTCAGCGGCGATTCCGAAACGAAACGAAACCAAGCTGCCGGCTTGTTATCGGTTGTTGCAAATACGTACAGGTATCCCTTGTCAGTGAGCATCGCGGCCAGCGCGGTTTCTTGTGGTTCCGCCGCTGCATCATTACCTGCGGCAGTCGCGGTTGGGACGATCATTGCTCGACCTAAAATCGGCGGATGCAACGGTTTGCCATGCCCAGTATATTGCCAAGGGTGGAATTTTTCCTGACCAACACTGTATGCCGCTACGACGCCAGCTAGAGTTGAGACAAACGAAATTGGACCTGCTAATGCAACACCGGCCGATGTGGCGTTGCGCAAGCGAATGTTCTTGATCAGTTTTCCAGTGCGCCACTCGAACATACACAGTTGGCCGCCGTTCGTTACGGCAACTCCCAAATCTCCGACTGATCCTGGAGCCACTGGAGCACGACCGTTGCCTGAAGGAGAACGCCACAGGCTGACACCGGTTTCAGCATCAAACGTTTGTACCACACCATCGGCAGTGATCACCACCAGGTAAATCCTCGGTATGCTGCCCTCATTAACTTCGACACCATTAAAAGTGCCAAGCACTCGCGCGGCGCGCACCTTTGCTTCGTCTTTGGCTGCATCCAGCCCCATGGGCTTGCCATCCGCCCCGGTCTGGTCGGCAAAGATGCGGATCAATCGCCCCTTGACAATCGTCTCGGCGTATTGCCGAGCCCCTTCGGCGCTGGGCCATAAATGTATTGACACAATCGGCGTAGGTGCAATCGGCATCTGCACTTGCGAATTCCAGGCAATTTCTAAACCTAAACGATTTGCTGTAGCAGTCCCGATTTGCCCATAAACCGTGCTGGAATACCATATTGAAACGTTGAAGGTGACAAAGCTGAGGACGAAAACAAGCGCCCAGGGCGAACCTCGATACATGGTCTTTCCTGATGAGTTTTAAGTAGCAATGCAATGAGGATGTAATACAATTCTGCGCCGCAAGAGCTAAGAAAGACAACCAACGCAAGGCGTGCGGTAGAAAAGCAACGCGCCAGAGGGCTGGTGTGCCGCTAGCCTACCGGAACTTGATTTCTGGTTTCATAGCTTCAACTCAGTATACACAGTCCAACAAACAAATCGAAATAAACCATCCGTGCGGGCTGGTTCCTACCGTCTCTAAAATAATTTTCACAACACGGCTTGTCAAAATTATTTCTTCCCCTTATCGTTTGTTGAGTGGGTGATCGATCGCCATGAGAATATAAATATTTTGGCAGGGTCAATTGCATGGAACCAGTACGCTCCAAGTCACATACGGCAACATCGGACGCAATTCGTCCGATTGACCAGGCGGTATTGGATTTGTTGCGCCGCGAGCAGGGATTGACTGTGCATACGCTGATTGAGCGGCTGGAAGTTACGGCAACTGCGGTACGTCAGCGGCTGGAGAGGCTGGTCGAAGTACATCTTATTGAGAGGCGTAAAGAGTCGATCGGGCGAGGCAGACCTCAATATCGATACTTTTTAACTAGTCTCGGCATGCGTTACGCCGCAGCCAGCTATGCAGATTTGGCGGCCGCTTTATGGCAAGAAGTGATGGATTTACCCAATTCGCAGCTACGGCAACGCGTACTTAGGCGAGTTGCTCAGCGGATGGGGCAACAATTGAGGACCCAGGTTCCATCAACCGGTACGCTGATTCAAAGGATGGAGGCTGTAGCAACAGCCTTTGGCCAACGTCGCGTGCCGGCGGAACTGTTTGACGTGGAGCATTTGCCAATATTGCAAGTTCATGCCTGTCCCTATCCTGAGCTGGCTCAGCAATCTGGCAATCGCACTTTATGCGAAATGGAGCAAGAGATGATCAGCGAAGCAATTGGCGAGTCGGTCCAATTGGATTGTTGTCGATTGGATGGTCATGCTATGTGCCAGTTTCGTCCGGTTGTGGGGACGCATGTCTCAACCTTAAATGATTGAAGTAGCTTTTGTCGTTAATTTGTCATCGATTTGAATTGGGCCGACCGCAACATGACGCATACATTAAAGATCTCCAACCTGCACGTTTCCGTTGACGACAAGCAAATTCTGCACGGTGTCAATTTGGAAATGAAATATGGCCAAACGCACGCTTTGATGGGGCCAAACGGCTCGGGCAAAAGCACCTTAGGTTTGGTGATTATGGGGCATCCTGGGTATACCGTAACCGATGGTTCAATCCTGTTGGACGGTGAGGATTTGTTGGCATTAGAACCTGATCAGCGTGCTCGGCGAGGGTTGTTTATTGCGTTTCAGCGACCGATGACCATTCCCGGAGTCAAGATGGCCGATTTCTTGCGCCATGCCACAACAAACATGCGCCGACCGGATCGCAAGGAGGGAGAAGAGTTGATTGCGATGCGTGATTTTCGGAAGGAGCTGAAAACCAAGATGGAACAATTGAAAATGGATCCTGAGTTTGCTCGTCGCTATGTCAATGACGGGTTTTCTGGTGGTGAAATGAAGCGTGCAGAGATCTTGCAACTGGCAATGCTACAACCCAAATTTGCCATTTTGGATGAAACTGACAGTGGGCTGGATGCTGACGCCGTGCGTTTGGCCAGCGAGAGCATTGCCGAGATCGGGCGCGAAAAAATGGGTTTGCTGATCATCACGCATCACGACAAATTGCTGGAACACAATCGTCCCGATTTTACCCATGTTATGTTGGGTGGCCGCATTGTGGAGAAGGGAGGCGCCGAATTGGCTCGAGAGTTACATGCCAATGGTTACGAACGCATCCGCAGAGCACATCCAGATGCCGATGCTGCCAACCGACGTATGTTAAAGGAAGACTCGCCGGAATTAGCGCCTGCATAATTGAACTGAGCAATTGACTTGTTACAGAATTTCAATCTCACGATTTTTGGCGATTTCTGTGTGTGAACATGGAACATCGTTGATTACTTGAAAGGTAAAGCATGTCGACCGACATAGCCATCGATACTCACGAAGCTTTGGGCGAGATCAATAAGTACAATTTTCGCACTGAGAGCACCGCTGTGTTCAAAGCCCGCAAGGGATTGGACAAGGAAATTGTTGCCCAAATCTCGGAAATGAAGAACGAGCCTAAATGGATGCGAGATTTTCGGCTCAATTCGCTGGATATCTTCAATACAAAACGTATGCCCGGTTGGGGCGGTGACATCGCGATCGATTTTCAAGATATCTATTACTATTTGAAACCGACCGATCGTCAGGGACGTACTTGGGACGACGTTCCTCAAGAAATTAAAGATACGTTTGATAGGCTGGGGATCCCCGAAGCTGAAAAGAAATACTTGTCTGGAGTCAAAGCGCAATTTGAGAGCGAAGTGGTTTATGGTTCATTGAAAGAAGATCTGGCCAAGCAAGGTGTGATCTTCGTCGATACCGATACGGCGGTCCGCGAATATCCCGATTTAGTGCGCGAGTACTTTGGTACTATCATTCCGCCGTCAGATAACAAATTTGCAGCGCTCAATTCGGCGGTCTGGTCTGGTGGTTCATTTATTTACGTCCCTCGCGGAGTAAAAATCGAGTTCCCTCTGCAAGCGTACTTTCGTATTAATGCGGAAAACATGGGGCAGTTTGAACGCACGTTAATCATTGTGGATGAAGGTGCATCGGTGCATTATGTCGAAGGCTGCACAGCGCCGATGTACAGCAGCGAAAGTTTGCATTCAGCGGTTGTCGAAGTTATTTGCAAAAGAGGAAGCCGTTGTCGATACACGACCATCCAAAACTGGGCCAATAATATCTATAACTTGGTCACCAAACGCGCCGTGGCCTATCAAGACGCGACGATGGAGTGGGTGGACGGCAACCTCGGCAGTAAACTCACAATGAAATACCCAGCCGTTTACATGATGGAACCGGGGGCACGTGGCGAGATTCTGTCGATTGCGTTTTCGAGCAAGGGCCAGCATCAGGATGCAGGTGCTAAATTGGTGCACGCTGCACCGCATACTACCGGTCAAATAATTAGCAAGTCGATCAGTAAAAATGGTGGACGTAGTAGTTACCGTGGATTGGTGCGAGTGGAAAAAGGAGCTAAACACTCCCGTTGCAACGTTGTTTGTGATGCACTCATTCTGGATCCAAAGAGCCGTAGTGATACCTATCCATACATCGAAATCCTCGATCAAGATGTCACCGTTGGTCATGAGGCCAGCGTATCGCGCATCGGCGAAGAGCAGTTGTTTTATTTGATGAGTCGGGGGCTGAGCGAAGCAGAAGCATCGACCATGATCGTCAACGGCTTTGTGGAACCGTTGGTCCGAGAACTGCCAATGGAATACGCAGTCGAAATGAATCGGCTGATTCAATTACAAATGGAAGGGTCGGTCGGCTAAGACGAGCCGGTAGATGGGATTGAGTAATGACAGTTGCAAAAACGGCCGCTGAGCCGCTTGTATTTAATGAATCAGGATTTCACGCGTTTATTTCGGCTATGGATGAGCCCGATTGGCTACTTGCTTTGCGCAGTAAAGCATGGCAGCAATTCCAAAGCATGAATTGGCCCTCTCGTGAACAAGAGGACTGGATGCGGTCGGATTTGCGTGGCTTCAAATTAGATCGCTATCGCTGGGCCAGTACTGCGGCGGGTAAATCAATATCCAACCAGTCGCTGTCGGAAGGCGTCGAGCTAGCAGGCAAAATTGAAACCGAAAATGGTTGTGTTATCCAAGAGGAGGTGGACGAGTCACTTGCTCGTCAAGGAGTCATTTTTGGAGATTTAAGTCGCATTGCCAGTATCCAACCAGAGTTGGTGAAAGAGTTCCTGTTTTCTGTTGTTGAGACAGACGCCGACCGATTTGCAGCGTTGCATGCGGCATGCTGGCACGGCGGTCAAATCCTCTATGTACCCAAGGGTGTACGCGTCGAGCATCCCTTTTATGTTGCCAGCGGAATGACGGATGGTGGCGTCGATCTTGGGCATACACTGATCGTTCTCGATGAAGGTGCCCAGGCCACATTTCTTTACGAAGCTACTAGTTCCGATCCAAATGCCAATGGTTTACATGTAGGGGCTGTTGAAATCGTGCTCCGACCGGGTGCGGAATTGCGGTATGTGAACTTGCAAGATTGGGGAAGTGGCACTTGGCACTTTGCTCACCAACGAGCAATTGTCGATCGAGATGCCTCATTGCAATGGACTATCGCAGCTCTGGGAAGTCGCTTTGCCCAGGTGAGCCAACGTGTATCGTTAGTCGGTTCGGACGCTCGCAGTCAAGTAAATGGAGTCTTATTCACTCAGGGCAAGCAGCAGTTAACCTATAACACTTTGCAGCACCACGAAGCGCCGCATTGCCGTAGCGATTTTCTCTACAAAGCAGCTTTGCAGGACGACTCGCGAACTGTTTGGCGGGGCATGATCAAAGTGGACCCTGCAGCTATAAGAACGGATGGTTATCAGCGAAACGACAATTTGTTGCTCAGTCCTAACGCTCGAGCCGATTCAATTCCAGGTTTGGAGATTTTGACCGATGATGTCCGCTGTACACATGGCAGTACTTCTGGAAAAGTCGACGAAGAGCAAATTTTTTATGCTCGTAGCCGTGGCTTCACACGCAAAGAAGCGGTGCGCATGATTGTCGCGGGCTTTTTCCAGCAAATCTTTGATCGCATCACGCTCGAATCCGTGCGAGTTGCGTTGGGAGATGCTATTGCCAGGCAAGTACGCGAGTATCAATAGTCGACGCCTAGCCGTCAGCGTTCATTGAGTTGTGTCCGATTGGGCAATGTGTCTTCCTTGTCGATGCCAAACGAAACCATCCAAGAAGTAATTTCTTTCGAGTTCGTTTACCTTTGATAACCTGAGATTGAAGTGGCTGAATTTCTACCCGTCGCAAGTGTTGGCGAATTAAGTGATCCTGGTAAAAAATGCCTGGAGATCCAAGAGCGATTCGTCGTACTAGTACATCTTGCAGGAGAGTACTATTGTTTAGACGATATTTGTACTCATGACGGAGGCACGTTAGGCGAAGGTCAGATGGATGCAAACTGCTTGATATGTCCCCGGCATGGCGCGAGATTTGACATCAAAACAGGCCGAGCGGTGACCATGCCAGCCACAGAGCCAACACGGGTCCATGAAGTGCGCATTGAAGGTGGCCAGGTTATGGTCAAGCTACGCGACTAGGCCGGGCGATAGATTAGAGCATATCGGACGGATTGAGCCGTGCTGCTAAAGCAAGTAGCGGAACGGAGCAAGCCCTCCGGTGCGTTGGCACGATTTTTTGCTGCCCGACTAATTGGGATTACAAAATCGAGTGCAGCCCCAGAGACTTCCGATTTTTTTGACTAGCGGTAAACAAATGACGGACAGTGAAGCTAAAGCAGTTTTGTGTGAAGACTTGGTCCGCGAACAACTCAAGCAAGTGATCGACCCAGAGTTGTTTGTCAATATTGTCGACTTGGGACTGATATATGTCGTAGATCTACAGCCGAGCGAGGAACAGCCCGATAAGACGGACGTCCGAGTTGAAATGACCATGACCAGTCCGATGTGTCCGGCTGGACCACAATTGGTCGCCAACAGCCGGCAGGTGGTCGAGGCAATGGCAGGAGTCGGTAAAGTTGATATCAAGGTCGTCATGGAGCCACCCTGGGGACCCGACAAAATGACGGAAGATGCTCGCGATCAACTAGGGATCTTTTGAACAATCGTGCACGTTCTTGTCTTAACCGGCGCAGGCATCTCAGCAGAATCAGGCATACCTACTTTCCGCGGAGCGGATGGGCTGTGGGAGGGTTGGCGTTTCGAAGACGTGGCAACTCCCGAGGCTTTTATTCGCAATCCCGAACTTGTACATCGCTTTTATAACCAGCGGCGTAAAAATCTACTTGATGTAAAAATCCAGCCGAATGCGGCTCACCTGGCACTGGCCGAATTTGAACGCATGCACACCGGTGAATTCTTGTTGGTGACACAGAACATCGACGACCTTCACCAGCGAGCCGGAAGCCGGCGAGTTTTGTCTATGCATGGCGAGTTGCTTAAGGCGAGGTGCGTCGACACAGGAGAGGTTTTCGAGTGGCGAGATGATCTATCCACAACGACTCCACATCCACTGAACCCTTCACTGCGCGGTCGCTTGCGGCCGCATGTCGTGTGGTTTGGCGAAATGCCATTCGGACTGGAGCTTATTGAGCAGCATGCCAAACTCGCGGATGTATTTATCTCCATCGGAACGTCGGCGGCAGTGTATCCGGCTGCAGGAATCGTCCGCATGGTACGCGAAAGTTGCAGGCGCATTGAAATCAATTTGCAAGAAACGTGTGCGAGTAATTCGTTTGATCAATCGGTGCGCGGCCCTGCTTCGACTATGGTACCCCAGTGCTTGGCACATCTTGCTCGGTTGACAAAACTGACTTAGATTTGTCGAGAGAAGTTTTTGTGAAAATGACCTAGGTCGATCAAGTCGATATCTCCATCCCCGTCGCCATCAAACATAAGCAACTCGGGCGAGATGGGGCCACTGGACTGCAGTCCCACGTCAAACTGAGTCAGATCAGTTTGATCGACGTCAGCGTCACCATCGTGGTCGCCAAAAAAACGAAAGAATTTGTCGGTGACGAAGTTGCCAAACAGGTAATCGCCTCCCGCAGAATTGTCTCTGTCGCCATCCAGATTCAGATATGAATTTAGCGAAACGACTTTTACGTCATCAATCAACAAGCGATACCGACCGTCCTTGAGCGATCCGGCAATGTCTGGCGCAAGTGTGCTTGGATCAGCGGACGAGGGGAATGTCAACGTCACAACTGTCTTGCCATGAACCGACGAGCTGGTCTGATTGATTGGAGAGATTTGACCATCGATGGCAGAATTTGTGGCGCCAACAAAACGCTGAATTGAAATCGCATCTTGCGCAACGTGTACTGGCCCATCAAAATGAATCGCGATAGTGCTCAGTTTGGATCTCTGCGCTTGGCCATTATTGAGTACGATCGATTCGACCTTGGGAGGTGCGCCGCGCTCTGCAGCCACCGCTAGATGAAAGATATCATCGGCGGTCGACTGAGACGGATCGGTAGCTCGTACGCGAAGTAGAATCACACCGATATCGCGATACAAGGGAACTCCATGCAGTTTTCCCTGCTGCGCATCGTACGTGAGCCAGCCGGGTAGCGGCGAGCCATCATCGCGAGTGACTTGAATATCGAGAGGATCGCCGTCTGAATCTAGGAATACCGAAGGTGGTAAAGCTAACTCGAAAGGTGATCCAACCCAAACAAGTTGATCAGGCGTGGCGACTTGTACCATCGGTTGATCATTTACTGGCGCTACGGAGATTGTAACAGTGGCAGTGTTTGACCCGATGATGCCGTCATCCAAACGGTACGTAAAACTATCGAACCCGTAAAAATTCAAATTTGGACGGTAATCAAAGGACCCAAGCGTGGTATTGAAATTCTGCAAGATTCCATTCGTTGGTCCATTTACCAAGTGAATTGAGCCGATTTGCGGATCGAATTTAGAATCGTTGACGGTAATTCCGGGATTGCCAACGGAAAGGGCTCCATCCTCGACGACTGCATAGGCGTCATCTACAGCCACAGGCAACAGCGGCAAAGAAAGAGGCGCAAAGTCGTTGCCAAACATCAGATAACGTGACTCAAGCTGTTCAATTCTCATGGCTCGAATCTCCCAGTGAAATCTGTATGACCTTTAGCTTTGAACTTCAAAATTTGATTATAGATACCTCTGCTGAGACCAATTGCTGAAAATCATGCAGATAAGCCCGCTCAGTTGCGAAGGCTTGTAAAAAATGAGGCTCGCTCAGATTCTGCTGGTTGTAACGAAAAATCGTCAAGCTATGATGCTGCTTGCCGCGACTAGGGTTAATTCGATGACGGCGAATTCGGTGATAAAAATGACTTGCAAAATTCTCAGCCCGCTTTTTACCGTAATCGCCGTCTGGGCGGCGGTTGTGGATTATTCGGTGTTGAATATTGGTACAGTTGCTGCCCAGGGGACGCAGGTTCGCGTTCTCAAGTATGATCCGCACAAACTGCCCCAAGGGCACGAGTATTTCGACCTGCGACGTGGAATTGCGAACGCACATCGCAAATTTGTGGTTGAAAAAACGGGCCGCGTCGTGTTCCTGGGTGGCTCGATCACCGCCGGAGGAGCGTGGCGCCAGCATATTTGCGATTATCTTACGCGAAAGTTTCCAGACACCAAATTTGAGTTCCTCAATGCTGGAATCGGATCATTGGGATCGGTACCGCATGCATTCCGCCTCGAACGCGACGTGTTGGCCAAAGGGTCGGTCGATTTGTTGTTTCTAGAGGCGGCTGTAAATGATACATCGAATACGGGCGATCGTCCGGATCACATGCTGCGCGGTATGGAGGGTGTTGTGCGTCATATGCTCACGGTGAACGGCTCTACCGACATCATCCAACTTCACTTCGTAATGCCCGAGCACATGGCAGATTACAACGCCGGTCGGACGCCTGAGTCGATAGCGGCACATGAGAAGGTAGCAATGCGTTATGGTAACCCGTCGCTGAATCTGTCTCGAGAAGTTACCGATCGCATCAATGCTGGCGAATTTACTTGGGACGATGACTTCAAGAACCTGCATCCGTCTCCTTTCGGGCATCAACTGTACGCTAACAGCATAGCGAGAATGTTGGACAAAGCCTTTGCGATACCTGTGACTCCTGCGGTCATTGAGCGCGAGTTGCCTGCGATCATCGATCCGTATTCGTACTTCCGTGGGCGATTTGGTGACATCGCTACAGCGCGCTTGTTAAAAGGATTTCGAATCGACCCGAGTTGGTCGCCTGGGACCAAGCAAGGTGTGCGTGCGGGGTTCGTCAATGTGCCTGCCTTGGTAGGCAGCCAAGTAGGTGATGAATTCGAGTTTAGTTTCACTGGTACCGGCTGTGGACTTTTCATAACGTCGGGTCCCGATTCCTGTCGTATTGAATACAGCGTTGATGAAGGTGATTACCGCCAACTCGATACTTTTACGCGTTGGAGCCCAAGCCTCCATTTGCCCTGGGTCCTCATATTGGATGACCGACTTCCAATAGGTCAACATCGAGTCAAGGTGCGCATCGCAGGTGGCACAGAGAATCGAACGGCCCTTCGTGTTTTCCATCTGCTGTTCAATTGAGGCCGCAAAAACAACATGAATCAGTCAACTGTTGAATATCGAAGAATATCGATTCTTGCTTGGGTGTTTTTGTCGCTCACGATTTTTTTGGTAAGCATGCGGTCAACTTCTGGAGAGACTCGCGACTTAATACTCGTGGCTGGTCAGTCGAATGCTGTGGGGTTTGACGCCGTTGCAT
>CAZVBC010000109.1:0-18956 GCA_964625155.1 uncultured Pirellulaceae bacterium
GTTGTATTCGATTCCCATTTGCCATTCTTGGAGAGTTCCGTCAGTTAAGTTGGCTGTGGCGCTGGAGGGGCCAAACAAATCATCATCGAAACCACGCAGTCGATATCGCCCCACCAAGTCCAATTGAGGTTTGAGGAAATTGCGATTCGCTACCAATTCCAGCTCGCGTTGTTTGATGACCCAACGCTGGCGACGCAGTTCCTCGCGCCGGTCGAGGGCTTCAGCAATGCCGCTTGACCAATCATGGAGAACGGGAACTACGGTTGGCGTGTCAGTCGTGCGAATTAGCCTGCCATCGTTGATAGGCAAACCGATCATCAATCTGAGTTTTCTTTCGGCGATTCTCAGGCCACCAATTCCGCGAAAACTCCCTCCCGAGCTGCCGTTGTTCGTGCGTGTACCATCAAACGGGCGGCCATTGAGTGCGTCGATTATGTCTGACTGGAAACGGAACACTTGCTCTTCGGCCTGCGCCTTGTTCCCGCGCGAAGTGGCGGTTTCGTCAAGCTTGTTCAGTGTATCCACCGCGATATCGCGAGCTTCGATTTTGGCTTCCAAATCGCGATAAGCGTAATAGAGATCCCAATAAGCGTTTTCGACATCAGCCACCAAATCGCGCACTGCTCGTTCAAATTCAGTCAAGCTCAAGTCGGCTCGGACTCGAGCGAGCAAAACTCCATTGAACTGACCAGGAGTTGCTCCTGGACCAGCAATGCGATTGAACTCGGTACCGGCACCTTGCAGCAGAGATTGACGAGCTTCAGCATCGACATAGGTTTCCCAGGATCGAGGGCCTAGTGCATTGGAAAGTTGATTGTTGCGATCGTACGTGGTGATGTTGCGAAACGTGAACAGCCCACCGGTTGCCGAACGTTTGTTTACACCCCATTGAGTTACATTGAGGTCCTGGTTGAACAACCCGTTGTTACCAAAAAACTGGTTGTTCAGTCGGCGATCGTTCTGGTCAAAATAGGTATTGGCAAACAAATTAGCGTCGAAAGCGCTTAGGGCAGCTTCCTCACCAACACGAGGATCGGTGTACGTTAGCGCGGGCTCGAAGGTCGTACCGGTCACTTGAGGTGCTCGGACAACAGTACCTCCTAAGTCTCGCATCACTTTGGATGTCGCTAACGCTTGACGAAAGCACTGGTCCAATGTCATCGGTAACGAAAGCTCGTCGGTCAGCGAAGATTCGTTCAAATCCAAAGGGGAGATGGCTTCGATGTTGGGATGAACGCACGGAGTTTGCAGATGAGGCCGGGAAAGCTGCAAATAGGTGGGGCCACAAGCTGGAAGTGTGGAGGGTTGTAAACAGCCATCTTTGCAGAAATTAGCCTTCTCGGGATGAATGCTGCAACCAATTCCGAGAGCGAGCCCGAACCCTAAGGTAACCCTCCAGGCATGTCGAACGCTATTTGCTGGCTTGAAATGATTGGCGAGCGAGACTCGCTTTCCACGCCTAGGTGGCTTGCCGAACTTTGTTGCCGGGAACCGCACTTTGCACATCCATGACTCCTCGTTAGGCAGTGAACAGGTTCCCGCCGAACCACATAGTTGAATCCTCTATGAAGATTCCGATCGCATTAAGCAAAAGGTATCGGTCGCCTCTCACTGGACCACGCAGGTAGCTCCCATTTTCACGCTGACGACCAGAACTGCGCAGTCCTTGCAGCCTCGCTAAATCAACACTCCAGCACAAATTCCATCTACTTCGGCAAGTGCCTGCCAACTTTGGACGCAGGAACCAGGCTTGGTACCGGTGCAGCAGCGATAATTAGGTTTATGGTTTGTTTCGGTTGTAACGATTCTCCTGGTTCAGCATTTTTTTTCTGGTTGGTAGTGTCACTCCTACAATACTGAGACAGGAATCGCTGCGTTATCGTAAGAGTTCGCCAATTGAATTGGAAGCAAATGTATGGCCGAGCCTCTTAATACTGCGAATCTAGACGAAATCCTAAACGAGCTGGAGAGCTTGGCGAAGCAATCTGCGCCGGTATCGCTGGTTATTGGCGCATCCCTTGAAAAACTTCAGCGTGTTTTAGGTGCGAAGAGTTCGGTTTGGGCAGTACCCATGGGACGAGGTAAATGGGTCGCCATGTCGGCTGAAGGAGACGTGAGCCGCACGGAGATTGAAGGCTGGCTGTGTGACCAATTGTGTGATCCATCCAGTGCAGCACCGTCAATCCAAGCCACTCCTTATCGCTGGATGCACCTGGTGGATGAAAAAGATACATCAAAAGGATGTTTGGTATTTGATTTTCTAGCCTCCGAATCTAGTCCAGTTGAAGAAAGGTTGATCGTTGTTGAAGCGTTTGCTGAGATCATTTTGCTAGCCATTTTGAGACAGAGAGATTGTTTTGTCTCGCGCGACTGGCGAACGATATGCGCAGCGCTGCGTGTCCTGCCTGCTGGACATCAGTTATTGGAATCAGGCCAGTTGCTCGTCAATGAACTGCGGAAACTAGCTCGCGCGGACCGAGTATCGTTGGTCAAGTTGCATTCCTCAACTTGCGCTCGCGTGTATGCGACCAGCTCGGTCATGTCGTTCGAACGAACATCGGATGCGTTATTGGCCATCGAGCGCTATGTTGCTTCAGGTTTGAACTGCGACAACGCGGATGGACCAAGCTTACTTACCAACTCAGACGGACAACCTAGCAAATTTTCAAATCTGTTACCAACTGACTGCCAATCGGAATCACCAACTGCCGACACTCTGGTTCGGTTCCCATTTGTGCTACAGATTCCATTGTTATCGGCACCGCAAAGTGCGCTGACTAACACATTGGATTCACGAATATCATGGTGCATGGTTCTTGAATGGAACTCAAGTGAACAATTTCACGATTTTGCGCCACTGATAGGGCTTATTCAAGACTATTCCAGTAGTCTCTGGGAGGAACAAGTGCATTGGTCGCGGGTTCCTCGAATCTCAAGGCGAATTGCCCAATGGAGAAATGGGCAACGGCAACTAAGAGGTCGTCGTTTTACTTGGATCATCGTCTGGGTGTGTATTTTGTTTGGCAGCTATGCGGTTAATCGTCCTGTCAATTTGGAAATCGAGGCAAATGGGACATTACAGCCCGAGTTTCAACGCATGGTTTTTGCGACACATGATGGATACGTAGACAAACTGATGGTCAAAGATGGCCAGCAGGTTAAAGAGGGGCAGATTGTTGCGACATTGCGTTCCCCGGCACTAGAGAGTCGTATTGAAGAAATTGCCGGAGAGCTTCGAACATTGGGCGAAAAGCGCAGTGGCTTGTTAGTCGCCGAAAATCAAATACAAACAAGTGACCAAACGGCAGCGTTATCACAAAGCCGCATCGCGGCCGAAATCCGGGAACTCGACGCCCGTCAAACCAGTCTCAAAGCAATAGTCAAGCTGCTCGACTCCGAACGTGCCAAGCTAGAACTGCGCAGCCCGATCGATGGCATGATCGTTGCTTCTGAATTGCAACGTAACTTGGCGGCGCGTCCTGTGCGCCGAGGTGAAGCACTGCTCAAGGTTGTGGCGATCGATGGCCCCTGGCGCATCGAAGCAAGTGTAGCAGATCGCGATTCCGCATATGTCAGGAGGCTGAGTTCGTTGGACCTACCCCCAAGACGAGAAACGCAAATCGGACTGGTGAGGATCGTCTTGACTGCCAAACCGAACGAAGTTTTCTCTGGAAGATTACACTGGATTGCCAGTGCGACGCGCAATGTGGAAGGAATTGGGCCGAGTGTTGATGTGCATATTGCGGTGGATCAATTGATGGTTGGACGCGGACAATTGGGCGCCACAACTATCGCTCGAATAACTTGCGAAAGGCAACCTTGGTGGTTCGTCCAACTTCGTCCGTTGCTCGAATCAATCCAACGCAGGTTTTGGTTCTAAGACTTGAAAGTGGCGGTGATAGCGAAACCCTTCAAACTTGATAAGTGGACGCACGATTATGCTTGATGGAGAATCCAGCGATGTTTGGCCGTTGTTAAGCCATTGCATTTGTTCGCGAAATAGTTTGCAGCGGTTGTTGATTTTGGCCAGTTGTTTCCACATGGCACTACTATCGTGCGCGAACGCCGATCCCAAGCCTGAGCCGCGTACGATCAAGGTGCAAAATGCGATTCTGAAGACCATTGAAACGATGGTGGTACCTGCCGAATCGACCGGCGTATTGATGGCTGTCAATGTTGCGGAAGGAAACGTCGTTGAATCTGGCCAGGAGTTGGCGAGAATTCGTGATGATATTGTTCGATTGCAAGTCGACCGAGCAAAACTGCAGATGGAAACTGCAAAACGCAAACAAAAAAGCGATATCGATTTGCAGCTTGCCCTTAAAAGTGCTGCGGTTTCTGAGAACGAGTTGAAGCGAGCCGAGAACGCAAATCGAATCGTCTCGAATACGTATCCGCAAAACGAACTCGATCGTTTGCAACTGGTTTTGGATCGTGCACGCCTGGAAATCGAGCGTGCAAAACACGAAAAAGAGCTGCAAGTAATCGAAGTCCAAGTCGCCGAAAATGAACATAAGCAATCGCTGGACTTACTTGCTCGGCACCGTATTCTGGCACCCAGCCGTGGCATGATCGTGTTAGTCGAGAAGAAAGTGGGAGAGTGGGTTGAGCCCGGTGTGAAACTATTTCAGCTTGTGCGCGTTGACCGGCTCCGAATCGAAGGTTTTGTGGATGCATCGGACGCCGTAACCGATTTGGTAGGTGCGACAGCAGAGTCGATAATTGTTGCTGGCGATAATAAGTTGCAGGCCGAGGGGAAGGTCGTTTTTGTAAGTCCGGATGCCAATCCAGTGAATGCACTGGTGCGCGTGTTTATCGAGATTGAGAATCGCCAAGGAAAATTGCGGCCAGGATTAAAGGTCGATTGTCATGTTCGAGTCGAACAGCCATGATAGCTGGGCGGATTCCTCAGGCCAATTTCCCCCGCGCGCCAGCGGTGCCACAGTTTCGTGCGGACGTCGAATGGTCGCTTTTTACTGAAAGTTCAAGCAATCGTTGGGTCGCTAAAGATCCAATTTCGCTTGAGTATTTCTATTTCAGCCACGTGGAAAAACGACTTACGGAGATGCTCGACGGTCGGACGACGCCAGGGGAGATTCTCCGCAAACTGCAGTTTCAATTCCCTGCGGCGGGAGTTAGTGACGGCTGGCTGCGGCGGATGCTCGACCGGCTGAATCATGCCTGTTTGTTGGTAACCGAAAGTGATGCAGAGCATTGGCTCGAGCGCAAGCGTCGATTGGAACACAACCACTTTTTTTCCCGACTACTGAGCCCTTTGGCAATCCGGATTCCACTGTGCGATCCGACCTTGATCCTAAACTTTTTCGACGGGTTTGCTCGGTGGCTGTTCAGCCGAACGGTAGTGATCACATCTCTCGTTGTGTTGTTGTTGGTAGCTTGGTTGGTGCTGTTGCGCGTGGTAGGAACGATATCGCTTACACAGTCTCTGGTGCAACTCGCACAGGGTGATAGGTTGCTGTGGTTGATATTCAGTTACATCATCGTCAAATCGCTTCATGAACTAGGGCACGCCCTTGCCTGCCGTCGGGTCGGTGCGGAATGCCATGACATAGGAATACTATTGCTGTGTTTTGCCCCATGTCTGTATTGCGACGTTTCGGACACCTGGAAGATCCCCAGTCGTTTCAGACGAGCTGCGGTATCGGCAGCGGGTATCTATATCGAGATGAATCTAGCAGCGATCGCAGGTTTGATTTGGCTCACTTCGCAGCCAGGCGTAGTGAATACATTGGCTGCGAACATCATGATTGTTTGTTCGCTGGGCACGATCTTGGTCAATGCCAATCCCTTGCTACGTTACGATGGTTATTATGTGTTATCGGATTTGTGGGGAGTTCCTAACGCCATGCAGCAAGGTCAGGAGGCGCTGCGTGAGTGGGTTATGGCTGGGCTGTCAGCCACGAAAATGCCGCGCAACCGGTGGGATGCGAGTCCACTCTGGCTGGTTCTATTTGGTTTGTCAGCGTTTGTGTATCGAGCGGTTTTGTTAGGAATTATCGCCAGTATTTTTTACTGGATGGCGGCGCAATATGGCCTGCATTGGCTGGGACAAGTGATAATCTGGGCTTGCGTCTTGGGATGGGCCATTCCGCTGGCAAAATCGGCTTGGGGAATTGCCCATGAACTATTACACACGGGCAAGCTGAGTCTTGGAAGATCGATCATTTGGGTTTTGGTGGCTGGCATGGTAGGTGGTTTCATTTGCTTGACGCCGCTGCCTACCTATGTGCGTGCGCGCGGCGTTTGTCGCTATACACAGTGCGAACCTATCTTTGCGCACAACTCAGCCGTCATACAAAAGGCTGAGCGAGTTGAAACGAATGTCGACGTTGGTGAGCCAGTCGTAGAGTTGGTTAATTTCGAAGACCAAGTCAAACTGCTTGAAATGCAGGCGGACATTGCACAGCTTGCAGAGCGGGTCGAGGACTTGAAGACTCGCTCCGTGGACGACGAGTTGGCCCCAGAGTTGTTGCCCACAGCGTCGCAGAGTTTGACGGAATTGCGCGGGCAGGCAACGGCCTTCGCGGCAGATTTAGAAAAACTCAAAGTGCATGCACCCTATGCTGGATTCGTACTGGCGGGAAACTGGCGCCAACCCAAGGCGTTGGCCGGAAAATCGCACGAAGTGGAGGTTCGCGGACCGGTTTTGCAAGAATCTATTGGCTGTGCAGTTGAGCGGGGTGAATTGCTGGCCTGGATTGCTAATCCCGATATGGGCTTCCAAATCGAAGCCTTGATATCAGAACAGGACACGGATCTCGTTCAAGTAGGGGCACGCGTCCGCTGTCGCTGGGACTGTGCACCCTCACAGTTGATTTTTGGAAGTGTCCAATCCATTTCTACGGAACCGGTCACGGTTACACCCATGGAGTTGGTCGGCGACCACGAATTCATGTCCAATGTGAACCGCAAGCATGTAGCGACCCCAGAAAACCCAAGTTATTTGGTCGTGGTTAATCTAGATGAGATACCAGATTCAGCGGCCCATGGTTCATTGGTAACGGCTAAGATTCAGGTGGATTCGAGGACGCTATGGCAATCTTTTGTCCGTACATTTCGGCAGACTTTCTTAAAGTCATCGCTGCACAGCGCGCGTTCGACTTCGCCTGCACAGCCATGATTTGATTTCGGCTCAAAATTCATGCTGATTCGGCTATTACTATTCTCAGAACTCACTCTCCTGGTGGTTCGGTAACATTACAAGTGTCTCCAATTCCATTGTGGGGTAAGGGGGTGGGATTATAATCGGTAAGTTCGCTATATTTCCTATTCGAACATTCTGATTAGCTAAGGTTTTCCTGGCTGTGACGAGCTGGGGGTTGCGACATACTCCCTCCGAGCTAATTGTGGAATGAACGTCGTTTCTGAATATCGCAAGTTGGGCAAGATCCATGGCTGCTCCGTCACAGGACGAAGTTCCCGAAACTCCTGAAGCCTTGTCTCGCAAGAAGCATGGTCAGTTTGTTGCATTTCGCTTGGGCGACCAGAATTACGCCTTTCGGATTGCCCAGATCGAAGCCATCGTCATTTTAGAGCAAGTTACCAAGATTCCTCAGTCACCAGAGTATGTAGAAGGGGTCAGCAATTTACGTGGGGCGATCATTCCGATCATCAATCTGCGCCGCCTTTTTGGTTTGGAGCCCAAGGAGGTCGATAGCGAGACGCGGACGATCGTGGTCAATGTGGGAACTCGCACGATTGGCTGTACCGTCGATACGGTTTCGCAGGTGGTGAGAATTGAGGAGGATAGCATTCAACCGGCACCGGATACCGTTACCAAGGACGGAGCTCAATATATCGGCGGATTCGCGCGCATCAACGGTTCGTTACTGATATTGATTGAAATCGACGAATTATTAGCACCGGAAAAACTTGAGAGAATTTCGCAAGTGGCTCAGTTCGGAGCCACGTTTCGCAAGCCATAAAATCAAGGCTCCATCCATCGCCGCCGGTGACGGAGCTTACACTTTACTTTGAATTAGCATCTTTGATCCCTTGGAGTTGACAAAGTCATGTCAAAGCGAATCTCATCCCGAGCTGCGGAGAATGCCAAGGCTGAGGCAGCAGCAAGCAGCGGACGGGTGACGTCGGCAAAATCTCGTGCCGTGACGCAGAGTGCCCGTTTGTCCAAAGCCGACCTCTTTCATGGCATTCCCATGAAGATGTTCACACAAGTTGTTGAAACTGCAGCGGTGCGCATTCTTCTGGCAGACCGCGATCTGCGGATAATTTACATGAATGAAGCGTCTCTACAGGCGCTGTTGCGCATCGAGCACCAGCTCCCTTGCCGAGCCGAAGATATTTTGGGTAGATCGCTAGATCTGTTTTTCAAGAACGCGGAATTCCCTCATCGTACTTTGGCAGACCCGCGGAACCTTCCCTACCATGCAAAGGTTCGCCTGGGGGACGAGATATTGGACTTGAATCTAACAGCGCTGCGCAATGATTCAGGAGATTATTTTGGACCGATGTTGACCTGGGACATCATTACTGAAAACGAAAACGCTCGCATACGAGACCAGCAGATGGCCGCGCGCCAGGAAGCGGCAAGGCTAGCCTTCGAGGATGCGGCAAATTCACTGATGCAGTCGGCTGGTGCGGCGGCGCAGGGAGATTTGACCACCGAAATCACCGTGGACAGCAACGATGATATGGGACGATTGGCGGCCAGCCTTCGGAAAATGCTTGGTGATCTGCGCGTCGTGATCGCCGAAGTGATTGAAGCGGCCAATCAGCAGAACGAAGGAGCTCGCACGATTGCCGAAAGTAGCGCTAATTTGAGCGAAGGAGCTCAAACGCAAGCGGCATCGGTTGAGCAAATGTCGGTCTCGGTCGAGCAGATGATTCAGTCCAGCGAGATTATTTCGAAGAACGCCAGTTCTGCTAAGGCACAGGCTAGCGAGATGAGTCGGTTGGCAAAACATGGTGGAGCTGCAGTGACCGAAGCAGTCAACGCCATGAAGATGATTGAAAAATCGAGCGAACAAATCCACGACATCATTCAGGTGATCAGCGAAATCGCTAGCCAAACGAATTTGCTCGCGCTGAACGCAGCCATTGAAGCTGCACGAGCTGGTGAACATGGTTTGGGGTTTGCTGTGGTCGCAGATGAAGTTCGCAAACTGGCTGAACGATCGAGCGAAGCAGCCAAAGAGATTACCTCACTAATAAAAGAGTCGTCTCGCCGAGTTGAGGAAGGAGCTTCGTTGTCCGAAAAGGTAGGACAATCGCTGCGCAGTATCGTCGCGGCAGTCGACAACACGGTGGAAGGCATTGGTCAAATTGCTGCGTCAACGGAATCGCAAGACGCTAGTGCACAACAAGTTAAGGCAGCGATTCGGGCTGTTTCTCAAACTACCGAATCCTACGCTGCAGCCTCCGAAGAATTGGCGGCTAGCGCTGAGGAATTGGGAGCACAAGCGCATAGTCTGCGCGACTTAGTGGCGCGATTTAAGGTGTGATTCCGACCAGCTTGGGCTGGTGCAAATTGGAGAAAAGACAGGGGTTACGAGTTGGTTGCCCGGAGCCGACGCCAGGAATAAAATTACCAAGATTTGCTACCTCAACGGTTGCGTTGGGCTGCGCGGTTGCGACAGCTATTGTTCAATCCGTGCCGAGCCACCAGCGTTTCCGCACTTGGCAAACCTAAAATTGGGACTTAAGGAAAGACGTTGGGGTAGTCAATGGAAGGTGACAAGCTGACTACGAAGCAGTTCGAGCTGTTTCGAGACTTCATATACCGCCAGAGCGGAATGTATGTCGATGCGTCAAAAATCACGCTAGTGAGCAATCGCATACGTAGTCGGCTGAAGGCAGGTGGATTCAAAGATTTTGTCACATACTACAATCACCTTGTCTCGCCAAAAGGGGCCAGCGAGGTCGAGCAGTTCATCGAAGCTATTTCAACTAATGAATCGTATTTTTTTCGCACAAACTCGCACTTTGAATGGTTTAAGCATGCCTTTTTGGGCGAGATGATCGCTCGACATATAAGAGGTGAACATCCGCCGACACTGAGAATCTGGTCCGCCGCGTGTAGTGCTGGTGAGGAAGCGTATTCGCTAGCCATTTGTTTAACGGAAAATTCGCTGAGGTTGCGTGGTTGGAAGCTTTATTTGCTAGGGACCGACATCAGCCAGGGAGTATTGGAAATAGCTAAACGTGGCGTTTATCGCAAACGGTCGATCGAGGGCGTCGATGAAACCCGGGTGCGACGGAACTTCGATATTTCCAAGGATGGGCAGAGCTGGACTATCAAATCAAAAATACAAGAAATGGTCGAATTTCGACAGCATAACTTGATGAAACCGATGGGAGTGCCTCAATTCGATTGCATTTTTGTCCGCAACGTATTGATCTATTTTGATCGCGCGTCGCGCAAGGTAGCTATTCGGCATTTGATCGCTCAACTTGCTCCTGGAGGGTACTTGGTAGTCGGGCCATCGGAGGGTGTGTTTGATATGTTGGCACCGCTCCGCAAACTGTCCACTTTCCTGTACCAGAAACCCGAAAAATAAATGTCCGTAAGAGGTTCCAGTCGTGAGTGATGATAACACTGCTGCCTCAGGTATGCCGGCCGATGACATGGCCGAATACTTGCAGATGTTCGTCGATGAGACGTCAGAACAACTGGATGCGCTCGTCGAAACCCTGCTTGTCTTGGAAGGCGAGCCCACCAGCCAGCCTCATTTGAACGAAGTCTTTCGCTTGGTTCATTCCATCAAGGGCTCTGCCATGTTGATGGGGCTGGATAGCATCTCAGTTCTTACCCATCACTTGGAAAACCACTTTGCACGCTTGCGCAGTGGGCTGAAGACACTTGACCAGCCCATGATGGACCTGGTACTCGAGTGCATCGACTTTCTACGAGATTGCGTCACTCGGTTGCGAGCTGGCCAGCCGCTGGCCAGTGTCCCTGAGCTGTTGGAAAAATTGGCTGCTCTATCCGAACAGCAACATTTGGCCGAATCTTCAGGCTCAGTGCCCAGTAGCCCAACGGTCGGCGCTCGCAAATCGGCTCAGCCCCCAGCGCCCACTCAACCCCCAGCGCCCACTCAACCCCCAGTGCCCTCTCAACCCGCAGTGCCCTCTCAACCCGCAGTGCCCACTCAACCTGCAGTGTTGGTCAAGTCAGAAACACAGCCAGCGGAATCTAAACCGGTCGAACCGCAACCAGCAGAACCGTTGCCGGCGGCTCGTGAGAGCACCTATGTATTGGGGCCACTGAACTATGACGAGGACGACGAGGATGACGGTGGACAGATAACCTCGGACACAGCGTCGGATTGGCACTCTGAAGAGCCTGCGGTCGACGATGCGTTATCGTCGGTTGAGCCACCGCGTCGATTGCGAATTACTGTACATTTTCACAAAGACGTTGAATTACCAGGGTTGCGAGCGGAGTTGGTTCTGTCGCGACTATCAGAAATGGGAGAGGTACGTCGCTCGATCCCTGATGCAACGGAGTTACAGCGTGTCGAGTTGCTCGGTAGTTTACAGGTCTTGATTGAAACTCATCACGAGGATCGCGAGCTTCGCAATGTGGCGGATGTCACTGGCGTAGAGCAGCTTGAAATTGAAGAGATCGAGGCGGCTGAATTCGACGTTCCCACGGTGCCGCCGATCGAAGCCATTCCCAAACCGGCTCCCGTACCTGTGGCGGCTAGTCCGGTTGCCAAAGATCGTAGTCCAGCAACTCCGGAAGGCGCACAGGATTCAAAGGGAGCTGTAAACGAAACGATTCGCGTCGATATTGAACGGCTTGACAAGTTGATGAACCTGACTGGCGAGTTGGTAGTCAATCGCGCTCGATTTGTTCAGCTTGCCCGACAAATGAGCCCGTCGTTTAAGAAATCTGCGCTGACCAATCGAGTTCGAGCGCTTTACGGTGCGCTAATGAGGTCGATGGAGATTATTCAATCCCGCTCGCAAGAGGAGCGTGAAGCCCTTCCAGAAGGACTAAACGAATCGATTCTTGACATACAAGCAGACATGGCGGCTCTGGAAGAACAAACTGAGATTTGGGAACAAAGCCGCAAGTTCTTTGGTCAAATTAATGAAGCGATCGACCAATTGACACGTGTCTCAAACAGTTTGCAGCGCAGTGTGCTTGAGACTCGAATGGTACCAGTAGCACCTCTGTTCAATCGCTTTAAACGCGTAGTGCGTGATATTTCCCACGAATTGAAAAAGAAGGTTAAGCTCGAAATTCACGGCGAACGAACTGAGTTAGATAAACGCATGATTGACCAGCTTGGCGATCCTTTAGTGCATTTGGTAAGAAATGCGATCGATCACGGGATCGAATCGGAACAACTGCGTCGCGAGAGGGGCAAGCCACCAGAGGGTACGTTGACGTTGGAAGCGGTTCACGCAGGTAATAACGTGATCATCTACGTTCGTGACGATGGTGGCGGAATTAATGTGGAGAAAGCTCGTGCCAGAATCATCGAACGCGGGTTGGTTTCCCGTGCTGCTGCGGAGAACTTGACAGACCGCGAGGTTTCCGAATTCATCTGGCATCCGGGGTTCAGTACCGCCGACGTCGTTTCCGATATTTCGGGACGCGGTGTGGGGATGGATATAGTCAAAACCCGTATTACCGAACTCAATGGGAAAATCGAGATTGACAGCAAATTTGGCCATGGAACGACTTTCATCATTCGCTTACCACTGACTGTGGCCATTATACGCAGTTTGCTGTTCCGACTGGAGCATGGTATTTTTGCCGCTCCCATCGAAAATGTGCGCGAAATCGTGTCCGTTCCCAAGAAATCGATCGTATCCGTTCACGGCAGGGAGACGATCGAAGTTCGCCGAGAATTTATTCCTTTGGCGGATATCAGCGATATCTTTGATTGGCATGAAATCGATTATAAGTATCCAGGCAATCTCGGTAGACGTTGCGAAGATGATGCAGATACGGTCGATGTCGTAATTCTGGTCGCTGCCAATCGTACGATGGGGCTAAGAGTGCGAGAGTTGCGGGGTGGACAAGACATAGTTATTAAGTCGATCGCGGAGAATTTCGTGCATATCCCAGGTCTATCGGGCGCGAGCATTTTAGGGGACGGCTCCGTTTGCCTGCTGCTGGATGTCGTCGCAGTTTTAGATTTAGTGAACGAACGTCGTCGCGCCGCCGTAACACGACAGGCGAGGGCTGGGATTGTCTTAGCGAATTAGGAAGGCTCGTGCATAGTGCTATCAGAAAACCAACTTACCGAACTGACGGCAATTTACCGGCAGGGTGCCGACGACGCAGCCAGCGCACTGTCGATTTGGCTGGAACGACCTGTGCGGATTTCCGTCGAACACGTAGAACAGCTTGGTTTGACTCAGGCGGCAGGCTTGCTGGGAACGGCAGACGAAGCTGTGTGTGCCTGCGTCATGTCCCTGCAGGGGACGGTTTCTGGCCAGCTCATGTTGGCTTTCGATGACGACAGCGGATTGATTTTAGCAGACTTCATACTATCGCGAAAATTGAATCGATCGACACGTTGGGAAGAAGTGGAACTCTCGGCAGCGCTAGAAACGGCAAATATTGTCGGATGTGCCTATCTTAATGCACTATCTCGATGTACGCTAAAAGTTCCCACAGTGGGTGGAGTTGAGGGAGTTACAACTTGTATCCCTTCCCCTCCACACTTTGTGAGGGATTTTGGGCCATCGTTGATGCAGTTTGTATTGTTGAATCACTATCCGGTTCCAGATGTCGTTTTTCTCACACGGACCGAGTTTTGTATCGACAATGCGCAAGTAACTTGGGATCTGCTGTTCCTTCCGGACACAGAGAGCTTAAACTACCTGCAAGCAACACTGTAGGACCGGCACCGTTAATGAATCAGCGCAAAAACCACATTCGAGACTGCGGGATATGAGCTCAGTGGCATCCCCTCAAATGATTCCTGTCGCCATGGGTGAAATTGGTGTTTGCCGATCGGAAGGAACTTTGCGCACTTTGTTGGGTTCATGTGTAGGGATAGCACTTACCGATCGACATTTGAGAATATCTGGCTTGGCGCACATTGTGATGCCCGATTCGCTGGGCCGCCATGCGGATAACCCTGGTAAATTTGCGGATACTGCGGTTCCAGAACTGATTCGACGAATGCAGTTGTTGGTTGGCTCTCAGAAGTTAAATCTTTCTGCTAAGATAGCTGGCGGAGCCAACATGTTCTCGCAATCGTCTGTTAGTTCTGTTAGCAATATCAGTTCACAGAATGTCGAAGCGGTCGAGCGAGTGCTAAAGCGATTGGGAATTCCGGTGATCGCGCGGCATTGTGGTGGCGTCGCGGGTCGGCGCATGGCCGTGAATGTTCCCAACGGTGCAGTGACAATTGACTTGATTGGTTCCGATACAGTCTATTTGTAGGGTTTCAGCAAATGTCATTGCGGTTACTGATTGTTGACGATCAACTCATTATGCGTATGCGCATCAAAGAAATTGCGCAAGCAGCCGGATGGGAGATTGTCGGTGAAGCAAGTAATGGCAAAGACGCTGTCGAGCGGTTCCGAGAATTGCGCCCCGACTTAGTGACCATGGATATCGTCATGCCTGAGTTGGATGGTATTGAGGCATTGCGACAAATTCGGCAAATCGATCCTGGGGCTCGGGTTGCCATGGTCAGTGCGATCAATCAGGCAGACAAACTTTCGGAGTGTATTCGCCTCGGAGCTGTCGATTTCATTGTTAAGCCGTTTAAGCCGGCCAGGCTTCACGAGTTCTTGGATAAGCAAGGCCGAGTTCCTGCAGCGCCTCCATCCTCCTCCAGAACGTAAGCTTAGGAAACTAGAGGAGTTTGCGCGGTGGCCGATGTTGTGCGAGTGATGATCGTCGATGACTCGGCTTTGTATCGGCAATTAGTCCGCAATCTGCTGCGTGAAATTCCGAACGTCGAGATCGTAGGGAGTGCTAGCTCGGGCGCAGAAGCACTAGAGAAAATAGAATCCTTCAACCCCGATTTGCTGACCTTGGATGTCGAGATGCCGGAGGTGAACGGTATCGCCGTCTTGCGCGCTCTCAGGCAACGACGTTCGCGTGTCAAAGCAATCATGCTCAGCAGCCTGACAATGAACGGTGCGCAAGTCACCACCGATGCGTTGCTAGCTGGAGCATTCGATTTTATCCACAAGCCCAACAATTTGGACGCAACTAAGAATCGCTCGGCGCTGCTTGAGGAACTGACTGCCAAGATCGAAGCCTTTCGCGAGAGTTTGAAGAGTTCTTTCTCCCGACGAAACGTGTTTAACAAAGGGGCTGCAGATAAGACTCCAGCGACTGGGCAGTTCATTGCATCTCCCAAGAACCACGACGACCTTGGGGTCCACGCTCACCTTGCCAGCGGTGCTGGTACACATAGCGGGATTGCCTTCGAAGCGATCGCCATTGGATCGTCAACCGGCGGACCGGTTGCTTTGCGCGAAGTTCTATCCAGGTTGCCTGTGCAACTTGGTTTGCCGGTTTTTGTTGTCCAGCACATGCCAGCGCACTATACGACTTCGTTGGCCGATCGGTTGAACGACGCTTGTAAACTCGCTGTCTGCGAGGCACGTGACGGCATGTTGATCGAACCCAATAAAGTCTATATCGCGCCTGGTGGTTCGCATTTATGTATTGCGACTCATCACGGCAAAAAAATTCTGCGCACCACAGATGATCCGCCTGAACAAAGTTGTCGACCAGCCGTAGATTACCTTTTTCGGTCCCTGGCGGACGCTTACAACGGCAAGGTAATTGGAATTGTCTTGACTGGAATGGGCCGTGACGGGGCAGAGGGTTGCCGTGCTATAAAACAACGCGGTGGCTATGTGATTGCCCAGCATCCTGAAGGTTGCGTGGTTTACGGCATGCCCAAAGTTGTCGTCGAACAAGGACTTGCCGATAGAGTAGTTCCACTTGAAAAAATTGCAGCTTGGATTTCCTTCCAACTTGCAGCCAGCTAGTTTGGTCGTCAGTTTCCGCAGTGACGAATCTCATCTTGGAATCTTCAGCTCATGTCCGAATACTCGATTTCCGAAAAACCGATCGTGGTCATCGCGGAAGACAGTCGCACTCAAGCGCGATATTTGCAGCAGCGGTTGACCAATGCTGGATACGATGCCCACGTAGGCTTCAATGGTGAACTGGCACTTGAATTGGTGCGTCAGTATATGCCTGACATCGTTGTGTCGGATATTGAAATGCCCAAAATGACCGGCTACGAATTGTGTAAGGCTATTAAGTCGGACCCTGCGTTGCGGCATATACCCGTTGTGCTCTTATCAACTCTGGCAGATGCCGAAGACATCATTCGTGGGCTCGATGTCGGAGCAGACAACTATGTTACCAAGCCTTACGATCCGAATTATTTGCTTGGCCGTGTTGAGTCGTTGCTTAGCACTCCCACCATTGACAGTGTCGACGAGGAAACCAGCACAGAATTGCCGGTTACTTTGCACGGAGTAACATACCGAGTCAAAGCAGGCCGCCAGCAAACATTGAATTTATTGATCTCCATTTTCGAGAACGCGGTCGAAAAGAATCGCGAGCTGCAAACGAGCAATGAACAACTTACGATAACCAAAGAAAAGCTCACCGTCCAAAATGCCAAGCTCGAGTCGCTCAACCTCCAGCTTGAAGAAATCAACCACCGCATGAGTCACGATCTGGAGGCCGCAGCGCGGATACAGAAATCATTGCTGCCGCCACCTGATTTCAGCGTGCCCGGATTGAATCTGTATTGGAAGTACACGCCCTGCGAAGAACTTGCGGGAGATTTTTTGAACTGCTTTCAACTCGACGAAGATCATTTGGCGATGTTTGTCGTCGATGTCAGTGGCCATGGAGCGGCATCATCGCTGCTGGCGGTGGCGATCGGACGGTCATTGATGCCCAGCGCGTCGGCAGCTTCGATCCTGGTACGGCTCGATCCATTTACCAATCGACCCGTGATCACCACTCCTGGTACGGTGTTAGCCGAGCTCAATCGCCGTTTTCAAATGGAATCACAAGGAGGGTTGCACTTTACAATTATCTACGGTGTGCTCAACCTCAAATCGTTAGTCTTCCGCTACTCTAACGCTGGTCATCCGCAACCCGTTGTGACTTCGCTAGGTGAGCCCAGCAGATTCCTACCAGGCGATGGAGTTGCCATAGGCTGGGTTGAGGACATGGAGTTTGACGACGAAATGGTGCAACTTAAACCAGGGGATCGCTTGTACCTTTATTCTGATGGCGTTCCCGAAGCCATGAACTCGGACATGGAAGAACTGACCAATGACCGCATGATGGCGGTATTGGATACTTGCGGCGACAAGACAATTTCTGAATCCGTTGAGTTGTTGTCTGAAACCGTTACTGAGTGGTGTGTTCCTAAGGGGCCGCGCGACGATGTCTCGATTTTAGCTTTTGAAATGCCGAACCCAGAAACCGATGCTTGACTTAGTTGGACAGCGCCACATGCGATCAGCCGGTACGCGTTAGCGCGTTCCGGCTGATCAGTTCATCATCCAATTATGCGAAACAGTCATCATGAGTAACGACTACTCCAGTTACTTTATCACTTGGACCGCCTACGTCATTATTTGTAAGGTGTTGAGCGCGGTAGGAGGAAATGGGAAAAAGGACACTTTATCATTGCGAGACACATAACATCAGCCGGAAGGCGTTAGCCTCCGCTTGCCGATATTCGATAAACTTGGCCGGTGCACCTGGTTTTTGAGTAGTTACCTGCGTACAAGCTAGCCTTTTGGCGCAATCGACTTGCGAGTATCTTGAATCTCAAATTGTACGGTATGCGGTTTCCTATTTATGCAGAGAAAATGCCTTGATGCATCAATCCGATTCGAACAATGATTTCTCGGAGATCTTGCGGCCTTATGCACTACAGGTCGATGCCCTGCGCGAGACAGGTCGAGTATTTTGGGAGCGAGGTTGGTCGCTGGGAACCAGCAGCAACTATAGCGTAGTTGTTCAACGAGACCCCTTGGTCCTGCTGGTTACGGCCAGCGGAAAAGATAAAGGACGCTTGCAACGCCAGGACTTTGTTCTAGTAGACCAATTCGGCAAGCCAACATGTCCGGGGCAACCCAAGTCTTCTGCCGAAACCCTGTTGCACTGCGTGGCTGCATCAAAACCCGACGTAGGTGCCGTTTTGCACACTCACAGTGTCTGGTCTACCGTGCTTTCGCAGCGTTTCGCAGCGCAAGGTGGATTGTTATTGGAAGGCTTTGAGATGCTCAAAGGCCTCAGTGGCGTTACCACTCACGAACATCGAGAATGGCTGACCATTTTCGAAAACACGCAAGACATTCCCTCGCTCGCTGAAAAAGTGGCAACCGCAATGAAGCTTAGCGACAAACCGAACCTTGGCGACAAGCCGTTGATGCACGGTTATATCATTCGTCAACATGGCATTTACACTTGGGGCCGCGACCTCGACGAAGCTTACCGGCAAATCGAGATTCTCGAGTTTTTGCTCGAGTGCCTTGGACGCCAAATCTCGATGACATAGCCGCTGGTTGAGCTGTGATACGAAGCGCAATGTATTTCTGAAAGGTCCACAATATGAGCCGTACGCCATTCCAGTTCCAAGAGATCTTCGAACCAGGCCAGGATGATACTGAATATCGATTGATCACCAGCGAGCATGTGTCGCTGTCCAAGTTTGACGGTCACGATATGCTGTGCGTCGCTCCGCAAGCATTGACGATGTTGAGTGCCCAAGCGTTTCATGACATTAATTTTTTCCTGCGCCCAGCTCATTTGAGACAAGTTGCGGCAATCCTCGACGATCCCGAAGCGTCGGAGAACGACCGCATGGTAGCTCTTACGATGCTGAAAAACGCAGATGTATCTAGTGCAGGAGTACTGCCGTTTTGCCAAGACACGGGTACTGCAGCTATCCTGGGGAAAAAAGGGCATGCAGTTTGGTCGGTAGGCGATGAGGCCGCACTTG
>CAZVBC010000110.1:0-18854 GCA_964625155.1 uncultured Pirellulaceae bacterium
AAATGGAAGTCTGGCACGAAAATCAACGCAAGCGTGCTATTCCATCGTGGCTGGTAAGTTTCATTATCCACGTGGTTATCTTGCTAGCATTGGCAGCAGCTCCAATAGCTCGTTATGCGGCTGGACCGTTGACACTGTTGTTGGGACGTGCGGAGGGAGTGCAAATGAGCGAATTCTCGCTGACGGCCAATACGGATGCTGTAGAGAGTATCGAGGCTCCTGAGATTGCTGAAATGGCTTCGACTTTTGTCGCAGAGTTGGATGCAGATAGTCTAAGCAGCTCGCTGGATGCAATCAAACTGCCAGAAGGTGTTGGCGAGCAACCAGCGTTGTCTGAATTAGGTTTAAGCGATGGTTTTGCCGGTCGGTCAAGTGCGATGAAGAGCGCGCTACTTAGGCGATATGGAGGTACACCTGGAACCGAAGCGGCCGTCGAAGCTGGGCTTAAGTGGCTGGCAAAGAACCAGCGGTCGGACGGAAGCTGGAGCCTTGAAGGCCCTTACTCAGACGGAGGTACATCTGAAAATAGATCCGCCGCAACGGCCATGGGGCTGAATGCGTTCCTGGGAGCAGGATATACGCACAAGGATGGCAAATACAAAGATGTTGTCGACTACGGACTGCGGTTTCTGATCTCAAAGCAGAACAAAGACGGATTCTTCAGCGACGAGGCTCCATCGAGGCAGAAGATGTATGCGCACGCGTTGGCGACAATTGCATTGTGCGAAGCCTACGGCATGACTGGTGATTCGAAGCTGCGAACAGCCGCATCCAAGGCCATTAAATTCTGTGAATGGTCACAAAGTCGGCAGGATGCTTGGCGGTACGAACCCAAGGAGGGAGCGGATTTATCGATGACAGGATGGTATCTAATGGCGTTAATAACTGGCAAGATGGCTGGCCTGAACCCCGATCCAAAGAAAATCAAAAACGTAAGCAACTATCTCGACCTTGTGCAAACTTCCGATTCCTCGCGATATTCGTACACCGAAGGCGAACGGCCATCATTAAGCATGACGGCGGTGGGGTTGTTGTGCCGCCAGTATCTCGGTTGGCCTAAAACTCACCCGGCGCTAATTGAGACGATCGAACGAGATTTACTTCCCAGCCGTCCTCAATTGGACGAGAGGCGGTACAGCGTTTACTACTGGTACTATGCCACTCAAGTACTGCATCACGTAGGTGGCGAGGCTTGGAATCGGTGGAACAGCGCCATGCGAGAAGTACTACCAGCAATGCAGGTCACTAGCGGCCGGGAAGCGGGCAGTTGGGCTCCCGACTTGGATCAGTTCGGGGCCGCCGGTGGACGCCTGTATACGACTTGCTTCAACATCTACTGTTTAGAAGTTTACTACCGTCACCTATCACTCTATGACTTGGACCACAAAGGACCTAAGAAATAAGAGTGCCAATTCTGCATCGATGCCGCAGATAGTCGAAGCGTGTGGAACAGCGAACTTCCTGGTTATTTTTGCAAGTAGTGGTCAAAGAACTCAATCACGAACGACTCGTATTTTTCCGGATCGTGAGCTAGGAAATCGCTATGGGCTGCGTCCTCAAAGACCACAAGTTGTTTGGGTTCTACAGCGGCGGCATATAAACGATTCGTTTCCGACAGCGGCGTATGATTATCGATCTCGCCGGCGGTCAAAAGAACAGACGTTTGCACATGCGCTATATGGTCGATTGGCCGAAGTTGCTGTGGGGCGATCCCAAGACGCGGTTGCAACTGTACAAGCAATACGGGCGCCAGAAGATAGTGCAGTGGTCCTAACCTGATAGCGACTCGGTCGTGCACAGCTTCGGTGATGGTTGGGTAAACGGCCTCAAGAACTAGGGCGTCGATTCTCCGCGGCGATGCGAGGAGGGCGGCAGCTCCACCACGGGACCAGCCCACAATCCCAATCTTATGATTCGGGTGAAGGTTGCGAACAAAATCGACTGCAGCGGAAACGTCGTGTCGTTCGAGGTAGCCAGCGGTGATGTTTTCTCCCGGCGATTCTCCGTGCGCTTGCAGGTCGACGAGCAACGAGGAGAAACCATTTTCAAAAAGCAGCTTCGCGCGGGAAAGCATAGCTCGACGATCGCTACGAATCGGATGTACAAGAATGACTGTCGCTGTTGCCTCAGGGGCTGGAATATACCAAGCTGCCAGTTGGGAACCTGAATTCGATGGAATCGTCAGTGATTGGACCGGCAGGTCCGAAGGAGGCGGACCAACCCGACGATTTGCTGGCGCGACAAGCTGGCTGCCAACAAACCACGTCACAGTCGCAACAATAAATAAAAGAATGCACAGCAGGCTCCGACACCAACGACAGATTCGACGCCAGTTCATAGGCACAACTAAAGTGAAGTCACAAAGTGAGACAAAGCGGTTCGGAATAACCGGCAGAAGTCACACATCGTGCAAATTGTCGCTATTCTCCAAACCACGGACACAGCCAGCGACGTGTTTGCACGAGGAGCCAATCAACGATCAAACCGCTGATCCCAAGTATCGCCAAGTAAATAAACACGACGTTCATGTTAAGCAGGCGCGAATGCAGGCGAATGCGGTAACCGATCCCTTCGCTGCCAAAGAGCATCTCGGCAGCAATTAGAAATACCATAGCCGGACCAATTTGCAGCCGGATATTTTCGAGGACTCGGGGTAAAACTTGTCGCCAAATTACTTCGAGAATGACTTCGAGTTCTGATGCGCCTAAAGTGTATGCTTTGTCGATCAGTTCCGCATGGACATCCTTCTTTGCAGCTTGAGCGATGGCGTGAACCATCGTAAAAAAAATCCCCAACGCGACCAGCGCAACGTAAGCTTGTAAATGCGTACCGAACGCAATCATGTACACACCCAGCATGGCAGTGGGCGGAATTTTGGCGATAAAGGTAATGACCGGACTGAGAAAGGCATCGACCGGTGTATATGCACCCATAGCCACTCCGAAGAGCACGCTGAGCACAATTCCGGCACTCAGTCCCAGCAGAAGCCGCCAATAAGTTGCAGAAACGTCTTCGAAGATCCAGCGCGGTTTCGGATTTTTGGGACTCCCTTGAACTTTGGTAACCATCTCAAAGCCTTTACCCATGGCCTTGAGTCCAGGGACGACCGATTGATCTGGATTGATTCTTGTTTGTCGAATCGACATTGCACCGTAGACTAACATGCCCAGCAAGATGCCAGCCACACCAAGTACAATAATCAACCATCGAGGTATTGGACTACGTATCATGGATGCCGGTGCTCGTCAGAGGCTTACTAATCGCTGCGCAAACCGATTCCGCTGTTGGAGGCGCCCGGAATGCTTACGGGACCTTGTCGGGCGTGATGCCGTCGCGCATGCCCAGCAAGAACTCTGAGGTAATATTCAACTGGGCACCGGGGTCGCCAAAACCGACCGTGGGCTTGGACTCACAAATGCCGTGAGAAGTTGAAAAGTTGACGACATGCGGCATCGTTTCTTTACGAAACTTGTCCCCTTCTAGTAATTTTAGTGCATCTTCAGGCGTTTTGTAGAATGACGTTTGTTTGACAACTAGTTGCATGTCCTGCAACGGCAAGGAACTGAATTTTGCGCCGAGAGCAACCAGCACTCGATCACCTTCTTTGGGATCGGCCAGCAATTTGTTTACAGCGTAAAACGTATCCAATACCGCGTATGCAAAACGCTTGCCGCCGGGTTTAGCAAGTGAATCTTTGGCAACGACGACCATATCGATAATTTCTTCTGGGATCTTCGAAGAGTCGAATAAGACTTTAGAATCTTTGCGACTCCGCAGTGTTTGCATCACAAACGGATTCCAGACCATGATCGATTTGATGTCCGCTTGGGAGCTTTGCATGCCTGTGGCGGCGGTACCAGGATCCATCATTTGAAATGGAAAATCTGACGGATTCTTCCCTTCAATTTCTAGGACTCGTTCGAAACAATATTGGGAAACGCTTTTCTCAAGTCCATGGGTGGCGATCCCCTTGAGAGCGTCAATGTTATTGATGCCCACCGTGATACAAGCATCTGCGCCCACGCTGGTCGATGTAGGTAGGATCGCAACCGCAGGGCGCGATGCGCTGGGCGCCAAAATGTCCATGTTGGTGATACACACGGCATCTGCAGTCGAATTCCCATACTGCTGAATACAAGTATCGTAATCAGCCTGATTTAGAACAATGTCGACATTCCACTTCTTTTCGACGTCACCCTGCTCACCTTCTTTGAGATTGATAATCCCTTCTTCGTCAGCCACTCCAAACACGCTCCAAGACGGATACTCGCTCCAAGCCAGCGAGAACTTGGGTGGAGGTTCCTGAGACGTAGGCTTGTTCGTGCTCGAAGGAACTGAAGATACTCCGCCGGACGTTCCGCCCGAGTTACAGCCTGTAATCAGCCCGATACCTAAAAGTGCACTGGTTAAGAAAATCGGTATTGAGAATTTCATTGTTGTTCGCTCGCTCGGTTCAGTTCGTAAGCGCGGTTGTGAATGGGCATTTCGTCAATGACACGTCGCGCACCAGTCCAAAATCATGGCTGGATCAGTGTCGGCCGGTACGCTCGATCGGAATTTTTGGTCAAGCGAAGCTGTTAGGCTTCAGGAATTTTTGTTTCCTGCTGCGCGGGAGCAGCTTGTTCTTTCTTCGACAGACCGATCAAAGCGTCGAATTCGTCGTCGGCCTCACTGGCTTGCGCGTATTCCATGAACTCCGTCTCAGCGCGCTGAGTATCTAACCCAGCCAGTTCGCGGCTTACTCGAGCGTTTGCCGACGCCTTCTGGCGCAATTCTCGAAGTTCGCGCAATTCCTCGCTAGTGCGATCGTTTGACAGACCCGTCATCATGTCTGCAATCTGTTTTTCTTCTGAAGCGGACAATACATCGGCAACTGCATCGTGCTTCTCTTCTTTGAGTTTGTCCAAATCTCGCATCAACGATTGGATTTGCGTTTTGTGGCCACTAACGTTGGCGATTAGTTGTTTGAGGTCGTCATCGATTTCAGTTGCCCGCTTCTGCTTTTCGGCAAGCGTGCTGGAAAAGTCCTTAAATGCTGACTGGCATTTAACATATTCGGGATCATTCTTAACAGCTTCTGGACTTCCTCCATATTGTTCAACCAGCTTTTTGGCTTTGGCAGCCGCGCCAGCGCGTAGTTTTTCAAGTTTCCCGATTTCATCGGTTACCATCCGCAATTTTTCTTTCTTGGACTCTTCTTGCGCAATCATAGCACTGACAGCATCTTTATACTGATTCAGTCGTATCCGTTTTTCTTCTATGATGCGATCGTAATTCGCAGAGATCACTCCGGGATTGAGCCGCAGAGTTTCACTAGCTTTATCAATTCGAAACGTCACGAGGTACCATACGGCCCGGACGTATTTACTGATAGCTTTGAACATTCCCTAATTCCTCTTGTCAAACTCTTCGTTGAATTGTTCGCCATTGGATGAGTGATTCAGCTCCCTCATCCGTTGTTCTGTTCGTTTGGCAACCTGCATGGTCAGTGCCAGCTCCTCGCGGAGAGTCGCCATATCCGCCTTGTCCTCTGACTTACCAAGTTGTCGCATTTGGTTCGCGGCTGAATGAACATGTGCAATCGTTTCGGCAATTTCGTGCAGGACTAGTTCGCGGTCTTGGACGATCTTCTTCCGTGCGGGACCGGATAACTTTTCCGCCAACTGCGACAGTCGATAAGCCTCTTTAAGCTGTTCGACAGCAGCGTCAAAAACTTCATTTACCTGTTCGCGAACGGTCGCCCGATGCGCTTCGTTTTCGAATTCTGCACGCAATGATCTTAACAAAGTTAAGTAGTCTTGTGTGCGACGATCTCCATCGGTCCGAAATTGGATTGCCAATTCGTCCAACTGCCGGTTTTCTTTGTCGGATGCATATTGCTGTTGAGCCTGCAGAGCTGCCTCGGTAATCGATTCAATCTGAAAGATGATGCGTGTGGCCATCCAACCTAAGCCACCAAGTATTCCGGCGACCGCAGCCATAGTCAATGCAGGAACTCCCCCAACTGCCCAGGATAGAATTCCGGCACTCATACCACCAACGATCGGCAGTACGACACTAGGTGCCAAAAACAGCTCAGTAATTACTTTGCGTTTGACTGGGTCCATGCTGGTACGGTATGGGGCACAAAACGCTCAAAAATTTGGCGCGATCAATCTACGCTTTTTGCTGAATATCACTGAGCTCTTGCCGAATCACACTGCGTCGCGGTCCGGCAATCTGCCAGCTCCGCCCGCGTGGCCCAGTTTGGCAGTCACCGAAGGACAAGCGAATTGCAAAGCCAATCGGTGGTGAGTCTGCTCCGAAAAAGTCTTTTTCGATCATACTGCCAAGTGGTGGAGTAACATTTACCTCAGGTTAGCCGTAAACCGCTCACGTATGCAGGCGAGTGCTTTAACTCCAGCATTGCTGGCGATAACCACGTTAACGCGCAGTTCGCTGGTATTGATCATTTCAACATTGATTCCCGCATCGGCGAGCACTTCCGACATCCCAATTGCTACGCTCGTGTGACTGCGCAGACCAATCCCGCTGACTGACAATTTGGCGATATCTTTACTGCCATGTGCTCGCCTGAAGCGGAATTTGGTTCCCAAATCGTGCATTACTTTCAAGCAATTATCGTATTGATTGCGAGGAATTGTAAAACTGATGCTGGTTTCGCCTTGATAACCGTCGCAGCTTTGAACAATCATGTCGACAAAAATACCTGCTGCGGCGACAGCATCAAAAATGTTCGCCGCTAGCCCGGGTTGATTGGGAACTCCAACGATCGTCACGCGAGCCTGGTCGTCTGCCAGCGAAATGTCCTCAAGCAGTAATTGTTCCATATCAGCCGACTGAAGATCGGCAACGACCGCGCCGACATCAGCCCCTTTTGCCTGCTTGGCATTCGAAACTTCCCATTTGACCGCGTCGGAAGGACGCTTGTGAAGTTCAAATGCCTGATGAACGGCACGTAACGCTTGCAGTGATTCGTCGCGATGCACCAATACCGAGATCTTGATTTCGCTGGTGGTAATCATCTGGATATTGATCTTAGCATCAGCCAACGCGCGAAACATCTTTCGCGCAACACCTGTTTGTTTGGCCATGCCTAAACCAACGACGGAGACTTTGGCTACCTGGTCATCATGCGAGAAGCCAGTCGCACCAATGGCTCCCGCCGCTTCCTGTACGGCACTGATGGTCGCCTGAAATTCTTCGCGAGGGACGGTGAACGAAATATCAGCTCGATCATCTTGACCAATATTCTGGACAATCATGTCGACCGCGATTTTTTGATCTGCCAGCCGTTTAAAAATCTGGAACATCATCCCGGGTTTATCGGGGACGCCTTGGATGGTGATGCGAGCTTCATTGCGAGTTAATGCCGCACCACAAACCGGTACGGAGGCGGATTCGGAATTGGCCACGATCATCGTGCCGCGCGTATCACTGAAACTGCTGCGAACGTGGATCGGCACTTTGTATTTTTTTGCAAACTCGATGGATCGATTGTGCATCACACTGGCACCCAAGCTAGCCAACTCGAGCATTTCATCGTAGCCAATGCACGACATCTGCCGAGCTTCGGGCAATTGGCGAGGATCGGTGGTATAGACGCCATCGACGTCCGTATGAATTTCACAAGCATCCGCTTGCAAGACCGCCGCCAGCGCCACCGCAGTAGTGTCGCTGCCGCCACGCCCTAGAGTTGTAATATTAAAGTCGTCGTCAATTCCTTGAAATCCAGCCGCGACGACGATGTTCCCTTCTTCGAGCAGTTTTCGCATCCGATCGCTAGAAATGCTCCTAATTCGCGCTTTAGTAAAAGAGCTGTCCGTAAAAATCCCGATTTGCCCGCCAGTGAGACTGACGGCTTTGTAACCCAATCCGTTGACTGCCATCGCAAACAGAGCCACACTGACCTGTTCGCCAGTTGACAGCAGCATATCCATTTCCCGAGCTGGTGGTCGATCGTTGACTTGGTGCGCTAGATCGATCAGCAGGTCCGTATTGTGGCCCATTGCACTTACCACCACGACCACCTGATGCCCTTCCTGTTGCGCTCGGATCGCTTTACGAGCTGCAGCCAGGATCTTTTCAGGATCAGCAACGCTGGTACCGCCAAATTTTTGAACGATTAGTGTCATTTTTTTAGTCTCAATAATCCCATAACGCCCCCGACGAATGAAAATAATAACAGGTGCTTTGAAAATCCCGTAGCCCACTCCCAAGCCCAAGGAAATAATCAGCCCCTGCGGCTCGATCGTCAAGTTTGGTCGGTTGGCAGACTGATTGCCTTGCGAGCCCCAACTAGCAGGCTAAATTGGCTGCGCAGGTAACGTAATCGAGAAGGAATGGCTGGTGAACAGACGTGTCTTCAATGAATTTCTCGCGAACTCGCAACTCGGTACGAGATTAACCGCAGTGCAATTCTTGGGTGGCTGGGTAGCGCTACAATCGCCGATGCTGTTCTTGTTGTGTGGGATCATCATCGACATTCTGGCATCTGGCGAGAATCCACCCCAATCGAAATATGGAAGGCTGGTGCCAAACTGTCGTCAGTTTTTTCCACAAGAGACCAGTCCACTGGCACAAATTGTGGTGGTACTGGCTATCGGCGCAGTGTTACTCGCACTCCAAGCTTGGTGCTTGCTCTTGTTTTATCGCCGTATTCAGAGTGCAGCGGTCGAATTTGAAACCCATCTGATCCAACGTATTCGCAAACATTCGAATCAACAGAATTGCTACAACGGATTGGCTGGGCAAGAACAAGCACTAGTGGATGTTTTGGAATATCATATTCCGCGCGTACGCAATAGCCTGAGTCGCTGGTGGCGAGCTTATCCACGCCACTTGATTCAATTGGCCAGTTGCTCGCTGTTAGCTTTCCTGCTTGAACCGACGTTGATGATGCTCACCGGAGTTGCCAGTGGGCTGGTGGTGGTAGTCTATCGATTTTTTGATCAACGGCGCAGGACACAATTGCCAGTAGTCCGTGAGCGAGCTGCACAACGACGCTCAAGTTTGTTAACTCTTTGTGTACGCGGACCGCTGTTGGAAACAGTGCACAGCGCAGACGATATCCAGCGTCGCTTCGACCAAGAATTATTGAGCTATCGATCGGACGCGGAACGATCTCTAGCCAGTTCGGCATGGAAGACACCATTGGTCGTTTTGTTAGCCGGCGGTTTTACTTGCCTGTTCGTATTTATCGTAGCAGTCAATATTCTGCGTCCTGAGGCAGCGTTGACTCTCGCCGGCATGATTACATTTCTGTTGTGTTGTGTGGGGGCAACTGCCAGTCTAGTTCGCTGGGAACGAAGCTTGCGCGAGCTGAAGAGCGTGCAGACAGCCGCCGACGACATTCGAAGATTTCTAGATTCTCCTGCCGTAACTCACCAGCCAACCGAATCTCGTTGGCTGACACAAATTACCCGCTCTGTGGAGCTGGACCATGTGACACTGCGCGATAGTCAGGGGAAAAAGCTGCTTGAGGACGTGTCTGTTCATTTTCTTCCGGGGAAACTAACAGGAATCGTCTCCAGTCAGCGGCTGCAAGCCAGCGCGCTGGCAGAGTTGTTGATAGGGTTCGGCCGTCCGAACAGTGGACGCATGTTATTAGACGATACATTGATTTCGGACATTGACCCTAAGGCAATCTTGTCATTGGCAACTTGGGTCTCCGCGTCGGGCCCATTGATCTGTGCGACTATCGAAGAGAACTTACAGTTCGATGGTTGTAAACTGGCACAGGAAAAACTTGTGCAGGCTTTGAATGATGCTCGGGCCTTGGAGGACGTTCAAAAACTACCCGACGGATTGTCAACATTGGTTTCGGATGGAGATGATCGGTTGATTTTGGACACGCCATTCCGCCTGGGTATTGCGCGCGCCCACTTACTCGCCCGTTCGATCGCAGTACTTGACGAACCACGTACGGTGGTTGAGCCAAGAATTGAGCAGGAAACTACCGATGCCATGCGCAGCCTGCTGGCTTGCAAGATGATTGCGGTTGTGCTGCCCCAACGTTTGACCACTCTTCGAAATTGCGACACCTTGGTGCTTTTACATGAACACAAAGTGGCTGATATCGGTAGTCACACCGAATTATTGCAACGTAGCGAACTTTACCGACACTTAAACTATGTACGATTCAGTCCACTACGGCACGTCACTGTATAGATTGCAGCGTAAGTTTTCAGCCGAAAGAAAGCAGCCGGTCAATAACCAGGTGCATCGGATTTGCAAATTGGTCATTTGTCTTGCAAGATCATCGAATGAACTTGGCTCGTGCACTTGGTTATTGAGTAGTACCATCAACGCATCAATTAGAAACCGGACGCTAGCGCGTTCCGGCTGATTCGTCCAACATGCAATTATTCGAAACAGTCATCATGAGTGACGACTACTTCAGTTACTTTATCACTTGGACCATCTATGTCATCATTTTGCAAGATGTTCGATTCCCAATCGGTGGTGAGCGAAGCCGGCGGAAAGGACACTATTCATTGCGAGACAAATAACATCAGCCGGAAGGCGTTAGCCTCCGGTTTCCGATATTCGATAAACTTGGCTCGAATGGTTTTGCAAACCTGCTCGGCGGAGCTTTAGGAAAACAGCGCTTTAATCGCTTGCCCGTTATCGGTGATGGGGACAGGCCGATCACCATCGAACAGATTCTTGCTGGGATCGATTCCAAGAGCCGAATGAATAGTTGCGAAAAAGTCAGGTACGCTAACTGGGTCGCGCGCGATGGCTTTTGAAAGTTCATCTGTTTCGCCATAAGCACCACAGTGATTCAATCCGCCACCTGCCAAAACACAAGTGAAGGCTTTCCCTTGGTGTCCTCGCCCGCCGCCACCATCGAATTGCGGTGGGCGACCAAATTCAGATGTGATCACAATCAGCGTCTTGTCCAGCAGGGACTTCTTTTCAAGATCGGTGATCAATGCCGACATGGCGATATCGAGTTCGCGAATCAACTCATGCTGTTTGAGGATTCCGGCATTGTGTACATCCCATCCTGTACCATTAAGGAAATTCAAATTGTGCGAAACTTCAATAAATCGCACCCCTCTCTGAATCAATCTCCGCGCCAGCAAGCATCGTTGGCCAAACTCGCCACCATATTCATTACGCAATTCACCTGGTTCTTCGTCCAGCTTGAAAACTCGATTAAACTCAGGACCGCTTAGATTTTGACTCAACTCCACTGCAGCGTCATAATCACGGATCTTGCCATCGCTGCCCAGTCGTGTGCGTGCGCTATCGCGCACCACATCCAAAAAAGCCTCGCGTCGCTGTTGGCGATCGTCCCCGATCGCTGGCGGACGCGATAGGCCAGCCGGCCCTTGGCTGGTGTCGGTTAGGTACAGGTACCCACTACGGGCTCCCAGAAAACCTGGCCCTCGCGTTACGTTGGGATACCCAATCAAAACATAGGCGGGCGCATGTTCCGCCGCAGCACCAAGCTGATTGGCCACTACCGAGCCCAGCGATGGATAAACCACCGTACCACTAACGATTCGGCCCGTGTGCATACGATTGGTGGCCGCCGCATGTTCGTCGATCACGTCATGGCTTACGGTCCTAACTGCGGTTACCCGGTCCATCAATTTTGCAACTCGTGGCAAATGCTCACAAACTTGCACGCCAGGCACTACCGTATCAATTGCTTCATAATACGATCCCGGCAATTTGCGAGCCGGATCGCCACGTCGTTTAGGGTCGAACGTATCGACTTGGGACATACCGCCGCCAAGCCAAATGGAAATGCAATGTTCGGCTTTTCCCAATTGATGCAAGGGAATAACATCGTGAGGCGCGGCATGCAACCTTCCCGACGCGACGACTGTCATGCCGACCGAAGTCGCCAGCATTTCGCGGCGACCTAATTTGTTCCAAGTCTGCTTCTGGCCGATTTCCATCATGTGCTCACTCTTGTTTAGAATAGCGTTTAAGAGAGCGAAATCTTTGTGGTTCAATTCCAGCTCAGCAGGAAACGTCGCCCTTCCTAGCCAGAAATTGTCATGGACTATGAACTAATTATTGGTGCAGTCTGAATAATGTGTTAGGGGATCCATACCAACTCTGGCGAATTGATGATCGACCAAACTAAGTCTTCGTACACTTCTCGCCATTGGCTGCGCAGCCTTGGGTCTGGCGGAGCGCCTTCTCGCGCCTGCCGTTCCATTTCAATCTTGATGGAATTTGCCTCAGGAGCCAAATGATTTGACCACGATACACGTCCAAGACGCGGAATTTCCGGGCGTTTTAGTTCTTTGATAGGATCAACACGTTCCATAAAGCCTTCCTCAAGAGCCGCTTGAAAGCGCTGGCGTTCGTCAGCGGTCGGTAATCGCGACAAGAATCGTAAATAGAGTGCATCAATCAAATGACTGGCAGATTCGGCTTGGACAGCGAGATTTGCTAATTCGCTGCCGGTCGAAGCCTTCGCCAACCAAGTGACCACCACGCTGTTCGCAAGCACTCCGGGCTGCAACACCGTTGGTTCCGATTCGCGATCGGTACGCGGGTTCTGGCGTGAACCAATCCAACCAAACGCCTCCAAAATATCCGAAACGAGTTGTGCCTTGGGAAGGCTCAGGCTCGGCCGATCGCGTTCGTTTGAAAGTGATGCGAACATCCATGCTCGTGTGGGAGCACCCAAATTGATCATGGATGACGCGGGCCGACGTCCGTCGGGATCGAAGGTGATTTCCTCGACCTCCATGGCGTGCCCAGAGGAAGTATACAGCGAATCGACGATTTGCTCCGCACTTAAACGACGACGATCCGGAGCGGTGAACAATCGTCGTTCGGCTGGAGTTGTCAAATTGCTGCCAACCGTTTGTCGCTGGTAGAGTTGTGAAGAAAAAATCAGCTTCATGACATGCTTTAAATCGTAATCATGCGATACAAGCTGTTTTGCCAACCAAGCCAACAATTCCGGGTGACTGGCGATTCGTCCTTCCCAATCGTGCGCGGGCTCGACCAAGCCAGCGCCGATCAATCGCTTCCATACGCGATTGACAATTACTTGGGCGAAGCGTTCATTTTGTGGAGCTGTTACGAGTGCCGATAATCGTTCACGTGAGTCGTCAACCTTTTGTACCAGCGAAGCCAATTCAGCGGGACTTGCGGTCGAAATCGATTCACCAAAAGGCCATTCGGGTGCAATCGGTTCGCCGGGTTTCAGGGTCACCTGGATCAACGATTCACGCAGTTTGTTCTTTTCGAAAAAGCCTGGCGAAACCGTACTTGTGGTTGGAACCGTCAGTGTTTTACGACTGAGCATCGCAGCCAGCGAATACAGGTCTTTTTGTTTGGTACTGTGATAGGGCGAATCGTGGCACTTAGCACATTGTAACTCGACACCCAGAAAAGCTCCGGCCAGTATATGCCCTTTGGCGGCCATGGGTGAATCATTGTCGGCAGCCAAGCCAAAGCCGGCACTGCCACCTTCGCGCTCACTGCCGCGCATCATGATCAACTCAGTTACCATGCGATCGATGGCTTTACCATCTCGTAGCGATTCGTACAAGAAGAATCGGAAGGGCCCGCTGTTATTCAAGCTGGGCTTAAGCATGTTCGGATTCTCAGCCAAGACGTCCTGCCAATAGCTTACCCAATGATCCGCCAAGCGATCGTCGCGTAACAACCGCTCAATCAATACCTCGCGCTTTTTGGGATCTTCGCTCGATAAAAAAGCTCTGGCATCGGGTTCGCTGGGAGGGACTCCGACGGTATCCAAATACACTCTTCGCAGGAAACTAGCATCGTCGACAACCGGCGCCATCGCGACGTCCTGGTCGCTGACCAACGGATCTGACCAGATGGCTCCGTCCTTGATCCAATTCTCGATAATAGCAATTTGTTCAGGTCGTAGCGGTGCACCACCTGGTGGCATGCGTTCGGTTTCAGCGGTTGCACGCATGCGCTCCAAGATATAGCTTTCCTGTGGGTTTCCTGGGAGAATTGCCGATTGCCCTGAATCTCCACCTTGAGTCGCAGCAGCCAGCGTGTTTAGCCGTAAGCCCCCTTTCACTTTTTCTCCGTGGCATCGCAAACAATTGTCACGCAAAATAGGCATTACTTTATTGTGAAAGCTTTCGGCTGCAGCGCGATCTCCCCCGGTTGAAGCGGCGCTGAGCCGCTGAATCTTTTGCTCGATAAAGCGATCGATCGGATTACCGCTTAACGCCGATAGGACAGGCCCAGGGTGCTCGTCGACCCAGCGGCGTGCCAATTGATGACGATGAGCCCAAAAATCATCTTGGCTGGCCGATAACGAGCGCCGTGTTAAGTCATCCAAAGCAGATAATGACTGCTTGGCCCGGTCCATGGCAACTAAAAAATCAGACTCAAGTAAGCTTAACGCCGGAGAGGTTTCACCCGAAGGACGCAATATTTCAAATACTCCTTGCCCGTCTCTCTGGAGCGCAACGACGGTTTCACCGGGCTCAGCACGGAGGCTCTTGCTACCTGCAACCGACTCAAGAATGATTCGACAATTGCGATCGGAATCCATGTGCAAATCGACGATAACTTCTTGGTCTCCGAAGCCAACTGCATGATGACCAGGTGCGGGCAGGTCAGGTACTGATTGCACAGGTTCGTGACCGTCGCTCGACCCGCCATGCGGCTTCGTTCTAGCCACAACCTTACCATCAATCCATAATCGCGACATTCCTCGCGAACGCAGCAAGAGGCGATGCCGTCCTGCCGGGATCGCAACTTCGGCGGCGGCTTGGATCAAAACTGGTGGCGACCATCCATCCCGCACGCCCCAATCATCGTACCGATAAGGCAATCTCGGAATAATAAAACCGAATGACTCCCAGCGCGATGTTGGCGCAGTATCTTGAGAGATATTCATCCAGTGGTCATGCGCCGCGACTCGTTCGCGAAATAATACGAGAACCTGGCCGTGCGGTATTTCTGGCAACTCGGGGACTGAATCGATCAGTTGCGGTTCCGGACGTTCCGGGCCAACTCGCCGAAATCGAGCTGACATCACACTGTCGCTCATTGCCTCGCGATATACGGCCACTTCGTCCAGAGCCCCTTTGAAGCTATTGCCGGGTCGACCACCTTGTGACGAGCCGATCCAAACTTCATCGTTATCGTTCATAGGAGCTTGTGTGGTTGGGCCACCCATATCCCAAGCTCCGTCGCGAACACGCCCGTCGATAAATCCACGAATCGAATCTGGTTGTCCAAACTTGTACACTACGGCGATATGGTGCCAGCCAGTTCCGGGTAGAAATCCGGTAGTAGTGGTCCAGCGGTGCCAGTGAGCATCCGGTGTCGTTTGATCCACAGCAAATTCTGTGGCGAACAAGAAATTTACTCGCACTAGCCCTTCACTCCCCGTAACCCGCAGGGCCCAATTCTGATTGTCGCGCGCAAACCCCTCGGCACCGGTACGCCCTTTTCCTATCACGTAACGGTATTCTCCTTGTCCGATTGAATCTACATTCACCCATGCCTCAACAGTCAATCCATCGCCGTTGGTAAAATCAAACGGGCTATTCGTCCCGGAGTCAGCGATAGAAAAATGGGCACCATCGCCCGAAAACTTTACTGCCGTATTGCGCTTTTCGAAATCGGGAAATTCCGGCTCGCGAGGTCCCGCTTGGTCGCGATTAACGTTGCCATGCTCCGACAATCGACTGGTTTCTTCGGTGCCAAAACTCCATTTTGCCACTAAACTCGCATGATCGGCAGCGTTACAGGTCGAACGTTCAGCGGCTATGACCGTCGCCATCACCACTAAAAGAATCTGCGAAAAACGCATCATTTTGACTTTCAAGATCTTTGGAATAATTGCCAACTACGCACCGGTGTACAAAGGTGCAATCACGTTTCCATTTAACAGATGATGGGGTCGAGCGAGTGGATCGAATAGGGTCACGTCGGCTTGAACACCCAAAGCGTTGAAAACTGTCGTGCATATATCAGCCGGCGACCACGCACGCGATACTGGATACGCAGCCGTTGCATCGGTTTGTCCGATGACCTGGCCGCCGCGAACTCCCGCACCGGAAAAAAGAGCTGAGTAAGCATGCGCCCAATGATCGCGGCCAGGAATTGTTTGGCCCGGTAGTGTTGAAACTCGTGGCGTACGACCGAACTCGCCCATGACGATCAATAACGTTTGGTCCAGTAGACCACTGGCTTTCAAGTCGTCAGTCAAGGCCGCCAAACCTGAATCCAATTGTGGTAACAGAGTATTCTTGAGCTTACCCCAGTTGTCGACGTGTGTATCCCAAGTTTGGACAATGCCCATCGTCGCTTGGACCACGGGGACTCCTGCTTCGACCAATCGTCGAGCCAAGAGTAATGATTGACCGAATTTGTGCTTGCCATATCGCTGTCGCGTTTCATCGCTCTCACGTGTCAGGTCGAAGGCAGAAGTCATGCGCCCCGATGTTAGCAATCCGAACGCCAACGCTTGCTGTTCGCGGAATGACGACGCCACCTCACTGCCTGGCAGCGCAGAATTGCCCTTATTGACCAAGTCCAATAATTCGCGCCGAGACTGCATCCTGGTTGTGTTGATATCGACCGGCAAGCTCAAAGCATTGACGCGAAAGTTTTCGTTGCTCGGATCGCCATTAACTTGCCATGGATCATATTTGGGCCCCAAGAATCCAGCGTGCTGCCCTGGCCAAGTCAAAGGCCCTTCGATGAGATAGTTAGGGAGCGAAACTCCGGTCGGTACGCCAGTTTGTTGGGGACGCACAAAGTCCAGCGCAGCGGCATAGTTCGGAAAATCATTGCGCGACTCCACGCGATCCAAGTCGCTTGCGCCCCGCGGCAAAGGAGTCGGCCGGCCGGTCAGCGCCACATGCGTTGCCAACAGATGGTTGTGTTCGCGATGGGCTAGCGAACGAATAATCGTCCAGCGATCAGTTTGTGAAGCCAACTTAGGCAGATGCTCACAAACGCTGACACTCGGAATCGTTGTGGAGATTGGTTTGAATTCGCCCCGCACTTCGGCCGGCGCTTGTGGCTTGGGATCGAGCGTATCTAACTGGCTTGGACCGCCACTAAGAAGGACAATCAAAACGGATTTAGCTTTACCAAATCCAACGGGCAGGTTATTCGCTGAACGCGGAGTTTGCTCCGCAATGCGAGTTAAATTGCGGCGGTCGGATCCAACAGCGGTGGCGATTTCAGGCAACGTGGAGCCAACTACGCCAGCCGCACCAGCTCGCAGGAAGCCGCGTCGGTCAAACATGTAGACAGGTTTAGGCATGATCCAATCATTCGCGACCAAAGGTAGGGAACGCTAGGCAGGATCAAGCCATTGTAAGCTATCTCGGCTCCGACAAACAATACGCTTATTCAGTGATCTCGCAGAACTGCTAATCTCGCGCTAATTCCGATGATCAGAAAGCTCACCTATTCTGCAACTTACTCGCTGACCAGTTACTTGTTGACCAGATCCGCCATGCGGATTTTGCTGGCTTGGCCGGCTTGGCCAAATGCCACCATGCGATCGACACAGACCTTTTTCATGGCCGAACGAGCTGGTTTGAGATAATCGCGAGGATCGAATTTATCAGGGTTTTCCATCAGCACTTTGCGGATGGCACCGGTCATGGCCATCCGATTATCGGTGTCCACATTGATCTTTCTTACGCCGTGCTTGATCCCTCGTTGAATTTCCTCGACGGGCACGCCGTATGTTTGTTTCATCTTACCGCCGTACTTATTGATCAGGTCCTGCAACTCTTGCGGAACCGATGAACTACCATGCATCACCAAATGTGTATTGGGCAACAGACGATGAATCTCTTCAATGCGACTCATCGCCAAAACCTCACCATCCGGCTTGCGGCTGAATTTATATGCACCGTGGCTGGTACCGATCGCGACCGCGAGAGCATCGACATCCGTTTCCGCTACGAACCGAGCGGCCTCCTCTGGATCGGTTAGCAACTGGTCATGGCTGAGCGTTCCTTCAGCACCGTGACCATCTTCTTGCTCACCTCCACCACTTTCCAATGAACCCAAACAACCCAGCTCTCCTTCAACGCTGACACCGCGAGCGTGCGCCAAACGTACAACCTCGGCAGTAACCCGGACGTTGTAATCGTAATTCGCAGGCGTCTTGCCATCTTCTTTCAGCGAGCCATCCATCATGACCGAAGTGAAACCGTTATCGATCGCACTGACGCACGTTTCAACGCTGTTGCCGTGATCTTGGTGCATCACCGTGGGTATATGGGGATACAACTCAGCAGCCGCCAACATCAAATGACGCAAATACGCATCTTGAGAATAAGCTCGAGCACCTCGCGATGCTTGCACAATCACGGGCGAATCGGTTTCCTGCGCAGCCTCCATGATGGCCTGGATTTGCTCCATGTTATTAACATTAAACGCAGCAACGCCGTAACCATTTTCGGCAGCATGATCGAGAACAACACGGAGCGGAACTAATGCCATACCAACCTCACCTATCCGAACTTACACGTTCAGCGAATTCGCAACTGAAACTGAATCTTCGATCGTGCAACCAAATCAGTACACACGCAAAGTAAGCAGGTTAACATCTAGCCCGCCATCCACACAAGCCGTACTCTTCGCCTCAGCACAATTTCCCTGCATTCATGTCAGTGTCTCTGTGCTAATGCCTGCTTCGCTGTGCTAATGTCAGCAATTCAAATGCTATTAGCCTGAGCTATTAAAAACCTGATATTTGATGCGCAGTTTTTATTCCGCGTGAATCATCCGCCAACCCGTCAGGAACAAAATCTGATTGAGCGGGTGACGTCGACGCGAACATCATGTCCCTTACGGGCCGAGAACCCATCCTTTAGGAATGCCTTTTCTACCAACAATCAGTCCCTAAC
>CAZVBC010000111.1:0-18814 GCA_964625155.1 uncultured Pirellulaceae bacterium
ATAGGCTTTGGCAATATCTTCGTTTGTCACGTCCGTGGGCATGTTGACTGTCTTGCTAATCGCACCAGACAGGAAAGGCTGGGCGGCAGCCATCATCTGCACATGAGCTTGCCAAGGAATACTGCGCGTCCCTTTGGCAGGCTTAAATGCGCAATCGAATACCGGCAAATGCTCGTCCTTCAAAAACGGAGCACCTTCGATCGTGTCGTTTTCTTCAATAAACGCATTGATCGATGCAATCTGATCGGCCGAATAGCCCAGCGTGCGCAATCCCAACGAGACCGATTGATTGACGATCTTCAACATGCCTCCACCGGCGAGTTGCTTGTATTTTACCAAGGCAATATCCGGCTCGATTCCAGTCGTGTCACAATCCATCATAAAGCTGATCGTACCTGTGGGTGCGAGAACGGTCGCTTGCGCATTTCGATATCCATATCGCTCTCCCAATTCGACCACCTTGTTCCACAAGTCGCGAGCGGCTTTCTTCAAGTAAGCTGGCCCTGCCTCATCGATGGCTTCTACGGCGTCGCGGTGCATGCGCATCACGTTCTGCATCGGTTCGCGATTGGTTGAAAAGCTCTCGAACGGACCGACCACACCGGCAATTTCTGCGCTTGTAAAATTCGCAGCACCATGCAGCAGGGCCGTGATCGCTCCACAAACTCCACGTGACGCTGGCGAGTCGTAGGGTGTGCCAGAAGTCATGACCAAGCTACCAAGATTTGAGTATCCCAACCCCAGCGGACGAAATCTGTGGCTGTTCTCGGCAATTCGATCCGTTGGGTAACTCGCGTGATCGACCAGCACTTCTTGAGCGATGAAGAAAATGCGACAAGCCGCTATGAAACTGTCGACGTCGAATTGACCGTCACTCTGACGGAACTTCATCAAGTTGATACTAGCCAAATTGCACGCCGTATTGTCCAAGAACATATATTCCGAACACGGATTGCTGGCATTGATGCGTCCAGAATTTGGACAGGTGTGCCATTTGTTAATGGTCGTATCATATTGCACGCCGGGATCACCACAGTGCCAAGCACACTCAGCCATGCGGTTCAATAAATCACGCGCATTGTAAGTGGGAGGAGTCCCTTTGGCTTTGTCGCTAACCCAAGTCGTCGTCCATGGCTTGTTGTCCCTCACAGCCTGCATAAATTCGTCCGTTACGCGCACCGACAAATTAGCATTCTGGAAGCAAACTGAGGAATAAGCTTCACCGTTGAAATTCGCTTCATACCCTTCACGAATCAATGCATGCGCTTTTTGCTCCTCCCTCCATTTGCACTCGATAAATTCCTTTACATCAGGATGCGTCACCTTGAGCGATTGCATTTTTGCAGCGCGCCGCGTTTTGCCTCCACTTTTGATGACACCTGCAATCGAGTCATACACACGCATAAATGAAAGCGGACCTGAGGGCGTACCACCACCCGATAGCTTCTCGCGACTGCTGCGAATGGTTGACAGGTCAGTGCCCGTTCCGCTCCCGAACTTGAAGAGCATCGCTTCGCTGCTGGCCAGCCGCATGATGTCTTCCATGTTATCTTCGACACTTTGGATAAAACAGGCTGATCCTTGAGGATACTCGTATGGATTTTCTGGCTGCTCAACCTGCTGGGCGTCACAATTGTAATGCCAAGTACATTTGGCTCCCGTAACGCCGTACTGCTGGAACAAGCCAACGTTGAACCACACCGGTGAATTGAACGAACCGTATTGATGCAAGCACAGCCAAGACAGCTCCTGGTAAAATCGCTCGCCATCAGCCGCTGTTGCGAAATAGCCGTCCGCAACTGCCCAATCAGTAATCGTACGGCTGACTCGATGAATCAATTGACGTACGCTCTTTTCGCGCTGAGCCGTCCCCGGCTCGCCATAAAAGTATTTGCTGACAACTACATTTGTTGCCAATTGCGACCAAGTCGCGGGAATCTCGCAATCGGTTTGCTCAAATAGTGGTTTACCACTTTCGTCTTTGATTGCTGCTTTACGAATTTCCCACTCGACCGTTTCAAACGGATCAGCAATATTGGCTGGGCAAAATCGATTTTTGATTTCCAGCCCATTCCGGTCACCAGCTACGTCCACCGAAGCAGACGCGGACCGAGAGTTTCGTCGTTTCTGTCGCCCCATTTCGACTGTGGCCATCCTACAAGCTCCTTCAACCGCAGTTTTGAGAAAAGAAATCTTACCTTCGTGGTCGTGTTGGTTATCCATCGGTAAGCCGTCCGGCTCACATCTCGATCATCCTCCAAGACCTACCGCCAGATGCACTCACATACTACATATAGTAGTTCATTGAGTGCGCAAGCACTACATCTAGCGTGGCTGGAGAGTTTATCAGCCTCAATCGGCCTGTCAAACGCTGTGGAAAGCAAGTCACAAGTTGCTCTTCGAAAACGAGTTGCAGCAACCTAACCCTAAATGGCGTCTAACGACCTGAGAATCGATATGTACCCGTAACTGCCGTGCTGCCAATGTCTTGTGAAGTTTCCGTGAATTTGAACTGCTGAGGATCGCAAAAATCGGCGAAACCCAAAGTTTTCGAGATTTTTCTTCAACAAAACAGGAGGGTGGCGCAGAGCAGGAAGAATGCACAAAATGCGAGCGGCTGCCTGGTTGGAAAGATAATGAGTTTAGTTATCCAGGCGAATCCAATCATTAGCCAGATGCAGATGTGCTCGAGGCGGGTCAATGCGACTCTGCGCAACGTGCGGCATCCAAAGTGCTTTCTCGACCAGCTCAACGAGCGCAACAGGATCAAACGGCTTGAGCATGCTATAGACACCACCATGGGCATGCAGTTGTTCGCTCCAGGCCGACGTCAACTCGGGAACAAGGAAAATAATAGGGATATCAACTGCATTTGAGTTTGTGCGCAGTCTTGCGGCAAACTCGCATCCAGCCTGCAAATCGTCAATCGACAAGATGACCAAGTCGACTGGCCCTGCTGCAATTGCCTGCTGAGCAATCTGTTCATTTCTCGCTAAAACGGCTCTGTAGCCCTGCATGTCCAACATAGCCGACATCCCCGTTAACATTAGAGGATCTCGTTCAATAACTAATACCACTGAATGTGAACTGTGGCGTGCTAAAATTGTCATCAATGTCTACCCAAACGGAATTCGCGAATTCGTACCCGGCTCGTCGTGCATTAAGGCTATCGCTAAAATCTTCTCCACGCGACATTGATTTTTGAACGATTCATGAAATTGCCCAACTTGCGGGTACATTTGGGATCGCCAAATTGAGCCACAGATTCTCAAGGGCAACTTGCGTTCAGTGGTTGTCTAGCGAAAAGTGAAAAGTATTGTGGGGCTCAAAAGTCAGTTTCCTTGCAGAGGCAGTCATTGCCGAAAAACTTTAATGGTTTCGCAGGTAATTCAAGAATTCAAAGCATGAAGCGTACAACTCGATGACACTTGTGGTGCGATCACCAAGGCTCTTTCAATTTCCTTCCTAGGTCTCCATCTGATCCTTTCTTCGGTTTAAACCACGATGAGCGAAATTGCTGGCGAAACGTTCGAACAACCGCGCGACGCAAAAAAAGAATTGGGAGTCCATCAGGCTGCGAGGCTTGACAAGCTTAAGAAAATCGAAGGCATGGGAATCGATCCCTGGGGACATTCATTTGCTGAACGAGAGCTAATTGGTTCTGTTCGCGACAGATCTTCGGAAGTGCGCTTCAAAACCAACGCTGGCCGAGAATTGCAACTGCCGAACTTGGATGGTGCAGACAAAATCGACTATCGGCAATGGAAGTCCGACCAAGGTCCGGGGGAAGAAATTGGGCCAAGAGTTCGTGTCGCAGGCAGGATCGTTTTGATGAGACCAACCGGAAAACTGGTCTTCATCAATCTCCGGGACTGGACCGGAGATATCCAAATATTCATTGGCAAAGGACAAGTTGGTGAGCGGAATTTCCAACTAGCTGAATATTTGGATTTGGGGGATTGGATCGCTATCGAGGGAAGGCTTGGGCGAACAAACACGGGCGAATTGACGGTCTTTGCTGAAAATCTTCACTTTATGTGCAAGACCATGGAGCCGCCTCCTGAGAAACACGCTGGTTTAACGGACCCTGAGTTGCGTCAACGACAGCGTTATCTTGACCTGACGTACAACGAAGGGGTCATGCAGACCTTTCTGAATCGAACCAAGATTGTGCAGTCCATTCGCGATACTCTCAAGCGACGAGGTTATTGCGAAATCGAAGGCCCAACTCTACACACGATCGCAGGTGGTGCAGCAGCTCGACCGTTTACAACTCATCATAACGCGCTCAACATGAGGCTCTTTTTGCGGATTGCATTGGAACTCCATCTGAAACGACTGTTAGTCGGCGGAGTAGAACGCGTTTACGAACTCGGACGAGTCTATCGCAACGAGGGAATCAGCCCGCGACATAACCCTGAATTCACCATGCTCGAAGCTTACGAGGCCTTTGGAGATTACCAAGTCATGATGGACCTTACAGAACAAATCATCACCGACGCACTGCATGCCACCAATCAATCCTATGTCGTCGAGTGGGCTGGCAAGAGTATCGATTTCACACCTCCGTTCAAACGAGCTGCCTACGACGACCTATTCGCTGAACATACTGGAATCAGCCCCAGTGATGCCGACGCAATAGCTCAATATGCTAGAAAGATCGGCTTGGATCCCCAGGGCAAGCACCCCGATGTAGTGAAGAGTGAAGTGTTTGAAGAAAAGGTAGAAGACAGTCTAACTGGGCCGGTATTTGTGATCGATTACCCTGCCAGCATTTGCCCACTGACAAAGCGCAAAGCAAATCAGCCAATGATTGCGGAACGATTTGAGTTATTTGTTCACGGCATGGAACTAGCCAATGCATATACCGAACTGAACGATCCACTCTTGCAAGAATCATTGTTCGAAACACAACTTGCCGGCCAGGCTGAAGAAGACTCGATGGCCAAAATGGATCATGATTTCGTCTTGGCGCTTCGTAACGGCATGCCACCCGCTGGCGGCCTGGGAATCGGCATCGATCGCTTAGTTATGCTCCTAACCAACTCACGCAGCATCCGTGAAATCATTCTCTTTCCACTATTGCGTCACGAAGTCACTTAGCACCTAACAGCTTTGCGCCTCATTCGATCACGAACTCAGCTTTGCGATTCGAATTATTGCCGCGCGCTGATCCAAGATAGTTGATGATTTCTAGTGATTACCACTATCGGTATGCTTGGCTGCTCCCTGACCAGCACCTCGCTCCGCGACACACCGCATATAACGCCCGCTGGCGAATGTAAGTAGAAATGCGATACAATCTTCACACTCAAGTGCATCGAATTCATTGGCCACTTCTGAGCCCTCGATGATTACCTCTCAACAAACTAAGGTAACTGGAATCCCTTGGAAACTTGGGATGGGTTTGTTATAGTGTTTGCGTTGATGGCAAGTTGGTTTTTGAAGGCAGCTATCAGCCGAGAAATGCTTGGTTCGGTCCGGCGGCTGTGGAGATTATTGGTTTCAAAACCATGCGAATTCAAGTCACTTTGTTCACCGATTATTCGCTAGTCGCACACTCATGATTCTTGTTCGCGCGGCTTGGTTTATGTTCTTTTCGCCGCTGTTTAGTGGCAAGGCGTTGTGCTAGATATGCGTCCAGTTGTTCAGATCTCTTTAGATGTTACCACGCTCTCAGAGGCAATTGAAACTGCCGAGTTGGCAATGAGGTCGGGGGTGGATTGGTTAGAAGCGGGAACACCCTTAATCCTCGCTGAGGGGTTGCGAGCCGTACGTGAATTGCGAGCACGATTTCCGGGTGTTCCTATCGTCGCAGATCTGAAAACAATGGATGGAGGGTATCTTGAAGCGGAGATGATGGCCAAAGCTGGTGCTACGCACGTAGTGGTGATGGCAAGAGCTCATGTGGAAACCTTGAGAGTTGTTGTCAAGGCAGGGCGAGATTATGGCATCGGAGTCATGGGGGATAATTTGGGTTGTCCCGATATGGTCGAAGGTGCAAAACTGATCGAAGAGCTGGGTTGTAGTCACGTGATCCATCATATTGGTTATGACGAGCGTCGCGGCATTGCTGCGCGAGGGGAACAGGCTCCTACGCCGCTGGACCAGCTACGCGAAGTTGTTCAAGCCGTTAAGATCCCGGTTCAAGCCGTGGGTGGATTGTCGATCGAACAGGCAATCATGACGCCCAGCTACGGTGCTCCACTGGTAGTCATTGGTGCACCGTTGGCAATCAACCCTGAACGATTTGAGCAAGCTGGTGGGGATCTTGGAAAAGTTCTTAAAACGATCTGTGATCAAGTGCATGCATTTGGCGACGTAACGGTCGGTATGTAAGATTCGAAATCAGCGCAGTCGCCTAACTTTTGGGAGCATTAATTGGAATGACCGCAACTATTGCGCAGCCTGCAATTGTCAATTTTGCACCTCGACCCCATTCCGTTGAAATACGTGAGGTGCCGATTCCCGCGATTGGTCCGGACGATGTACTGCTCGAAGTCGCCGCCGTTGGTGTATGTGGTAGCGACCTACATCAATGGACCGCCGAACATAGTTGGCCAGTCAACTACCCAGTAATACTTGGTCACGAATTTGCTGGGCGCGTGGCACAAATTGGCTCATCAGTAAGGAAATACAAAGAAGGAGATCGAGTTTGTAGCGAAACCGCTGCCATCATCGATCCCGACAGCCCGATGTCGCGAATTGGCAAGTACAATCTCGATCCGAGCCGCAAGGGGTTCGGTTACGGTGTTGATGGTGCGATGACGCACTCGGTACGAGTTCCAGCTCGCTGCCTGCATCGTGTACCGGACAATCTGCCTCTGAACTTAGCGGCTTTGACTGAACCCTGCTGCGTGGCGTTTAGCGCTGTAGCCAGCAATGTAAATATTCTGCCTGGCGATCGAGTCTTAGTTTTAGGACCTGGCCCAATCGGTCTGCTGTGTGGTGCAATTGCTGCGCTCCGAGGGGCTGAAGTTGCCGTTGCCGGGCTGCCCCGCGATGCTGCGAGGTTAAAAATCGCCGAAGAGCTCGGGTGCCAAGCGATCGATGTCAGTCTCATTGATAGTTGGGCTCGCCAACGTGATGGGTTGGGCTGCGAAGGGGTTGTTGACGCGGCAGGTGTATCGCCCACACTGAAAACGGCCATTGATGTGGTTCGTCCCAACGGTTGGATCAGTAAAGTTGGCTGGGGTAAGGCGCCTCTTAATTTCTCAATCGATCCATTGGTGCAAAAGAACGTGACTTTGCAAGGAAGTTTTTCGCACACCTGGGCGATCTGGGAACGTGTGCTGGCCTTGCTAGCAAGTGGGGCACTCCGCGTTGATAAAGTGGTCGGCGGTCGTTGGCCACTTCAGCAGTGGGAAACCGCCTTCGAGACGATGCATTCGGGGAAAATAGCGAAAGCGGTGCTCGAAGTAAAACCGGAATAGACGCGGTCTTCGGAACGAATTTCTTTGCGTTAGGGGTCATTCAAAGTGATTTCAGCAGGTCCACGTATCAGTGCATTTCCAAAATGCTACCTCGACGTGATTTCGCAGGACCGCACGATGTCCGTCTTTGATTGGATTGAACAAGCCAAACAGCTTGATGCCGATGGATTGGAGATGTATGAAGGCTTTTTTATCAGTTTGGAACCAAACTACCTCGACCAAGTCGCGACTGCGATCCGCAATGCGGGCTTTGCGATGCCGATGCTCTGTTGCTCGCCCGACTTCACTCACCCGGACGCCAAAAGGCGGCAGGCTGCCATCGATCACCAAAGGGAAATGATTCGAGTTGCTCATCGCTTAGGTGGCGAGGGAACTGTCTGCCGAGTGCTGAGTGGTCAGCGCTGGCCCGAAGTTCCACGTGACATTGGACTGCGCTGGTCGAGCGAAGGGATTCTGGCCTGTTTACCGTTAGCAGAAGAGTTAGGCATCGTTTTGGGACTTGAGAATCACTACAAAGACGGCTATTGGAAGTATGCTGAATTTGCGCAAAAGATGGATGTGTTTCTCGACCTACTGGCTCTGATCCCCGAATCGAAACACTTTGGCGTACAATACGATCCAAGTAATGCAGTCGTTGCAGGAGACGATCCTATCGAACTTTTGCGATGCGTAGCTCCGCGTGTCGTCAGTATGCATGCCAGTGACCGATATTTAGTCCCTGGTACAACCATGGACCAGCTCAAAGCTGCAGAAGGCAGCGCAGGTTATACACAACTTCTCAAGCACGGTGTGACCGGACGAGGGATGAACGACTACGATGCTATTTTTCGCATCCTTGTTGATGTGAAGTATCGTGGCTGGATCAGCATCGAAGACGGCATGAACGGCATGGAGGAAATGGCTCAATCATTACAGTTTTTGCGAGCGAAAGTAGCCGAGTATTTCCCCGACAGTGCAAAATAGAAACGCCCCACAACTCCGGCTGTATCCTCGAAAGTGGTCTAGGGGTAAAATTGCAACAACAAACTGAATTGTGGAGCGAGTTTCTAGTGGCCCGACAGTTCTCGCTATGACAATGGCACCATAGTCTTTCCACAAAGCCTTCGCATAGTCGGAACAAGACGATCACTCACAGAATCATCAAGCGTCGATTGCCCTCGTAGCTCAGTTGGATAGAGCACAGCTTTCCTAAAGCTGGGGTCACAGGTTCAAATCCTGTCGGGGGTACTTTTCCACTTTCGAGTGGGCCAGTAAATCCAAGGAAAATCTTGAATTCCCTGGGTTTTCTTGATTCTCACCTGTCGCTTGACAACGCCTGGATGCCTCCTGATTGCCACCGATGCTGACCTGGGCGCTGACCTGTTTTGTCGATCTGTCCCAATGGTCTGGCGTAACTTGCTGATAATGCCGCTCTGCAATTTCACTGGAATGCCCTAACCATTCGTTAACAACGTGGGTTGGAAACACGTCGTCCAGTTCCGTTCGTCGAGTTGATCGCATATTTGTCGTTATCTTTGCCATGGGTTCTTACCCAAAATGCGTCGAACTCGACTTGCAAACAGCGTCGTTACGCTGTCGGCTCCTGCATGCCACTTAACTGCCTTGATCGCTCCAGCTTCGGCAGCCTCAAAAGACTCTCTCAAATAAGGTAAAGTCTCAGGAAAGATGGGACATTCTCGGTAAGTGGTCTTGTCCGAGTGGATGCAAAGCTTTTGGGACCTCCAGTCAACATGGCTCCACTCTAGACCAACGGTCTAGTGTCGTCGCATCCCTTGATATCGCATCAATGCAAACAAGAGTCGCCAGTGAACATCTGGCAGCGCGTCCAGGATTCGCTTGGTGGTCTCACGGTCGATGAAATACTGACGGCTCCTATCCTTCTTTGCTGTCTCAAACTTCAGTCCAGCCGCAGGGGACTGGGTAATCAGTTGGTCATCGACGGCAGTCTTGAAGAACGGTTTGGCCCGCTGAATATGTTTGTTGCGATTGCTCACTGCACCCAGTTTGGCTCGCAAGAATCGTTGCCATCACGTCATGTCTTCGGGCGGCAATTTTTTACGTGGCAATACCGCAGATCCAGTAACTGTAGCGCGTCGTTGTTCGAGCCATTCCTGTACGTCCGAAAAGCGGTACTTACGCTGGCTTGACAACTGGACGAACGGTATGCCAGTTTGCTCGGTCGCTGATCGAACCCACCACACTGTGACGCGAAGAAGCTCGCTTAGCTCCGTGCTATTTAAAAATCGGTCATCTACATTTGTACTCATGGTCTCAAAATTGAAGAAGAGAACTACAACTGCAAGAGCGAAATGGAGTTCTTAGTTCGATTTGTACTCCGGGAATGAATTACTCTCTCGAGTAAGGAGTATCAAAAACTTTGGATGTAAAAATAACTTTTCACGACCAACCATTTTCTCCTCTAAAACGCCTATTTCAGCAAGTCGCTTCAGGTATCGCGAAGCTGCCTGCCGCTCGGCTATCTTCGCGTCGACAACATTTTGAATGCGGCAGTACGGAAGCTCGAAGATAAGGTTGATCAATTCCAAGCTATGGATCTTTGGAAGTGCTTTGCGTACGTATTCGAAAGTGTCCGCAGAGAGTTTTCGGATGGCACCAATCTTTGCTGTGGTCCAACTCGCAGTTTCTTCGACCCCTTTTAGGATGTATAGAACCCATTCTTCCCAGGCGTTCTCTTCAGTTACCTTGCGCAACAGACGGTAGTAGTCAGATTTATGCTTGATGATATAACGGCTTAGGTAGAGAATAGGCAGGGACAAGAGGTTCTCCTGGATCAAAAACAGGCTGTTGAGGACCCGGCCTGTTCTACCGTTCCCGTCTGTAAAAGGATGGATGGCTTCAAATTGATAATGGCCAACAGCCATGCGGATGAGCGGGTCCAATTCTTTGGTTTCGTTAAGGAATATCTCCCAGTTTGCCAGAAGGCTTCTAAGTAGATCTTCTCCGACCGGCGGTGTGTAGATGATTTCGTCGTTCCTGGCCAAGGCTGTGCCAGGGACGCGTCGGACCTTCATTTCGCTCCCTTTGATGATACTGCACACTTGCTCTGCCAATCGCGTATTCAAAGGACATTCGCGTAGGGAGCAGTAGCCATCGAAAAGCGACTGGCTATACCGCAACGCCTCCTTGGTTGCAGGATCAATAGCAGTCGACTCATGCCGAAATTGGAAGAGCCGATCTGAAGTCGTGACAATATTCTCGATTTCCGAGCTTGCTTGCGCTTCTAGAAACGGTATGGTGTTGATCAGCATACCTTGATTAGGGATGCGTTCGGCAGCTTGTTTTAGTTCTGCTAGTGCGGCTCGCGCCGGAATACACTGCTTCAAAATCGCCTTGGAATCCAATTCGACTTTTGGCGGGAGAAGTGGTAAATCGTTGTAGGGATCGTTCGGTGCAAACGTAATCTCTTTTCCTGTCGGTATTTGTGCGGTTGGCTTTGTTTCAACTAGCATATGTCGCTTGAAGCGACAGGTCTATAGAACATGTCGCAGTTTTTCAGATTCTGCGACACGTTTAAGAAATTTGTCGTTTCCAGCGACAGGTGACGGCACAAATCGGCCACACTGCGGGCAATCCCAATTCCGCCAGCCCTTCACCTCGATCGCTGGCACCATCTCCGCTAGTTAGCTTCTCTGGCTTATTCGATACGGCATCTGCCACGACGTTCTTTAATTCGCTTAGTTTTCGCGGAGTTAGCGTGCTCACTTTCCACCTCGTTTGCATGTACTTGGATTCGATTCCCATGCTTGAGATGACTTGCCTTTGACTCGCACGCCAATCGTGCTAGATAGATCCCCAATTTACCTATTCTTTCTTTTCACTCTGGCAGAGTAGAGCTAGAATGGAATTGTCAAACGATCAGATCATGTTCTTCTATCAAGATGCCATGTCCTCAGTTGAATTGGCAATTCAAACGAATGTCCTAAACTCGTTTCCGACTGATGTAAGTTGGCAAGCGGGCGGTATTTCCCCATCCAATCGTGATAACTGCGATGCTTTCTTGGTTAGTGGAATCGCAGCATGTGAGTGGTTATTTGAGACTGAGCAGTCGTTTTTGAACGGCCACAAATTAGGCATTGTTCGTTACTCAGACGAGCTCCACCAAAAGCTTCACTCACTTTTCTTGTACTGGATGGACTCCTGTGGAATCGCGGAAGGGTGGATCAAAGCGCTTACCATTGAGGGCTATTCGTTGCAGAATGGTGAACGTTTCTACCAATGCCGAGAAAGCGTCATCGACTGGCTAGAAACCTACGATTTGTTAGAGCGTTCAAAGCGTGCTCGATTAGCCAATGAGGAAGTACGTTTTTGACCTCCAATAATAAAGCCCAGACTTGCCGAGTTTCCTGGCCACCATTGCTTGGCTTACCTAAACGGATAGCCGACCCGTTCGTAATACTGCCAAACTAGTTCTCTCTCGTCGCTTCCGTTCGACTGGTAGCCATCATCACGCTGTGGGGCGCTGGCGAATGTCGAAATCCGGCACAAGTCCGCTATGAATCCTCGCAGCACTTCTTCCGGTGTGGTTTTGTCGCGACTGCATAGTTCAGTGAATTCTGACGGCAATTCGATTCTGATTGACTTATTCATGGCAGTTCCTGCCTCGATTCTGAGTGCGATTCAAGATCGACTCTTTTCGTTGCCCGTCCATGAGTACGTTGACCCTACGTTGAACCCAGCCGTGCCACTCATTCGCGTCTTGCAGATCATCCTCGAGGTACTTCAGGCTGCGCTGGAAATGCTTGTTCAGCGTTTTTTTGGCGATTCGCAACTCGGCTCTGATCTCATCGATGGTCGTTCCTTCCAGCTCTGCTACTCGCTCGATCGTCTCGCCCTCGCAGTAGATGAGCGAGACTAACGAGACGTGGCGCGGCTTCAGCTTCCACAGCAACTGATGGACTCGCATACTCAGCCGTTCACGACGCCTTGCTTCGCGTATTTTGGCCCTCGCGCGAACGACGACGCGTTCCGTCAGGGACTCGGGCGAACATCATTCACCACGAATATCATCGTGCGTTACCTCACGGACCGCTCCAATTCGTTCAGCCGTGTCGTACGTGAACAGTATCAACGATTCCCAGAATAGCGACAACGGAACGTGCTGCTTTGGCTCTCTTCCCATAGTCCCCGGCATTGCCCTGGCATTCTCCAGCAGCTTCACCATATCTTCCGCTGTCCATGCGTCTGTCGTTCGCGCAGGAGCTTTGATCGTCGGCATATCCGGGAACACTGGCAGCCATCGCTGATACGCCGCGAATCGCCATAGGGCCAGCAGACGTTCCTAGATCGCCTTTATCGAAGCCCGCGACATTGTGGAGCCGTCAAGCAGGTGAGCGATAAAGTCAATCACACGATCCTTGGTCAGGTCACCTAGCACCGAACGCCTACCGAGCCAATTCGAATAGACCTTAATCGCATGGTCCATCAGCCGACCCGAAATCTTGGATTTGCCGATAAGACGTTCACTCGACGCGCAATCGTGAATATCCAATGTTGGATAGCTTCGTCGCTGTTTCCGCGAAACGAACCGAAGCCCCTAACAACATTGGTAGCAACAACCTGAAAAATATCTGCCTCATCGAAACGTCGGCTCAGATGCCCCAGCCGAAAGCGGTATCGGTTCAGTATGACCGGCTCGCATTGTTTCAGTCCTCGCAGTAGTAGTTCTCTCCGATCATCCACGCCGGAAAACGAAATTGCTTGACTCATGTCTTTCCTCCAACACTCACGAACGGATTTTGTGCGCGACAATGCGGCATGCTCATTCAGAATGGCCTCAGCGCCTCATGCGCTTGGACCAACCTGGATACAGGTAATCGTTCCAGAATCAGGCAGCAGACCCGCTTGATTTGCTGAGCTTCGTTGAATGATTCGAGCTTGGCTACTTGTTCGTCAGAAGTCGGTACCAGCACAGCCCCACTTTCGGTTCCGTTCTGGTCGAATGCTGACCTGGGCGCTGCCCTAAAATCAGAAGAATGCGAAAAACCCTAAGAAATACCGCTATGTTTCGACTCCTGTCGGGGGGATTTTGCTCCTTCGAGTGGGCAGGAGAATCCAGGGAAATCCTTGATTGCTCTGAGTTTTCCTCGTTTCAATAGTCGCGTGACTGCGCAGCGTCTGTTGCAGTAGTCGGTGTTGCTGCACGTCTAGAGACCGCTGCTGGCGACATCGTTTAATGCACTGTCGGTCTCGCGAGCCATTAGATATGACTGAAAGCTGCGCAGTACCATGTTTGCTTCGTCGATCACTGCCTGAACACGACGATCGCGAGCTTTAGGTGAATAGGTGCTTACATAGATATTCGTAGCACAGACTTGGTCACGACGGCCTGGCCCAAAGGTGTTGGCTTGCTCCAAACGAACGTCAATCGTCAATACGGCAGGACGATTCGCACCGCGTTGAATTCCAGGCACATTCCGACTGTCGACTCGCAAGACCAAGTGATTTGGTTCAACTTTGAGAACCTCTCCTTTGTGATCGTTAACGAATCCACCTAGCTTTTGGACTGCAATCTCGCTGGGAACTGGAGTGACATAGTTCTTTTCCAGCAAGGGCAATTCATTTTGACGTCCAAACCAACCAAACCAACCAGCGCTGAGGTTGTTTGTAACTGTGGCTTTTTCTTTGGCTACGGCGCTCAATTGAATCACACGATTCCTGCCAGATTCCTTGGCTAGCAAGAGCGCTCGATCGGCGCGAGCTAGGAAGCTCTCATCGGTATCGCCGAGATGTACCTGAGTAACTCCGAAACTGGCTGTGACACAGTTACCTCTCAGCGATGGAATATTTCGCCGTTCGACTGCCCGGCGAATCTCTTCCGCTCGAGCGATCGCAGCTGCGAGGTCACATCCAGAGCAGAGTACGACAAATTCCTCACCGCCGTAGCGAGCAACTAGGTCGCTTTCACGGGCCATTTCTCTCAACAAGCTACCAAACACCACCAGGGCATCGTCGCCAGCTTGATGGCCGTACGTGTCATTAATGCGTTTAAAGTGATCGATATCGCAGATAATCATGCTGCCACACAATCCGCCCTCTAAATGCAGATTTACAAATTCAGGCAGTTGCCGATTCAGTTCTGCGCGGTTTGCCGTCCCGGTCAACGGATCGCGTGTGGCTCGCTCGTATAGAGTCTGAACTTTCTGCTCCAAGTTTGCTTGGGCAGAAGCATCTCGAATCAAAAAAATGGCCCCACACATATCGCGTTCTGTAGTAACAACAGGGAGCAAATGCATGTTGACGTAGAGCGTTCGACCATCACGGTGTTTTAGTTGCTGCCGACGGATGGCTTGAACTCGCGAAGTAAAAACATCTTTTAGTGGACAATCCTCAGGCGTGATCGGGGTAGCGTTTTCATGAAACATTCCCATCAAATCCGTCGTCCATACCTGATGCAGCATCATCGTCGCGCTATGACCAGTCATGCGTTCCGCAGCCCGGTTCCAGTGAATGATCCTGGCATTGTGATCGACGTAGATTACGGCGTCGCTAGTGCTTTCGAGCAGCCGCCCATGGTACAAAGCGTCGACCAATTGATGAGCCGAAAACCGTGGTTGGGATTCGTTTTCTTCCCAGAACCCCGAAGTCAAGTCAGTTCCCAATTTGCTCAGCCAGCGTTCCGCCGTGCGGGCATCGTTTTCGGGTGCCGACTTTTCTGCAATCAGACGAGAAAACTCGCTTACCAATTCGGGATCAAATTGAGAGCCAGCGAGAGCAAACAACTCACTGATGGCCACATCACTTGCCATCGCTTTACGAAACACTTGCTCGGAGATCATTGCGTCATACGCATCCGCGATCGCTAACATCCGTGCGCTAACGGGCGGCAGTTCAGTCTTGCTGGCGTTCTCGCTGGAATACCATTGCCGGTAGGTTTCAATAATCTCGAGTAATTCGAAACTGGCTCCCGTGCCACGGAGAATCTCGCTCCCCAGTTGGTACTGCAGGTCCATTATTGCCAGTTCTTCACCAACAAACGTCCCTTTTTTATGCAGGACTTGGTCAGGAATTCCGATTTTTCCGATATCGTGCAGCAAAGCAGCCACTTCGAGGATGCTGCGCACATGTTCCGAATCTCCACGCCTTTCGGACCACTTTGAACAACACAGTGCCACGCGCAGGGAATGTGCAGCGGTTTGTGCATGTTTGGCGCGAAGAGCTAAGAACAAACCATTCGCCAAGCCCAAACGCGCCCTTAGAATGCGACTTTCAAACTTACGGGTCGCGATGTCCAGAGAATCAGGGCAATCCGTGTCGAGCGATGCACGTACACCGTCTGCTTCGTATATAGAGTTGCCGAATGGCGTAATTGGTTGACCTTGTCCCATCTTGTCCAAACTCTCTCCGGCATGTTCCATCGCGGGAATAGGCATCACTGAATTGAATCTTGATATCGAAGCCTAGTACGTATTCTTGGAACGGTCAAAACTTACAGGGTTTTCAGACTGTTTAGCCCATAAACTCGGCATAACCTGTACAAAAACGGCGTCAGCCTACCGCGAAAGCGTACCGTAAAGAACCTGTCGGAGAAAAATGTACCCCAATTCGATCTTGCAGTGCTAATACTTCATGTGTGAAGTAGACGATCGCAATGGACAGAGAATCCATCGTCTAACCGAACCAACGCGGACGTGAGTAAACAGGTTAGGCAACGAGTTCAGGCAAGTTCTTCAGTCCAAAAAATCGCCCTGCCTTAATCGTTCGGGGACGTAGACTTCGGTAACATAAGAGATGTCCTTACTGATAAGCGACTCGACTTCCAATTTAAAGCCATTGTCGAGCATTTTCTTGATTTCGGCCTGCCAGGGCTTCTTGTCGGCAAACCAAGGATATTTTGAGATCTGATCAGCTCGTTTGCGGTCCTGCTCGTTCAATTTGATGGTAACGTTTGGCTTTAGTTCACACCGATCAAAGTCTAAGCTGCGCAGTCCCAAGTATCGCGCGGCTGGTATTGCCATGCGCTGGCTCTCAAAGGCGAGGTTGATCGAGCCTTGTTTTAGCACACTGTAGATATAGTATCCCCAGGGATCATTATCGAGAAGGCAATAAAGGGGCAGTTTGAGTTCGTTGTGTAAACGGTAGAGCAAACGACGAACTCCACGCGGTGGCTGGCCACTGCCGTGAGTGAGTATGCACTTATGTTTTTGCCAGAACTTATCTTGATTGAAGCGTTGCCAAACCGTGTCCTTTTCCACGTGCAGAATAAATTTTGCATCGCACTTTTTGAATTTGATAACTTCGGGCTCGACGATACTGGGGATTGAGTAGCCGCCCGAACCCATGCGGCTGGCATCGATCGTGTCGCCGCTGTCTTCGAAGACTATGGTACCCACCAAAGATCCTCGAGTCTGCGCGTACAGATGAAGTTCCTCACGCAGAGCACCAGCCAACACTTCCAAATCTTCGATCACTGCGTCTGACTCAGCCTGGTCGTTAAAAGTCTCCTCTTTAGTCCCTTCAATTGTATGTTTTAGCATGTAGTACAGACCTCGAATGCTGGTCGATTTTCCCTGCCGCAACAGGCGACTGCACCCACTTCCAGCCAGGATGGTCTGCATGTACATGCGAGCTTGATTAAGATTGAATAGCTCGCGCCGATTGGTGCGATCTCCCATCTCGATAAAACGCTTCTTGCGATTGAAATGAGCGTTTGAAAGGCTGCGCGACGGGACATCTAGATGTGGGTCGCGATGTTTTTCTGCGGAATCGATAACGCGACTGGCTAGGGTTTGTAAGCGCGCCATGGTTTCCACGTCGCGCCCGGTCAGTTGGATTTCTGAAGATTCCTCTTCGATACTGCGCTTGGTTTTTTTGGCCATTATGGAGTCTCTCCTTCGAGTTCAACGACTTCGTTGCCAAACTCGTCCAGTTTCATATCAGCAATCGATGTTTTCTTTTTGGCCACGAAGAGCAGTTTTTCATATACTGGTTGCGAATCCACTTTGTTGATGGTTCCCACCGCCTCCGCCACTTCGCGCAGGTAACGCAAAAATACACTTCGCCGATTGCCTTGAGCCTGAATTGCTTGACGTTTGCGCAAAAAGGCGGCCAAGTTGCGGCCGATGCTCTGAAGAGCCAGTCGGAGCTCTTTCTCGATTTCTGGATAACCTGCGACGGCTTCTTTGGATTCACTGGTAAAAGGGACCCAGACACTAGCAATGTGTACTATCAGCGTAATAGGTCCATTAGGCACCGAACCACGAGATTGACTGAGTCCATATGCTCGCCAATTCATATTGACGACCGCTTGCGTGATCGCACAGGCGCCTTGCTGAAATTGTAGCGGCACTCGATTGGCAAAACGGTAGATTTGCATCGTCTGGCCGTCGGCGGTATTCACCGATCGCAGCGCTTCATGCAGTTTGTCGAGTTCAGGTTTTTTTAGTTTTTGCGGGCTGCATCGCGTAGGGAGCGACGACTCTTCGATGATGCGGTCCGCAGCCTCGTTGCCAACGCCGCTGAACGTATCAATCAAGAACTTTCGAAGCGTGCGCGCGTCGGATGCTTGAATTAATTCAATTAACTCATCTCGTGTTACTTTGGCGGTCGTCGCAGAACCGCCATAAGCAAGTGCCACTTCGATCTGAAATGGAGAACCGCGATATACAGTTGGAGGGCGCGTGAGTGCGTCGTGATATTCGCCGGGGACAATTGCCTTAAGTCCCTGCAAAAGTAATTCCTGTCCGATGGGGACGATACAGTCCGTCGATGGGGGCCGAATGCGAGTTTCTTGCAAAGCGTTGAAGAGACGTTCGGCTTCGCTTTGGCCAACTTTCAGAGCCGATGCTCGCGGTGAAAGTTTGGCAACCTCACAGACCTTCCGTGCCACCGCTGGAGTGACACATGAAAAATTATTGCACAGAAACGCCGACAACGTGCTCTTGCGATCGTCTCCCAGCATCGTTACAAGTCTACCCAATTCAAGCCCGTAGGGATGTGGCTTGATTTCCTTGGCCTCGCGCGGCAGATCGGTTGTGCTGCGCAGGATCGAATGGCGATTTCCATCGGGATCCTGCCAGTGAATCGTGATGTGGGGATTAGCAATGGCGGTTTGTTCGAGATATTCGTCGACACTACCTCGCCCCCGTTTGTAGACTGCGGTTAATTCGATCGTAACTCGAGTCCCGGACTCCAATTCAAGCGGGTCAGCGCCTTCGTCCGCAGGATAATGAGATTCCCACTCGATTTTATTTTCGCGAATATATGCCAGGCCCTTGGGACCCGGCGGGATGTCGATTCCTTCACCTTTGCCGTTGATGATTTCGGGAGCATTTTTCTTGGTGTCGACCTGCAGCAAGAAGTAATGTAACGGCGTTTTCGGCGAAGTCTTCGACAGTATCTGCATGGGCTTGCCGGTAGTCAGC
>CAZVBC010000112.1:0-18777 GCA_964625155.1 uncultured Pirellulaceae bacterium
CGGCCGCTGGGCTTCTCATTTTTTTCGGGTTCAGCAGAGCTATTGGCGGGCAAAGTGGCTTCGAGTGCGCGGAGCTTTTCCTCCATTTGCGCCCTTTCACGTCCCAGACGTGCTCGTTCCATGGAAAACTCGATTTCAGCTTGACGAAGTTTCTGCTCCCATTCTTGTTGAATGGTGCGCAGTTTGTCTCGTTCAATTTGCACAAGCTCATCGGTTTCGATCAGTTCAGCGATGGCTGCTGCACCGATTGCGATGCCGGCGCGAGCGTTAGATTGCTCTTCGATCAAGGCTCGCAATTCGGCGATTTCACGATCGCGGCGGGTGATCTCAGCTTCTGTGCGAGCTATTATGGCTTCGACTTCGGATTTCTTTTCTCGCGACTGAGGTGTGGCGTCAACGCATTCGGCCTCGAGCTCCATCAACATCAGTTTCTTGCGGTCTTCCCATGACAAGTTTTCAGATGCCAGATGTGGTTGGGGGCCATGATTTTGCCTGATACAAATCTGCAACTTGGCCACTTGTGAGGCTAAATCAGAGTTTTGAGATCGCAGATCGTGCAATTCAACTTCTGCGAGCCGGAGTTGACTCTCTAACTCGCCCGCATTGGCGTCGACTGTGGTCACAGCTTGACAATTCGACTCGGCGAGCATTTCTTGCAGATCACATATCTTGCGTCGAAGCTCAGCGACGATTTCCGAATCATCGATTTCCGCAGTAGTTTGCCTACCAGTGGACAGAGCTTGGGTTGCTTCTGCTAGTTGCGATTCAAGCCTTTGTTGGTTGGCGAGCGCCTCAGCCAATCGCCTTTCTAAATCGCCGTCACGGTTCTTTCGTTGAGTACCATTCGTGGTGCCTTCGATGGATTCTTCCAGAAGTGACTCGCATTCGGCGAGTTGGAGTTGCAGTACCGAGACCTCCGCCTTCGATTTCTCAGCGGCATGCTGCGCGGAACTCAGCGTTCGTTTAGTAGAAACTAATTCGGCGTTGAGCGATTCGACGCGAGATTTGGCTTCCGCAAGTTCCCCACGCAATTGGTTACACGTTTGCTGTGACTGGTCAAGCGACTCCTGTAAGATGCTTTGATCGGTGGCATCATGCTGAGATCCCTGATGCTTGATACGTTCAGCTTCGCTGCGCAATAGTCGTTGCTTCAGCCGCAGGCTGCGAGCTACCGATTTGCGTTGCATTGCGGTGCGATCCAACAGGCGTTCAGCGGAGTTCATACGCTCGATCGACTCGAGTCGCTGTGTCTCGCATTCCGCTTGCCGTTGGCGCAGCGATTCCATCAATTCAGTCAATTGGCTCAGTTCTGCAGAACTATTGCTGGCTGTCTCGGGCATACGCGCCGCGAGCGATTCGCCAACCTCTTTCAACCAGAATTCAATCTGTTTGTTATGTTCTCCAAAACGTGAATCGAGTAAGCCAGCCAATTCGTCAGAGGTAGAGACCGAATCGTTTTTGTCCAACAGTGAAACGAGTCTCTCTGGGTCTTGTTTCAGAATCAAGTCGCGAGTTTGGTTGAGCAGCGCTTCGAGTTGCTGGGTACTGCTGGCAATACGCGTATCAATGAAACCGAACAATTCATCTGCCAACGCCTGGGCGTTCGATTTGTCGAGCAACGGTGCCAGCGTTGCAGGTACTTGCGCGAGAATATCGTCGCGTGTTTGATTAAGTTGTTCTTCAATTCGCTTGGCGCGATCAGCGACTTTCGATTCGATGATGGCCGCTAGTTTTTCTGGGGCGGATTGCGCGAGATTTTTTTCCAGCAACGGGACGATGGCGCTGGGTACTTGCTCGACTATCGACTCCTGAGCAGCATCAAGCAACCATTGGAGTTTCTCCAGTCCTTCGGTGATTTGCGACAAGGTGGTTGCGGAGTCATCTGCTTGCGATCGAATTTCCAAGGAGCGTTCGATAGCCTGCGAAATTTCGCTGGGCAATTGGCTGGACAGAGAATCGTGTACCGCAGCCAAGCGTTTGTCGAGATCATTCAAACTGCGCTGGACAGCGTTAGTGTTCTCATGATTATTGGCAGCCGACAAGCAGTTGGTGAGGTTCTCCTTCAGTTCTGAAGACAATCGAGCTGAAATGTCTTGACGAACTTCTTGTGCTAGAGCCTCAAGGTTCTTGGCGGGATCGCATATTAGAGCGATATTCTGTCGAACAATTGTTTCGACAGAAGATACGGTTTCCCGCTGCTGTTCGAGCTCTTCCGTCTGCTGCAGCAAGGACTTTTGCGCATCGGCCAGCTCATTTTCCCGAACCTGCAAATCGTCAATGATCTTGGAAAGATTTGTACGAATCGCGTCTAGTTGCCGTTTTCCGGCGTTGCGGTTCTTCTTAAAATCTTGTGACGACTGCTGTTGCAGTTCGCCAATGCGCGCCTTGAGAGCTTCCGCCCAGGTCGCGCTATCCAGATTTTCAGAGGAGCTTTCCATCGTTGCATTTCAATGTGCGAGCATTCGAAACTTGGCCTATTTACCTTTACGTTTTGAAATGAAACACGTCAAAAGCAACTATCCAAAACAGGGTTTCGCCAGTCGTTGTCCGATTCGGTTTTTAAGTTTATAGGTATTCGAACGGACAATTCGAATGTAGCGGTTATGATTGCCCAGTCGGTTGTAAAGATCGTTTCGAGTTTCCTTGAGTTGACCTTAGATACCCCTTCATCCAATGCCGGTACAAGCAGTAGATTCATGTCAAAACGTCCAACAAGTTCGGCGGAAGAACAGGCAGTGCCGTTGAGTTTCGAAGATTCACTCAAAGCCTTGGAAGAAAAAGTGCGGCGTTTGGAGCAAGGGAACTTGCCGCTCGAATCAAGTCTTCAGCATTATGGTGAAGCCATAAAACTGATTTCAGCTTGTCAGATTCAGCTCGATCAGGCACAGCGTCGGGTGGAGTTACTCAGCGGTATCGATGCTCAAGGGAACCCTATTACGCAACCTCTGGACGCATCCAGCGGGGATAGTTTGGAAGAAAAACAGGCCGCGCGCAGTCGTCGCCGTTCGTCCAAACGGGAATCAGCGGCGGATGACCATAGCGGTGAACCTCCTCAAGAAAGTCTGTTGTTTTAGGTTTGGTTTAACGACGCCTGGTCACGCGGACCTGTTGTTCAAACCATGCCAATCGTTCACAAGAATTGGTAATGAAATCTGGTTGTCTAATAGAAATTGCAATCTAATCGAATGGAAGAATTCCTTAATTCGCTGGCACCACTGCGAGAAGCAATTGACCGAGCGCTGTCGACCTACGTCGGAGAACAAATTGATTGTCCTCAGCGGTTAACTGATGCGATTCGTTACAGTTTATTGGCTCCGGGAAAACGTTTGCGACCACTGCTTAGTCTGTTGGCAGCACAGAGTTTAGGGGCGGATTGGCGTGTGGCGCTTCCGGCGGCGTGTGCGGTGGAAATGATACATGCGTATTCTCTAATTCATGACGATTTACCAGCGATGGATAATGATGACTTGCGACGCGGCAGGCCAACATGTCATCGGCAGTATGATGAAGCAACCGCCATTTTAGCGGGAGATGCGTTGCAGGCCCTGGCTTTTGAAGTGATTTCAACCAAAGTGGAAGATGCGACGATTGCGATTGAATGCTGCCGTCGCCTCGCGATTGCGTCCGGTCGGTGCCAACTTGTTGGCGGCCAAGTGGACGATTTGGCGTCGGAAGGGCGGTATGGATCGACGGTCGATTTGTTGACCGTTGATGAACAGTTGGCATTTTTGCAACGTATACACCGGAGAAAAACTGGTGCCATGATCACCGCTGCATTGGAATTGGGTGGCCTGTCGGTAAATTGCTCAGATAATCAGCTCAATTTGCTGACAAACTATGGTCATGCTCTTGGATTAGCTTTTCAAATTGTGGATGATTGTTTAGAGGTCGAAAGCACTGCCGAAAGCATGGGCAAACGCACAGGCAAGGATTCGACGTTAGGAAAATTGACTTATCCGGGGCTGCTTGGATTGCACGAATCTCGACAGTGGGCGCAGCGATGTATCGACGATGCCTGCCGAGCAGTCGCTCCGTTAGGGCCAAATGCCGACCCGCTGTTGACCCTGGCGCGGTACGTTTTTGAAAGGAAGAGTTAATCGATGAGCAAGCTACTTGAGGGAATTAATTCGGCCGCTGATTTGCATAAACTGTCACTGACGGAGTTAAAGCAATTAGCAGATGAAATTCGCGAAGTGCTGTGTGGCTTGCTGAGCATTCGCACAGCGCATTTTGCATCGAACCTCGGGGTTGTTGAGCTCTGCCTTGCGCTGCACAGCGTGTTTGACTTTCGCGAAGATCGATTGATTTGGGACACGGGTCACCAAATTTATCCGCACAAATTGGTTACTGGTCGATACCGAGAATTCTCTTCCATTCGTACCCGTGGCGGATTGATGGGCTATCCTAATCCCATCGAAAGTCCCTATGACCTATTCATGACCGGTCATGCTGGTTGCAGTGTTTCTACGGCACTGGGCCTGAAAAGTGGAGACGATCTATGCGGAAACGGAAGCCGGAGAAGTGTGGCAGTCATCGGTGACGGAGCCTTCCCTTCCGGCATTGTTTTCGAAGCACTAAATAATGCTGGTGAGTTGAACAGTGATCTGTTGGTTGTCTTAAACGACAACAAGATGAGTATCTGTCCTAGAGTTGGGTCCGTTGCTCGCTATCTTGACCGGTTGCGAACAAACCCATTTTATACGGGACTGAAGAGCGAGGTGGCTCGCATACTCAATCGCGTACCGTTGTTTGGCGATCCAGCCGAGCGCATGCTGGCCCAAATCAAAGAGGGAGTTAAAGCTGGTTTGCACGGAGGTATGCTGTTTGAGGAACTTGGAATTCGGTACGTTGGTCCCATTGATGGTCACGACATCGGTTTGATGCGCAAATACTTGGAAATGGTCAAGGATCTAAAGGGGCCAGTGCTGTTGCATGTGGTTACCGAGAAAGGACACGGATACCATCCAGCAGCACAAGATCCAGTGTTCTTTCATACGCCGCCAGCATTTCAAGACGAAAATGGTCAGCCTAAATTATTGTCCGGCGGGAATCGGCCGGCCTATACGAATTTCGCGCGCGATGCGATTCTGGATGCGATGCGGCGCGACCAGCGCGTGACGGTGATGACTGCGGCAATGTGCCAAGGGAATAAATTGGAGCCGGTACGTGAGGAGTTTCCCGATCGCTTTTTTGATGTCGGCATTTGTGAATCACATGCGGTAGCTTTTGCTGCTGGTCATGCAAAGACCGGTCTGCGTCCGATCGTGACGATATACAGCACCTTCTTACAGCGCAGTTACGATCAGATCTTTCAGGAAGTGGCGCTGCAGAATCTTCCCGTTACGTTCATGATGGATCGAAGTGGGGTGGCCGGTCCAGACGGTCCCACGCACCATGGAGTGTTTGACATCGGTTATATGCGCGTATTCCCGAATATGACTGTCATGGCACCAGCGGACTGTGATGAAGTGGCCTCAATGCTCGATTTTGCTTTGCAATTGGATGGGCCTGCGGGCATTCGCTACCCGAAAGCTTCTGCTCCCAAGCTTGGCTTGGTGCAGGAACCAATTCAACTCGGTAAGGGTCAGATTGTTCGCTGGGGAACCGATGGTGCAATATTGGCCCTTGGTCCGATGCTGGAAACCGCGCTGACTGCTGCAGAGAAATTAACTGCGGAGGGCTTGGAAGTCGCGGTTATCAATCCCCGATTCATCAAACCTCTGGATGAGGAATTGTTGGCTCGCGTCTTTGCGGAGTGTCGTTTCGTAATCACGGCCGAAGAAGGTGCGCTGATGGGAGGCTTTGGCAGTGCGGTATTGGAACTAGCCAGTGATCGTGGATGGGATACTCGCTGGACACGTCGTATGGGATTGCCAGACCGATTTATCGAGCATGCTGAGCGGGAAGAGTTGCTAGATGCATGTGGACTAAATGTTGCCGGTATGGTACGTACTTGTCTCGAGTTATCACGTCACCCTTCAGCTATGACAGTGGAATAGCCGCATGACCGCGCGCGCTGCTTGGATATTGGCCGGTCGATTGCGTCCACGTGTTGTAGTGCTGGCGGCTGTGAATCGACCAAGAGTCCGAGCGGAACTGGGCAATATTCGTCAACTTCTCGCACAACATGCAGAAATCCTCGCAGTTGACGAACAACAAAGTTTTGAGTTTGATCGGGACATGGTGGACCTAGCGGTCGTGCTCGGCGGTGACGGGTCCATTTTGAGTGCGGCGCGCCGCATGGGTCTAAATCAATGTCCAGTGATTGGAGTCAACTTGGGGCGTTTGGGGTTCTTGGCTGCAATTGGTCAGAGTCAACTGGCTGTGCTTTGGCCGCAGATTTGCGCTGGTGAGTTTCCCATCATTGAGCATGTGATGCTCGACTGTTCCGTGTATCGTCATGCGGTGATGCTCGATCACCAACTTGGGCTGAATGAAGCGGCCATCTTGGGCGGGCCTCCCTTTTCGATGTTACAAATTGACATGGTCGTCGACGGTGAATTAGCCGCCACTTACAGTTGCGACGGACTAATTATCAGCACTCCTGTTGGCTCAACCGCCCACAATCTGTCGGCCGGCGGTCCAATCCTTCATCGCAGTTTACAAGCCTTCGTGATCAGCCCCATCAGTCCTCATACGCTGACGATGCGGCCGGTCGTTGATTCAGCGGATCGGGTCTTTGAATTGGTTGTTCGGCAGGGACACCAAACGACAACGGCGGTTGTGGATGGCCGAGTGCAACGCGTCTTACAAGTGGGTGATCGCTTGTTAATCAAACGCGCACCAGTTTCCTTCAAATTGGTCGCGATACCAGGCAAGAGCGAATACCAAACGTTGCGCGAGAAATTGGGTTGGGGAGGCAATCCCCGTGAAAAATTGCACGAGTGATAGCATTTGCGGCGGCACAGAACTGCGTTATTGCTGTTTTCTTTTCTCGTTTTGCCAGCTACTATCTTTAGGTCGCTGGACAATAACTGGTGAGGTACTCCCTGATTTTTCGACATGGAGGTTCGTATGTCTTTTTCAGTCCGCTGTGGGTCACCGAGTATTCTGCCAGGTTTCGTTTTGATAGCTCTGTTGGCGATCTGCAACTCGGCATTCTCGCAATCTCGCAGAACTAACTCGCGACCAACTCAGCCGCCTAGCAATACTGCTGCCGCGCCTACAACTTCCCAGCGATCATCGAGCATATCACTCCGTTATAAACTTAAAGCTGGCGAAGCACTTCATTCACGAGTCTCGCATTTCGCCAACACGCGTACCAAGATTGCTAGTCTTGAAGAAGATAGTGAATCGAGGACCGTCAGCGAGAAAGTTTGGCACGTAAAAAGTGTTGATCCTCAAGGGAATATGACATTCGAATATAGTATCGAAGCTGTTGATCTGGCTCAGCGCGTCGGTGATCAAGAAGAAATCAAATACAACAGTCGGAACGACAAGGATGTTCCAGATGCGTACCGGAAAGTCAGCCAGTCGTTAGGCAAGCCGCTGGCAGTCGTCACAATTTCACCCGACGGACAGGTCGTCAAACGCAATAACGAATCCAATGCGCCACAACTTGGAATCGGTGAGTTGACCATTCCGCTTCCTAAAGAGCCTGTCGAGATCGGTGGCCAATGGAGCACATCGCGCGATTGTCGCGCCAAACTAGAAGATGGCACCTACAAGACAATCAAGCTGCGCGACTTGTATGTCCTTGAGAAAGTCTCTGCCGGTGTAGCCACAATTCGCGTTTCTTCACAACCGCTGACACCCATCAATGATCCGGCGATCGATTCGCAGATCGTTCAGCAACTGAGCCGCGGCGAAATCAAATTCGATATCGACAATGGGCGGATGATCAGCAAACAATTGGATTGGAAAGATGTCGTGGTCGGCTTTCGCGGGCCCGAGACTTCTCTCAAGTACGACGCTCGCTTTGTTGAAGAGTTGCTACCCAGCAGCGCCCAAAAAACCGCTTCCCAATCGCAAACGAAACAGCGACAGTAAGTCGAGTGGCGATTGAGAATTTACCGTGATACCGCAGTGCTTGCGCACTTCAGCTATTATTCTTAGCGGTACAGCGCACGCTGCTCGGTATGTTTTTCCCCTGCCGCTCGCCTAATTTTTTGACGGATGGGTACGTGTAGTACCCGTGTTGGCACGAAGGTGCACAGCGCGCAGGCAATCCAACAGTGGTCGATGATTTGACGTACCAACTCTTGGTCGACTAGACGAGTTCCAGTCGTCTTGGGTCCCGATCGTCATGGGGAACCCAACATCCATTTAGAGCTCCCCCAGCTCTTTTTTTAGCTGGACATGTTCCTGCAACAACTCGGCGACTACTTCAGTTTTTCTATTGAATTATGGCTTCAAGGGCAACGATTTTGCGATCTTTTGCATCGTTTGCTTTGTTTGTCAGGCGTGGCGTTTGGAAGGCTAAAGCGGCATTGGCGGTCAACTGCTTCTAACAACTAATAGTTCTGTGTCGGCTGGAGGCCGAATTCGTCACAAAGATCCGAAATAGGTGTTTTGTCGACGAGGTACCGTAATACGAAGGCGGGTTTTGCTTGGGCGGTAATCGTTCTTCGCGATCTGGTCATTCTGTGAGCCTCTTTCGGGTCGTACAATAACGCGATCAAACTCCAGATTCAACTAAGGCAAACAACGTAGCTACCTGGAGAATATTGGCTTGACTACTTCCGATTATCCACTAGGTTCTAACCCAGGCACTGCACCCCATCAAATTAATTGACGAAGCGATTGGCGGGCAAAATGTTCGACAAGTCTATTACGTCTGTGTTGCTGAGCGGATTCGTTGTTAGTTTTTTATCTTTCGGCAATTACCTTCTGTTCGCACAATCACCTTTGACCGTGGTAGTCTCTCCGTCAACTGTATCTGCCGTTGCTGGAACAAAAGTAAATGTGGAAATTGCGGTTAACGTAGTTGGCTCAGGTTCGTTCGGCGCCCACACTGAATTCACGGTTCAGGTCAATCCCGCGATTTCCGCTAAGGTTCAAACTCACCCACTTACGCCGAGCGTTAAAATTTCCGGTGGGTCGCGAAATTTTCAAGTGGAGGGAACGCCAGGCGGCGCTAGTAGTGGTGCGATTCGCTATGAATTCGAGTTAGAAAACAATGTTCAACCTGGTGAGTACTTGATCTCGGTCGAGGGTGCCCAGGGGCTGCAATTGCTCGGCAAATCGATGTCGAGCCAGGTAATTCGCAGCAATGTTGCACGGCTGGTGGTTACCGAACGCTTGAACACTGCCTTGCCTACAGCTCCACCAGTTGATCCGCCAACAACACCTCCCTTCACACCAACGTCGACTGCCGTGGCACCTGATCCTGCGCAGCTCGTTGCTTACGCCCTAATGGCAGGAGCGCTGTTGCTTATAGCTCTGGGAGTGATCGCGCTACGACGTCCAAATAGCCAGGAACCAAGCTTGGCAGTAACGGGCCAGCAAATAAATGACTTGCCACTCGATGTCCCTCGCAATCAAGTGAGTGTCCCACCCGTTACGTCAGTTCAACGACTGGTGCCAGCGATCGACGATTTGCCGCCAGTGGTGTTTGGAGCAGGTGAAGTCATGGCCGAGCTGCGCGATGGTTCCCTTTCTCCACCCAAGCAGAGTGTGTCGCCCACTCCACCAATTCCTCAAGATCTTCCTCCTAATCCAAGCGTGCCAGAGATCACCATCGCGTTATTCGTCACACCGACCGAAATCAAGGGAGATGGTTCAGCAAGTGTATTGGTGCAAGTCCGAATTGAGCGAGGTCCCCCAGACGCTTACATTCAAGGCGTTGGTATTCGATGGTTCGATTGGACACCCTGTCGCCGTGCACCGCAGATTCGCAATCGAACTAATGACTCCGCAGAGTTTCTGTTCGATTGGTACTGGGAAGACAAGACCCCAACTTGCGAGGCAGATGCAGTAGTAATCATTCCAAGTTGGCCTCGCAAATTCTACAAGCCAGCGCCTCGACGCGTGACCATCAAGATCCACGGTGCGAATCCACAATTTCGAGTGAATGTATCCAACTCAGTGGTGGATGGCACGGGCCACGATGGAATTGAACTGACACCACGACTGGAATTATTTGGTGATCCTGCAGACTCGCAGGAGCAATTTTCGGTCGCCACCGCTGCGGCACTGGTTGCGGGAAAATTATTCGACCACATTGAGTGGATAAACGAACCAATATCGAACACAAAGCAGGCGCGGTGGATTGCCCCGTTCATGATGCAACGACCGCCTGACGGCGGAGTCAATACTGAATTGATGGTTACCGGTGCCTGGACTGGCGGACCAATGTGGCACAGGGCTGGCCGACCGAGTTTTTCGCCAACTGGACGAAATCAATTGGAGCAATTTATTCCAGCCAACGTCAAGTTGGAGAATTCAGTCCCGATATGCATTCTGGGCTGTGTACTACATCACCAATCCATGACCCCATGGTTTCTTCCATTGCCGGGTACGCTTCTAAAGATGAAAGGCCACCTATCGCGTTGTGACGGTGGTGCGATGAAGAGCCCATTTGCCGCTGGAGCCGTGCGCGCAAAAGATGCTTGCATTTTGCTCAAGATTGAAGATCGCACGCAAGGTCCGCTCCCACAGTCGCGAAATGGCTGCAAGATTCCCGCAGGCCCACAGACGTCCGGAATGGTTCGCCAGGTCACCGTGGTCGTCGACGAAGATGCCCATTTCTTCACAGCAGGCCAACTTTCGCCAGAAGAACAAACGCGACGCGCAGCGTCCGGAATAAGTCCTGGACATGGTTTAAACGTTGTGCTGGCTAATTATTCGCCTGCGTCAAGGATGGAACCAGTCCACCAGGGACCATTGCTGTATGCCATCCACGTTCGAGATGGACTTGGCGAAGAGATCGTTGGCAGCGAAGCTAGTCGGGTCGTATTGAAGTCGCTGGTGCTCGAAACGGGCGGGCTGGATTTTGACATGTTTGAATACCGGCCCCAATCATTCAACGTCGAAGTAATGAATCCGCACGATTCTGGAGTCTTGGTCAGTTATCCCTATTGGGAAAATCCGTTGCGACTAATTTGGGATTTCGCCGTGGTCGACGAACGAGGGCAACCGCTGGCAAGCGGCAATCGAGTCGAAACACTCGTTCAAGCTCCAAAACATGGCACAAGTTACCCATTGTGGATCGGTCGCTGGCGACCGAACGACAAAGTTGATGCTTATTCGCTAACCGAGGATGATCGACAACGGTCACTATCCTTGCGGAGAAAATGGCATGAGTTGTCGGCTAACTTCGGACACGATCAGGAAGCTCTTGCCAGGTTTCGCACCCAGCAGCCTGGATTTGAGGAGCCAGACAGTACTAGCGACGACTGGGTCAGGAGTCCGTGGACTGATCGAGCACTTTGGATGGGACTGCGATTAGAATTGCGCACCGCCGAAGGGTATTTGCTAGGAACTTCGGATCGGGAATACAACGCAGTGCGCACTCCGCCGGACATGGTTTGGGGTGACCACACGTTCCGTTATGTTCTGGCCAAACTGAGGCTCAATCTGCGTGATACGATCGGTCGTCCTTGCGCAAAGCGCCAATATCAACTTGTGGTTTGTGAATCGACCGCCGAATCGCTTGGTAATCAATTAACTCCCGTACCGGGAGCAGAGATAGCATGGCTGGAAGGAAACACGGGCGATGACGGCCGACTGGAAAGGATTATTGTTCCCGATGGCGAAGTCGCTCGACTTAAATTTCTGGCAAGCCCTAATGCAGGATCACGGGAAGCTTGGTGTGATTTCGAGATCGATCTAGGAGGGTTGCGGCCAGTGACCGAGTCCGAAGGAGTACGAGCGCGACTTGAGAACCTCGGACTGTGCCCTGGAGACGGTAAAAATACTGATCAAGTTACTAGGGCAATCCAAAGGCTTCAGTCGTTGTGGGACAAATCGCCAAATGGGCTGCTCGATGATGAATCGCGAGCCCGACTCGACAGAGTCCACCAGACTGGCGATCTAACTGTGACGAGGGCTGCACCATGAGGATTCGCCCCGCCATCCCTGTGGAAAATCCGTTGTCAGCTGAATCGCCGCCCAATTTGAGAAATCGTCGAGCCGTAATGGCGCTCCACAATCCGGGCACTCTGCGGCTGCCATGCGACGAATTCACCGATGATCCCAAACGCTGGTTCGTCCAAGATCTTGTCACCGGGGCCGGTGCGCCATTACCCGTTACTGAAGGCAATGAAGTGCAGTATCTGATTGACGGAACAGCTTACTTCGCACAACTCGCCGAGGCAATTCGTTCAACCAATTCTCCGACCGATTTCATTTACATTATCGGCTGGATCTTGTTCCTCGACATGCCTCTGTTGATCGACCCATTGGACCCAGATGCACAGATCCACCGTGCGGATATTCAAGCGCCGATCAGCCACTCGGACGATTGGTGGTCGCCAACACTGCGCAATCTATTGGAAAGTGCTGGACGGCGCGGCGTCGAAATTCGTGCTTTGATCTACAAGAACTATCCTTACGCGGATCAAGTCCAGCAAACGGTCACCGATCTCAGTAACATGGCAAATTCGCACGCGATCGCGGACAATCGACTGCTCTTTGCCGGCGCACATCACCAAAAGGTGGTCGTTGTGCGCACCGGTGGAGAATTGACTGGATTCTGCGGTGGAATTGATTTGAACCCGGATCGGCTATTTCGCCAGTCGCGGCCGAATCGCCCCACGATGAATGAGAGTATCGATATCGGCGATCCTTATCACGATGTCCAGTGTCGTATCCGTGGACCAGGGGCAGGCTACTTATTACAGACGTTTGTAGAACGTTGGAGAGATCATCAACGAGTGGCCCTCGATGCGGGAGAACCACCCATCCCTGGCTTGACTGGCGACGTAATGCCACCAGTGAGCCTCGGTCCCCATCCTCGGCCTGTTGGTGCGGGTTTGTTCGAAAACCGGCAATTGGTGCAGATCGCGCGCACCTATGGCGATCCGATCCATTATCCACCCAAGATCGACATTGGGTACTTTCATTTCTCGTATCTCAAACCGGCCAGCCACAAACCTCGACTCCGCGATGATGATGACGACGAGGAAGAGATTCCCGCTCCACTGCGAGTCGATTCGACTTACGACTTTGCCCCTCATGGCGAGCAGACGATAAAGCAAATGCTGCTCCGAGCGATTTCACGAGCCCAAAGATTTATTTACCTGGAAGACCAGTACCTGATGGATTTGGATATTGCCCGAGCCGTGTCGGCTGTCTTGCCGCGCCTAGCGCACTTCACGATCCTCATTCCCAGCGACGAAGACTTGGAGTCGAGTTACCGACTTAAGCAGCACAGTTGGCTGGGAGATGACGATCCAGAGATTGGGAACCGCGCCCACCGAATATTTACTAACCACGCTCCTTGGCTGCGTCGGAGATTTTTTAACGCGCTGTTGCCAGAGGGGACCGATCCGCAGATTGCCGAACGCGTGCGAGTGTTCTGCCTGACCCCCGCGGGAGCCGAACATACTTATGTTCATTCCAAGATGTGGATCATCGACGATGAATTCGTGATGATCGGATCGGCCAATTGTTGCCAACGAAGCTTGACCCACGATGCCGAATTAGCCGTGGGTATCGCCGAACAGCCTCTGGCCGAGTCGCGCGGGTTTCATATGCCGCATCGACTGCGTATGGCTCTGTGGGCTGAACATCTTGGTATGGATACTCTCGAAGGGCATGGCGAACTGGCTGATGGTGTTGCATCGAGCGTACACTGGCTGACAAGAACCCATTTGGAGGGAAGCCGAGTCGCTCGATACCGACCGGCCAATTGGGAGCCTTCATTAACAGATGTTTTGCTTAACGACGAGGTCTACAAACTGATCGAAGAACTCGAAAGATTAGTAGGCCTTCCGCAATGGAGTCCATCGATCAATCATCTAGTGAATCTACTGACAGTGTCCATTGTCTTCGATCCCCACGGAGCGTGCCCACATCGAACGATTTACCAAGACGGTACAAGCCACTGGTTTAATCCGCACACCTTACCACCTACGCTTCGCCCGGGATTATGGTCTGGAGACGACTCTGGTCTCACGGAGACTTGATATCTAGTTTTTGATCGAACCAGGCGAAGTGCTCGCGTCATTGGCTGGAAGCTGCTGTTGTACTTCTTGCAGAGAGTTTTGCAGTTCGGACTGAAGATAGGACTCCAGTTCTGTCCGGTCATCGGGGACTCCCAACTGGAATTCTTGAGCCGAATCATACGGCTGCATCGACTGTCCTGCATCGGTACCGAATATCGACTGGTTCTGCGTCGGATTAGCTGGACTGAATGTATCTTCGTTATGGATCTGGCGAAATCGGTTGGATCGATTCTTCGGTTGCCACACAGTGAGCCCCAAGAAAACAATCACTGCCCCAATGACGACTACTAAGATGGCCACCGTAAAGCCGTTCGAATTTGACGAGGCGCTGGGACTAGGGAGGTTTGTTTGTGTCGCAGCCACCGGCGCAGCATGTCGTCGATGTACCTGAATAGGCTGAACGACTGGCGGCGCTTGTGTCGAGTTAGAAGGCGTAACCTGTTCAAGCTCCGTCAATTGTCGAAGTACGTCGGGGGAAATCCGCATTTGATTCCCAGGCGTGCCAGGCACCCAACGATTGTCGTCTGCAGTGTGCCAAGTCCGTGTGCGGATACCGATGCTCCAGACCTTCCCCTCATCGTCGTAGGCAATAAAGGCTGCGTGAAGATTCTTGTATTGTTCCTGCGACAAACGATTCTGATTGCAAGCCAATTCAATGACACCGGCTAAAATTTCCAAGCGTTTTCTCTCGATGCGACAGAAACCCGAAAGAGGATCAGGCCCGTCGTAAGCCGCTTGAGCAGATTGACTGTTTGCAAAAGCCGCTGCGGGCTGCGGAGTTTTTCGTTTGGCGCTCGAAAGTTCTGCTCCACATGCACTACAAAAGCGACCCGGCTCAATCTGCCGATTGCCACATTGGGTACAAAAAGCCATTGTGAAACTCGCCGGAATTGAAATCAAGTTAAAGAGATTCATACAAATCCAAGCGGGATCTGAGAAACCATTGTAAACTCAATGGTCTCGATGCAAATCGCACAGCAACATTCTAACCCATTGCAACTCGTTGGTGCGGAACTTAATACCAAGTTGTACGCCAGCGCATTCGATTCTTCTTGACTGATTGCGGAAGCCGATTGAGAATGAGCAGCGTGACGTCAGTGTCTAGGGAGCGTGTGCGAGATTTGGTGCACTTATGAAATGTCCCAATGCCAATTGCCGTAGCGACAATGTTCAGCCCGGTGATCGATTTTGCGGCGAATGTGGACAGTCGCTTAACTCGAGCACGCAAGCGATCCGCCAGACGCAGCCATCCATCGCCGATCAATCGTTTGCACACGCGAGCGCTGTGCCAGTTTCGCCTACACCAAGCCTAATCGTCGCAGTCGATTTCAAAACCGCCATCCTAGGCGGCGTGGTTCGTTCACAATTGCAGCTTGCCGATTCAGCCGGTCGACTTCGGGTTCGCGAAGTTGACATACCAATTCCATCCAATACGGCTGAAGGTATGACATTACGATTCCAGTCGTTGGAACACAGCGATCAGAATTTGCAAGTCACTGTATCGCTGCAGAAACACGAGTACTTTGGCCGCGGTCTCGGTACATTGAAGGACAACCTGCAGTTGAGCCTACCAATCTTTGCTTATCAATTTCATACCGGTAGCAGTGTCATGGTGCCGACCGTCGATGGGGATGTTCCGGTCACCCTGTCTGCCAAAGCGATTAGCGATAATCAACTGCGGCTCTCCGGTATGGGGCTTCCACGGTCCGGAACACGTCTCCGTGGCGATTTGGATGTTTTTCTAATAGTTTCTGACGCTGCTGCACATCTCTATGCCAGGTTTGGTCTACCGGCACTCAGTTTGCTCGCCCAGTTTGGCACCTCTGTGGTTGAGGATTGTTTTAAGAACAATCGAACGCCGGACGAGTGGCGGTCACAATTGAGCTCGGCCATGCCAAAAACATCGAGCGCACCGTCCTGGGACGATCTTTTCGGCCCAAGGCGGTAACGCGTGCCCAGTGCGCTTTGTCGGTCAATCTTCAACTGCGATAGTAGAGCCAATAATATGTTTCCGGGCCATTACGTGTTTCATTGTCAAGGTACCGAATGGGGAGCGAAACTGGTTCAAACTGTTCGCCAAATCGGCGAAGCAGTACGCGGAGAGTCTTGGCAAGCCCAATCGGCTAACCAAATCGTGCAACTTCAGGCAATCTTAGCGCATCCTGACGACGAGGAACCTCGGCTCGCTTATGCCAACGAGCTAACTCAACTCAATGACCCGAGGGGACGATTTATTCACCTGCAATGCGAACTGGATAGGATGACACCAGAGCAACGGAAGTGGTCGGCTGAAAAGGCTCTTGAGAAAGCCATATTCGCGAAGCATGGGGCTGAATGGTCCGCCAAGTTTCATGACTTAGGAGTAAACTGGTGCGGATTTCGCAGGGGGCTTGTCGAAAAAGTGGTTTTGCTCGCTTGGGAATTTCTGTATCGAGGTGAGCGACTGCTTCAGTTGGCCCCCATTCAATCCGTATATCTTTCCGGAGATGGCTTCACTGTAAAAGATGCAGAGGAATTAGCGGAGTGTGCTTTCCTAGAGAAGTTGCGTTACTTGGAGATTCATGACGTCCATCAAGACACTGTGGATCGGTTTATGGTTTCCCCGTACTTGGCGAACTTGCGTGGATTGGACCTGTGCGCGAATTATATCTACGACTTACCGACAGATAATAAATCGTGGATTGGCAACCTTGAGTATATGTGCCTCGACCAGAATTGTTTCTACGACGATACGCTTGTCGAGTTTTTCGAGGACGTTGGACCACGCAAACTGCGCATCCTCAAGCTTGCCAGCAACCATTTCACGGACGAAGCGATTCAGATGATAGCAGCACATCCACGTGAACATTTGGAAAGTCTTGATCTTTCCGATAATGCGATCACCGATTCAGGACTGAAACTGTTGGCTGCATCGCCTAATTTTCCCAAGCTTCAGTTACTGGGGCTGGCAAGTACGCAGATCACCGACGCGGGATTGCAGGCTCTGGCCGAGTCGCCGAATTTCTCCGCCTTGCAATCTCTGAATGTCGACAATATAGAACTGTCTATGAAGTCTGTGATGGCATTGCACCAATCGACGTCACTGAAAAACTTGCGGCATTTGCAGATCAATGTTGCCCGCATCGTGGGCGGTTTGAAGTGCCTCACTGAGCCGGAAAATCAGACTGCCATCACGCGATTTGAACTCAACTCCATATCGCCGGACCAGCGCATGCAGGAAACGGTCGATCAAATTCGCCGAGCAGCGCCGGATTTGGTGCCCCGTTTCAAGGGCGCAAGCGATCAAGAGATTTTGGCATTGCAACTAGCATCGTGGTGGGATTCCCTACCAGATTTTTACGCCGCTTTTTTGAGAAAGATGGGCAATGATTCTGCCGGGCTGATCGATTGCGGAAACACAAAGACCGACGTCCATTCACTGATCACCTGGTACGAGCGCTCTAGGGACGACTTTCAACGCTTTAACCCACCGACTGGCTTCTTACCCATTTCATTGCCGTCGGCAGATGGCACACAAATCTGCCTCAAAGTGACCGAAACCGAGTTGCCAGTGTATGCCCTTTCGGGTCCTCGTCAAATCCGTTTGGCAGATAGTTTGGCGAAGTTTATTTCGCAAGGAACAAAGAACTTACCAGTTTTGTAATGGGCGATCGAGCAAAACTGTTACGAAGTTCGATGTGGCGCGCTAGCCGTCGAGTGACTCGACGCGGCGGCATCACCTACGTGGCTGAAAAGTCGTTGAATCCTATCGACCCTGCGCACAATCAAAACGGATGGGGAGGGATTCGAACCCCCGGTACCTTTCGGTACAGCGGTTTTCAAGACCGCCGCAATCGTCCACTCTGCCACCCATCCCGTATTGGAAAACACAGGGTTTTCGAATCACGCCCACCCTATCTTAAGCTCTGTTTAGTACTTTTGTACAGTATGGGCTGTATGGGAGTTGTGTTTCCTATTCCCAAAAGATGCGGGATTGAATTTCACAAGCCAATTTTTTAGCAAACGGGAGCCGGCGAAACGATCCCTCCATGCTGCCAAAGCCCTTGCTACAAAGGTTCAGGCGTCGACCATATTAACTTGACCGCTGGAAGGCGGCCTCAAGTTCATTTGTTCTTAACTTCTTCAGTGCTTACGGTCTTTTTTGTTGAGCCGCATTGCATGACTCCGAAGAATTTGAGCCGGTTCTGCTATGGTCGCACTTCGACTCTGGTCCCTTACTGGACGAAACCGCATTTTTCGGAAACGCCCTTTTCTACCAACATTCTGTCCCTAACGGGACGGTTCGCTCAACTTTCGCCGCGACCAAACGTGGAACGGGTGTGGTCAGCCTAGTAGCGAGTAATGCTAGCGTTTGGGCTGGTGTAAATTGGTATTGTACCCAGCGTCGATCAGGTGCACTGGAAAAACCATAATTTACTCCGCCGCTGGTTGAGTTCGATCGATCGTCAAGGCTAAATCGTAAAGCCAATCAAAATGACACTATTGCAAATCTAGTTGGCTTGGCTATTGTTATGTCGACTAGCCTCTGCTTTGTGTTTGGATGGATTACCGCTCGCAAGGGACTTTACGTACTTCGTTTTAAGAATTTAGACGACAAGATTCGCGAACCTTCTTAGGCAATCGCTAAAAACTGCTGTACCGTTGGTATCGAGTATTTGGTAAAAGAAGA
>CAZVBC010000113.1:0-18708 GCA_964625155.1 uncultured Pirellulaceae bacterium
TGAGCGTCATCGTGGGTTAGTATCGCTTGGCAAGCATAACATGTCATCAATCCAGTGGGATGAAGTTGAGGATCCAGTGCCACCCGTCCGTCGAAAACGAAACAAGCGCCCCGGTAGTGATCACCTCCACATTCTTCGAAGTACTTCAAAATGCCGCCGTCGAGCTGATAAACTTGTTCGAAACCAAGCCGCTCCATCAAAGGTCCAGCCTTCTCGCAACGAATTCCTCCGGTGCAGAACATTACCAGCGGTTGTGATTTGGCATCTTCCGGCAGGTTGCGGACCGCTTCGGGAAATTCTCGAAAATGCCCGATCTTCAATTGCTCTGCGCCAGAAAAGGTCCCCAGTTCGACTTCGTAATCATTGCGCACATCCAATAGCCGAACAGGCCGTCCCTGATCCAGCCACTCTTTGAGTTGTTTCGCTCGCAGCTTTGGCGAAGTATGCCTTGCAGGTTCGATGCCGTCGATCCCGAAGGCAATGATCTCGCGTTTAAGTTTCACCAGCAAGCGGTTAAAGGGTTGGGCCTCTGAATAGCTCTCTTTAACTTCGATGTCCGCCAACCCCCAATCGACTCTGAACAAACGAGTCAATTGATCAATCGCAGAGCGTGGGCCAGCCATAAACAGATTGATTCCTTCGGGGCTGAGAAGGATAGTTCCTTTCAACTCGCGCGAGCTGCAAAACGACTTCAGCTCCGCCCTGCGAGTCGGCAAATTGTCCAAGGGAACAAACTTGTAGGCTGCGATATTTACGACTTGAGTGCAGGTAGGTGTGACCATCAGTCAATATCTGTTAGTGGGTCAGGACAGTTGTTACTGGCACAGGAATCTTTCAGCGACACCCCCAGCTTGCGCAAATCACCAAACCTAGCTATCCAGATTTCCATCGCAATTGAGTCTTTGGGTTTGCGAAACTTGAAAGCAGGGGTGCTATTCCGAGTGATTGCCTGTCGGCTCAGCAGCATCACACTCGCGATCCAAAAATCTAACTGTGCCAGGGCACCCGATAAACATTTGGAGGTTTAGGGGTTGGCTTTTGATTGTAAACTTATCTGTTTTTCTTGGGTACTGAGTTCGAATACAGGCAAACTGCGGCATCACAGCTCACAAGCAATTCCATGGTCACTCTTAATTTCGGTGAGCGCAATGGGTATTTTAGTAATAATGTAAGATTCTAACAAAACAAACTTGACTGCTCACCTGTGACTATTGGACAATGCAGGCATCGTAGAAAACGTGGCGGCGATCATTTTTGTGAGGTGATTATTTATGAAAAAACTACGTGGTTTTACACTGGTTGAACTTCTAGTGGTTATCGCGATTATTGGCGTGCTTGTCGGGTTGTTGCTACCCGCCGTCCAATCCGCGAGGGAGGCAGCACGACGCATGCAATGCACCAGCAGTCTGCACAATCTGGGAATTGCAATGCACAATTATCACGACACGCATAAGACATTTCCAATGGGGCAGATGAACTCGATTGCGTTGAATGCTCAGGGGGCGTCACCCTGGAATCGTGGCTGTTGGTTTCACTCAATATTGCCATTCATCGAGCAACAGAATCTGTACAACTTGATCTCCAATTTCCTTGGAGGCAGCCCTCGCCCTGCGGGAGTGTACATGTCAGTGAACAATAATCTTGCAGCGTTCAGCGATCCGGGTCGTCATTCCGTAGTTCCGATTTTCGTCTGTCCCTCAGATGGCAATGGTCCAAAACTAAAGACGGTCACTGGCAATGAGCAAGGGTTCCATGGTAATTACGTATTGGCTGCCGGCTCGACGTTTTATAATCCCTCCACGGACATCGAGGGACGAAATCTGAACGGAATGTTTTATAGCTATTCGTCTACCAAATTTAGTAGCGCGGTCGATGGAACTTCAAACATTCTGATGGCCAGCGAAATCTTGGTTACGCCCGACACAAATGCTCACGATTTACGCGGTCGATACTACAATACTTGGCAGGGAAATGTCTTGTTCAGCGCCCTTTATCCGCCCAACACACCTGTAGGCGATCGCTCTAATTATTGTATCGCTGCACCCCGACGACCTTGTCAGGCGCTGACGGCAACCAATACGGTGCAGTCAGTTCGGAGCAACCATACTGGAGGCGCTAATTTCTTGCTGTGTGATGCTTCTGTCCGCTTTATTTCGGACTCGGTGAACCTGGTTACCTACCAAGCTGCATCAACTCGTCAAGGCGGCGAAGTCGCACCTTTGGAAGAATAAACTTTACCAAAGTAATATCTGGTGTGAACAAGACGATGGCCAATCAACCGCTGACCACTTCAGTGAATTATCTATTGATCGGGAGCTAGACGATCCTTCTATGAAAACCGGTAATCTTCTGCAGGTGGTTGGTGCGGTATGCGCTCTGTTCGTTTGCGGGTGTGAAAAGGGCCCCAGGTATTACGATGTTACCGGTACGGTCACATTGGATGGTGCACCGCTACCGGAGGGTGGAATCATTTTTAGCCCGATGGATTCCAGCCTTGGCCCGGAACCGGGCACAATTAAGGACGGAAAGTATTCACTCAAAGCTCTCGAAGGGAAGAAGAGGGTAGAAATCAGTGCGTCGAAGATCATCCCTGGCAGCAAGACTCGCGGTGCCGGTGGCGAACCTGTCCCCGAGGAATATTTGCCCATGCGTTACAACGCGATGAGCGAGTTGTCGGCTGATGTGTCGCCGAAAAGTGACAATAAATTCGACTTTGACCTAAAGAGTAAATAACGCCTTCGCGGTCACCAACTTACGCATTTAGTTGGAATGACCACATTCGATTAGGCGAGCGGCGCGTGGAACAGAACTTGCGTGGACACATTCCTTGGCAATGCCAAGCTATGAACACTCCAGCGCAGTTTGGCCGGTATGTTATTTCTGCCGCTCACCTTAACGCACGATTTGCACGCAAAACTAAATCGTTACAGCGAAATCGTTTAACCGTTGCCGTTAGTCCGCGCGTACCAATATCCGCGTGTGCCTTCTCGTAAAACTGCGTTGGCCACACGACGGCTTTGGGCTGATGTTGGCATTCTGAAGCAGGTCAAATTCGCATCATGTCGAGCGATTTAGGTTGCCGATACCTAGAAACACGTTGAGAGCTTGACAGGCTAGGTGCGCGTTGAGCAGATTCTTAGTTTTTCCCGGAAGCGAATTGTAAGACGTATCAAAATCTGGGACGGAACCGTTCAACGATCTGAGCGATTGATAGAGCTGATCTGCATTGGCAGGCTGACTGGTTACCAGTCAACCCACGCGTCCATGAGGCTGCTATTGCGGGGAGGTTGTGTTCAATTGCTAAGTCAACGTCTTGGAGCTTGCCGCGAAGCTGACTTTGTTTGCAAGAAAAATGCCATATGACAGACTCGGATAATGCTAGCGATGTTGACTTGCGGCTCAAAATCGAATGCTTGCAAGCCGAATTAGACCAGGCTCAGCGCATGGCCATCGTTGGTGAGTTGGCAAGTACAACGACACACGAGTTTAATAACTTGCTGACGACGATCATCAACTATGCCAAACTGGGATTACGTCACAAGGACGAGAATTCCCGAGACAAAGCGCTGCAAAAAATCCATGATGCCGCTCAACGTGCTGCCAAGATAACAAGCACTGTCCTCTCTATGTCGCGGAATCGGGCCGGCCAGCTTGAGCCGATGGATTTGCGAGCGTTGATCAATGACACGATGCTGTTAATGGAACGGGAGTTTCGCAAGTACCGAATTAATGTCGAGACTGATCTACAGGCCGTACCCAATGTAAACGCCTCGCCGACGCATATTCAACGAGTGCTCTTGAATCTGCTGGTGAACGCCCGACAAGCAACACATGAGGGAGGCACTGTTAGCGTGCGACTACAAAACGATTCACTGGGCAATGAAGCTGTGTTGATGGTGCGCGATAACGGCAAGGGGATCTCCAAGGAATTGCTTCCTAAGATATTCGATCCCTTTTTCACAACTAAAGCTGGGCCCGATGCAACAGGTAAAGGTGGCAGTGGCTTGGGCTTAGCAACCTGTAAACAGACGATCGATTCTCATGGCGGAAGAATTCGAGTCGATAGCAGCCCCGGAAAAGGAACCTGCATCACGATTCGATTGCCGTTGCTGGCAGCATAAATCCCAGCCTGTTCAGCCGAACGGTATTTCTTGCAGAAGTAGTCCACTAAACAGGTCGTAAAAACTCCCCAACTTATTCCTGTGACTTCCGGTGTCAGGGTGAATTTTCAGTCGCCGCTCACCAAAAATCATTTCAGTACCGACAAATTACGCTGCTGACGGACGATATTCAAACTGGCTAAAGCTGGTGGATAAAGATGCAACAGCCGGACCATTCGAGATTTGCTGACGTTTAGTTTCCGGCTTACCCCATCCAGATCGAAATCGCACGCGTGAATCCAATCCAGCAGTTCAGCGATAAGCGTGGGGCAGTCCTCATGCTCTGCAGCGACAAGCTGAGCGCCTGGTTTATTTCGGCGAGCCCAACAGAGGCTGGGAGTGGCGAAACTTGTATCTACATTGCTACGGACACCAACCGCCAGTTTCAACCGCAATCGAAAAATTGCTACGCGCTGATTGTCCACACGAGATCGACGCTCGTTGGCTTCACTACTAATGCCGGTCGGCTGGTGCTGAATCACCACCGCAGTTTCAACTTTATTTCGATGTTGACCTCCCGGTCCACCGCGCCGCTGATATCGGATTGTACAGTCGGCTAATAATTCCGCCTGGGAAAGGGAGGCTGGATGCATCGACGATTAGTCCATCTCGATCAAGCTGTCAGAGACTCGAATACTTGCCTCTGTTCGACCAGTGCTGCAACTTTGTCTTTGGGATCGGTACGTGCTTCCAACAGAATCCAACCGCGATAATTGATCTGTTTAAACAGTTTCATCAATTGTGGATAAGGGTATCCACCCTCATTCAGCTCACGAACATGCACGGTATCGCCAAAACGCTTGGATACCAAATTGAAGTTTGCCTCCAATCCATCACCCTTGAGATCTTCGTCGTTGGAATTCCAGCAAACAAAGACATTCGGATGATCGGCAATGTCGAAAATGGCCTTCATTACCGGCAACTCTTGGGTTCCACTGCCATGTACCTCGACACGGATTTTTTGTCCATACTGCGCACCGTAGGCGGCAACTTCGTTCAGTGCTTTGCCAATCTGCTCGATTGTTTTTTCGCGTGGCACGTCGCGTGGAAATCCATTGGGCTTAACTTTGACGCCAGTAGCTCCGCAATCGTGCATTAACTGGATGTACTGTTTAGTTAGTTCAATATTGTGTTTCAGCTTTGCCGAGTCGTTAACATGGTACTCGGCATTCGATCCGTAACCCACTAAAGTAACGGGACTATCCGCAAATCGCTTACGAACTTCTTGCCGTTGTACTTTGCTCAGTTTCGGCTCCACACCATGTTTATGCTCGGTGCGTACCTCGACGCCTAGGACCTTGGACTTTGCGCACACATCGATCAGGGTGGGCAAGTCCATGTCTTTTCCCCACAGATACGTGACCAAGCCAAATTCCATTTTGCTTGGACGCTCATCTGCTGCGAACAATTTACCAGCGACCGCGCCAGACACCGCTGTAGAAGAGACCGCAGCCGCAAGAGACAGAGAACTTTTAACGAAAGCGCGTCGGTCGAATTCGTGGTCAAACATTTTTGTCTCCGATCAAACCAAGTTCTAATTAACGTAGGTTGGGGAATAGGGTGAGTTGAATCAGTCTATCGCTTTTTCGGCTTCGAGGGGATACGTGTAGAGGGCAACGAATATCACGGTGTGCAGGGGATTGGCGGTTTGCGTGGAGAGCGGAAAGCCCCAAGTGAGGCACCTTGGACCTCATCCCAAAGGGGAGTAATCTGCGGTAGTGGCGTTAAAATATAGCTGTTTACCCTGCAGTACCCAGATTATCCTCCATTTTACAGCTAGGCGCAAACCAACCGAGTGACAAGTATTAACTGCTCGGTACAATTGGTATTCATCACAGGGATTTGTCGTTGTGATTACCGGTTGTGTCAACTCGATCAATCGGTTGCTCCCAGTGCAATCGCGATGGATCGCTTGTCATGTGGAACGCCAGTCGGAAAACAACGGATGTCCAACTACCTTGTCATTGCTGTCGTGCCTGTGATTTCGTTTCTGGCATGTCTCGTAATAACCCCATTTGTTCGCAGATTTGCGATCAAACACGAAATCGTTGATCGCCCTGATCCACTCAGAAAGCTGCATGGACGAGTGGTGGCTAGGGCGGGTGGTGCCGCAGTCTTGCTATCCGTCTTTGCGGGCTGTTCGGTGGCACTGGTTGGCGCGTTCAAGTTGGATTCGATTCCAGCAGAAGGCTGGTTTTCTTATGGCGGAATTTTTCTGGTGATGGTCGGTGTTTGTGGATTAGGACTAGCCGACGATATCTGGGGATTGCGGGGCCGACAAAAATTACTTGGGCAAATTGTCCTAGCAACGGTGTTAGCTTTTTCAGGATTTCTGATAAGCAACCTTTCCATTTTAGGCAATTTAGTTTCGCTAGGTTACTTTTCAGTACCGGTTACCGTAATTTGGCTGTTAGCCACTACGAATGCTTTAAACTTGATCGACGGCTCGGACGGGTTTTGTGCGATCATTGGTGCGATCATTTGCGGTTCTTTAGCCACCATGGCTGCATTTCATGGTAATCTCGCCGAGGCCGCGATTGCTGCCGCAATGTGTGGAGCATTGCTCGGCTTCCTTGTATTCAATTTTCCACCAGCATCGATTTTCTTAGGTGACTCCGGCAGTTTGTTGATTGGATTGATCACCGGCGCATTGGCCATCCGCTGCTCGCTCAAAGGCCCAGCGACGGTTGCGTTGCTGGCACCTGCCTCACTGCTGGTGATTCCCCTGTTTGATTCGGCGATGGCCATTTTACGCCGCAAGTTGACGGGTAGAAGCATCTTTACCACGGACCGAGCTCATATTCACCACACGTTAAAAAACTATGGCTTTTCTGATAAGGGGCTGTTGTTAATTGCTGCGGCCATGTGTCTATTCGTTTCGCTTGGCGCAATTGGCAGTCAAATGCTCAGCAACGAATGGCTGGCACTGGGTTCAGCATTGACAGTGGTTGCAATATTAGTTGCTTCCAAGATTTTTGGTTTTGCCGAAATGTCCCTACTAGCTCGTCGAGTTGGCCATTTTGCGGCCAGCATGATGGAGCCTGCGCGGGGCACCGGTCAAATGGTTCGCCAGAAGACTGTACGCCTCCAGGGGACACGTAGCTGGGAGTTAATCTGGGCAACTCTGACGGAGTTTGCCGATCGTCAGCAACTTAGCAAAGTACACCTAGATTTAAATGTCCCGTGGCTGCATGAAGGTTTCCATGCGACATGGCAGCGCAGCAAGATGCCGGATCGACTCGAACGCTGGTCGACTAGTTTGCCACTTTACGCAGACGGACGGATTGCTGGTCGATTGGACGTCGTTGGACCAGTGGCTGACGGTAAAGCATTTCAGGCGTTATCGCAACTAGCCGAGATCCTTGAAGATTTAGGACCACAGCTTGAAGCTATGGTGCGCACATCTAATGAGCCGGTGTTCAAACTGGCTGTTCCTTTGGCAGACGATTCGGAAATAGAACCCGCAGTTCCCAGCCGAGCATCTTAACTTGGTGATCAGAGTCCATTCCGGATTTACTCCAAACTCGTCAGAAACTACTTCACAGCTCTTGGTGTAAATATCGGCGGAATGCGACAGTTTTTTCGCTGCCGTTGGATGCCGACCTTAGTTTAACCGTGAACGACTCAAGGTACGTGCGTCGAGCTGAAGCCCGCAATTATACTGGCAAATGCGGTCGTACTGGTTTTGTCGCACAAAGATGATTCGTGTTTTATCGTCCGCTGTCAGTTCGATATCTATATGTCACGTGTATAAAATCACCTATGTGGTTAGGTTTTGCGATTCAATGTGGATAGAGTCCAGGATATGCCCATTCTTGCTCGAGAGCCGGATACGTTTCCAAAAAACTTACTTGAACAAAGTGATGCGTTGAATCATTCTTGGTGGGCGATGTACACCATGTCGCGGCAAGAAAAGAAGCTGATGCGATTATTAGCCAAAGATGCCATAGCCTTCTATTGCCCCATTATACCTCGTCGCTATCAATCTCCTGGTGGTCGATACAGGACTAGCTACGAACCGTTATTCCCAAACTACGTATTTGTCTGCGGAAATGAAGAGGCGCGTTATAGGGCAGTTTGCACCGGTTGCATCAGTCGGCAAATGCCCGTCGACCGAGTTGCCGAATTCGTTGCAGATCTCCGCCAAGTACAAAGACTTGTCGCAGCAGATGCGCCATTGGCGCCGGAACGAAGATTGGATCCAGGCATGCTGGTTCGAATTCGAACTGGACCATTTGCGGGTTACGAAGGAGTTATTGTCCGTCGCGAAAAAGAAATGCGACTACAAATTGCCGTGCGATTTATGGACCAGGGAGTGAGTGTCGCAATTTCCGATTTTCAAGCTGAACCGGTCTATTGAGATCAATCCGAATCCCGGCCAAAGCGAGCGGCTGGTAAGCTTAAATGTTTGTTCGGCATGTGCGCAAATTGGTGTCGGAATTATCTTGAAAACAATCATGCCATGTTCCGGCACCTATCTGTACCAGTGTTTATGCGGCATAGTTGAAGTGGCGCAAGTCATTCAGCCAGCACAGCGACAACAGTAGGGCATTATTTTCTATTTCGAACTTGGTTTTAGTCATGAAATCAAGAAAAACCGCTTGCTAAGCTGGCTGATTGTTCCCCCTAAAGCCTTTCATTTCATGGAAGGTAGCGCTATCCAACTAAGTCATATTGACGATACTGGCTATCCGACTAAGAGCAGGGGATTGATTTCGATTTTGGCTGGAAGCAACCAATGAACACGATTACGATATGCGAATTGACGCTTGCTCAGTTGTTTAAGGATAGCTAACGACATGTCGGAATTTCTCTTTCTTGAAGATCTTCACCCAGGTGACTCGTGGACCAGTCCATCGCGGACAATCACTGAATCCGACATCGTTTTTTTTGCTGGCATGACTGGTGACTACGATCCTCTACATGTCGATCATGAATTCGCCGCGAATACTCCTTACGGAAAGCCTATTGCGCATGGCATACTTGGTCTGGCATGGATGGCAGGACTCAGTAGTACCGCACCTCGAGTGCGCAATCTGGCTTTGATCAGCATTGACGAATGGCGATTCCATCGCCCAGTCTTTGTTGGTGATACTCTTTATGTAGAGACCGTTGTGGAAAGCATATCTCCGCGCGGCAGGCGTGGTGGTGAGGTCGTATGGCAGCGCAAACTAATTTCCCAGCGCCGAGAGTGTGTGCAATCGGGCAGTATCATTACGTTGGTCTCGCGCCGAAATCCGACCAGTCGGAAAGAGATCGCCGAAAACGGGCCAATGGCAAATAATCCGTCAATCAACGAATCCATCAATCACCCAAGGTAAAGATTGCTGGACCATGATCACTACCAAAGTGACCGAACCGACCGCAACGGTTATCCTGGATCGGCCCCAAAAATGCAACTCAATGACTCGGCAAATGGTTGACGATTTGGCACAGTCGCTGGACGATCTGCGCCAGTCCAAGAAAGTCCGAGCTATTGTACTGTCGGCCTCCGGTCCCCATTTTTGTGCAGGTGTGGACCTAAACGAATGGCATGAAACTGCGGCAAGGGAAGAATCGCTGAGCGACTGGTTCGACGACGCGCATGCCATGCGCGATTTGGTCGAGCAAATGCTGTTGTTGCCCAAACCAATCATTGCGGCGATTGATGGCTCGGCACTGGGATTCGGCCTGACACTGGCACTGGCATGCGATTTAATTGTCGCGAGCCATCGAGCGACTTTCGCAATACCGACAACAAAGATGGGGATGGTTTCTGGACTGGTTGCGCCACTGTTGATATTCCGGCACGGAAGTGCTATTGCCTCGCGACTGTTGCTCGGCGGAGACGAATTGGACGCTGCCGAAGCCTATCGCCTAGGTCTAGTACACCACCTAGTCACGCCCGAACAAGTTTGGGTGCGCGCCAACAGTTGGGCACAATCGATTGCAGAGGCTCCTTGCGAATCGCTTCAATTGACCAAGAAGCTAATCAATGAAATGATTGGTGAACAGCTTTCCACGTTTTTGACCAGCGGAGCTGCAGCGACTGCGACCAGTTTGACAACAGAAGTGGCCCGTGAAGGACTGCAAGCGTTTGCCGACAAACGCCAGCCGAAGTTTCCCCGCTGACGATTTTAGATCAAACATCGTTGCCTTGTTATGACTGTTGAATCAGCCGTTTGCTAAACGTTGGGCTCTTGCCTGTTCCAATAGCCGAATCCACGGTCCGACGTAGGCACCGTTATCGTGAAAGGTGCGTCCACTGATGAGATTGCCATCAATGACACAGCCTTCGTTCACAAAAGTGCCTCCACAGATTTCCAAATCGAATTTACATTTGGGAACTGTAGCCATCTTGCGTCCGCGCACGCAATCCGCAGCAGCCGGAATCTCCACTCCATGGCAAACGCTGGCGATTGGTAAATTGTTTGCAAAGAAGTACTTGGTAACTCGCATTAGATCCTGATCGTAACGAATGTATTCTGGGGCGCGACCACCAGAAAACAGAATTCCCAAGTACTCTTCCGGCTTGATTTCAGAAAACGCCACGTTGGCTTCGATCGTATATCCTTCCCACTCTTTGGTGATCGTCCAACCTGGTTTTACTTCATGCAGAACCATTTGATAACGTTTGCGTTCGGGACCTGCCACGACTGGCCGAAATCCTGATTCTTGGAGACGATAATACGGATACATGGTATCCAATGTTTCCGCAGCATCCCCGACAATAATAAGCACCGGCCAATCATTTCGCATAGAGATAATCCACCCAATGTTCAGCACCGCACGATATCGCAGTACGCGTCAAGTTATCGATGATCTTATTCAACACGGCAAAGCGATCGTAGTCGACGACGAAGTCGATCCCTACTTGGAAATCGCAGAAATTCAGCGCAGAGTTTACCAAAACCACGGTCCAGCGATACTCTTCACCCGAGTAAAAAACTGTCAATTTCCAATTGCCAGTAATATTTTTGGGACACTTGATCGTGCCAAGTTTCTGTTCCGCGATACGTTAGATGACGTCAAGGCAGCTATTCGCTTCAAGGTAAAGCCACAGGAAGCACTCAATACTCCAAGAAAACTATTGGCGGCGACCAGCGTCGCTTGGCGTATGCGGCCTCGACGTACCACAACGGGGCCAGCCGTCGCCAACCAGTGCTTTATGAGCCGCCTGCCTCATATCACTTGTTGGCCTGGCGACGGGGGAGCATTTATTACCTTGCCTCAAGTAGTTAGTCAGCGGCCGAAATCAAACAGCTTATTAGAATGCAATTTGGGAATGTATCGCATACAACTCAATGGAAATCGATACGCACCGGAACGCGAATGTGGGTTGCACTACCAAATTCATCGAGGCATCGGTGTACATCATGCCCAAGCGATCGAACAGAATCAACCTTTTCCTGTTACGATCACTGTTGGTGGTTCGCCAGCGATGACCTTAGCTGCCGTGATGCCTTTGCCTGAGAATTTGAGTGAATTAGTTTTTGCGGGAGCATTAGCTGGGTACCGCATTCCGATGATTTGCCAACCTGGATTGGCACCGATATATGCCGATGCGGATTTTTGCATTACTGGATTGGTGGACAACACCCGATTAAAACCAGAAGGACCATTTGGAGATCATTTGGGTTACTACGCAAAAGTTCATGGATTTCCACTGCTCAACGTATATCGTGTGTACTATCGCGAAGGTGCTGTTTGGCCGACGACCGTGGTTGGACGCCCGCCCCAGGAAGACACGACCTTCGGAAAACTGATTCATGAATTAACCGATCCAATTATTCCTACGGTCTTGCCGGGCGTCGAAGGTGTTCACGCTGTCGATGCGGCGGGTGTCCACCCATTGCTACTGGCGATAGGTAGTGAACGTTACACCCCCTACCAACGATCTGCACGTCCTCAAGAACTACTGACACAAGCTTGTGCCATTCTTGGTCAAGGTCAACTATCGCTCGCCAAGTACCTGATGATTGCTGATCGGCAAGCGGCCGAAAACCTGAATCTTCACGACGAGCAAGAGTTTATAGGGCATGTTCTTGCTCGAGCCGATTGGCAGCGGGACTTGCATTTCCACACGCGTACCACAATCGATACACTGGATTATTCAGGCGATGGACTAAATGCGGGTTCAAAGCTGGTCATCGCTGCTGCAGGACCTGGGCGATTCGAATTGGCTAATTCGCTCCCCAGCCAGTTGCCTTTGCCCGATGGTTGGAAAAATCCACGAGTGGTGCAACCAGGAATTCTAGCAATCGAAGGACCAAAATATAGCAGCATCGAAGATCAAATTAGCTTACAGCGGCAGTGCGATAAACTAAGTACTTCACATCCACTTTGCCAATTTCGTTTAATCGTGATCGTCAACGACAGCCACTTTACTGTGCGTTCGATGAACAACTTCCTGTGGGTTACTTTTACGCGCAGCAACCCAGCCAGCGATGTCTATGGAATCGAGGCGTTCGTTGATAACAAACACTTTGGTTGCCGAGGGAGTTTGGTGATCGATGCACGCATCAAACCACATCATGCTGAGCCGTTGGTAGAAGACCCGCAGGTCACCGCAAAAGTCGACCAGCGGGCAACTCGTGGCGGCCCGCTGGCTAAGTATTTGTAAGTGTCAATTAGTGGGTTTGATGCTCGATGCTTGATGCTCGATACCGTCGTATTAGGAGGCCCCAAACATTAGGCAGTAAACGCCTGCTCCGGACAAATACCCCAACAGAGCCCAAGGAGCAACTTTGCGCAAATACCAAATGAAGTCGATTCGCTCCATTCCCATAGCAGCCACACCTGCAGCCGATCCAATGATCAAGCAACTGCCACCGGTCCCCGCACAATACGCAAGAAACTGCCAGAAATTATGATCGATTTCATATTGTGGATACATCTTGATTCCCGCAGCCACTAGCGGCACGTTATCGACCACACTGGAGATCAAGCCGATCATAATAGCGATCAAACTTTGATTGCCGATGGCAGTGTTCAACCCGTTTGCGGCGGCTTGCAATACGCCGGTTGCAGCCAAGCAGTTAATCGCTAACAGGATTCCCAAGAAGAACAGAATGGCACTGCTGTCAACTCGCTTAAGTATTTCCACGACGTGCGTGGTGCTCTTAGTATACTCGTCCAGGTCTCGGCGAATGACCTCTGAGACGATCCACACTACGCTCAAGCTCAACAGCATGCCCATGTATGGTGGCAAGTGTGTAACCATCTTGAAAACTGGAACTGATAACAGAGCAGCCAATCCAAGATAAAACATCAGGCTTTGCTGTTGGTGAGTCAAGTTCTTCTTGTGCTTGTGCTCATCTTCTGTTGTTGGTCGATCAACGTCCCCCTTCATCCACATCGATAAGATCATCAGTGGAATGACCAGGCACACTATGCTCGGAATAATAAGCTGTAACATTACTCGTACCGGCGAGATCTTGCCAGCGATCCACAACATTGTGGTCGTCACGTCACCGATTACCGTCCATGCACCTCCAGCATTCGCAGCGCAGACGATCATGCCGGCAAAAAACAAGCGAGTCTCTCTTTCTGCGATTAACTTGCGACACAAAGAAACCATTACAATCGTCGTAGTCAAATTATCGAGCACGGCTGACAAGAAAAATGTGACGAAGGAAATAATCCACAGCAATTGAACCTTGCTTCGGGCCTTGATACGTTCGGTGATGATCGAGAATCCTTCAAACGCGTCCACCAGTTCCACGATCGTCATCGCACCTAGCAGGAAAAACAAAATGCCAGCTATTTCCGCTAGTCCGTGGCCAAGTTGCCCCTGCAATAGATAGTCCATGGCCATATGCGCATGATCAGAATGACCATGGCTTCCACCATGGCTGGCCAAACTCTCGGTAAACCAATGAGGAATATCTTCAGGCTTGATCATCGAGCCAGCGTTCAACGCGTAAAAAGTCCAGCAAACAACGCCCGTAAACAAAGCTGACGCGGCCTTGTTGATATGCAACGAATGCTCCAATGCTATGCACACATAGCCTATGAAGAATATTGCCGCGATTACAAATAGAATTACCACGCCGATCTCCTTGCGACAGACTTCCGAAAACCCGCTAACTTTAAACAGGTCAGTACGTTACTAAATGTTGACAGCTTTGGGCAGTAGGCAACCATACACTCTGGCCATGTGCTGACCGGCAGGTTTGCAATATTTTCTCTTTTGCTACTTAGAAATGTAACTTTGGAATTCAGACCATCCGCAAAGTATGCGCGATCGTTATTTCCGACAGAATCCCACTGGTCATGACTTGCAAGGTCCGCAGGTGGCAAGTTTCTAGGGTCTTATAAGCCGATATTTACGATCAATTCGAAAGACGCAATGTTACCAAATGGTGATCAGTCAAGCCGTGGCGAGTTTTCTTGAAGCCATGCCCGAGATCCCTATTTTTATTGCTACCCGAAATCATTCAGTTCATGAGGCTCTCAAGCTTTTCCAGTCGACAGGCGTAGTCATCTAACGCTGACTTCAAAGTGGCTACTTCATCTCGGAGTGCAGCAACTTCGGTGACCAAATCGACACTGCTGGCGGGTCCGATAGAAGTAGAAACATTGGCCAAATTCGAAGCGGTTGCGGCGGCTGTACCGGACCCAATAAATTCATCTTCACCAGTATGTCCGGCGAATTTATTTTTCAGCGCCAGCAATTCATCTGGTAGATACAAGTTGTGCGTAAATAACTGGCCGCGTCCCGGTGGCGTGAGGGCAATGACCAGATTTCGTTCGGTCAATTGCTTAATAATTCCCTGTAGCGTTCCCAAGTCCGCTATCGGTTCGAACCGGCTAGCTCTTACTCGCAAGTCTCCCATGGTTTGTTCACCACGCAGGAGCAGCTCGGTCATCACAGCCGCTTCGGCACCTTTGACGCCCAACCACGTGTAACCGTAATGTCGGTACTTGGGAACTCGACCACTGCCATGCACCTCGGCTGCTGCCCCGATTTTCCTCAACTCCGCCAATCCATCTTCGACTTGTTCGCTCGTCAGATTCGTCAGCGGATGCCGATTACTCTTTTGATTGGCGCCAGTCACCAAACCCGCGAGGGTCATCGGGTAGGCATCGGGAGTTGTTCTAGCCTTCTCCATCATCACGCCTAACAGTCGCCTCAATTTACTGGACACGGGTTTCCAGGTTGGGTCTGCCTGAGTGTTGGAAGCGATGGGAGAACCAGCTTCGATTTCCGAATTACTCATGATTACAATGCATCCATCAATTGAGAGAATCGCCAAAGTGGCTAACAGGCTCGAAGTTTACTTCTTAATACGAAACATTTCTTGGTGTGGCAACAAACTGCCGCCGTCGATGTTGAGTGTCGATCCATTGATGTAATCGCTAGCTGGGTCACACAAAAACACAACACCTCGAGCAATTTCTTCTGGACGGGCAAGTCGGCCCCACGGCAATCCTTTTCCACGGGACATCAATTCCTCTTCTGCAAAAAACTTGCGTTCACCTGGCGTATCGGTCCATCCCGGATGAACGATGTTTACCCTTATCCGATACTCAGCCAATTCCACTGCGGCAGTACGAGCCATTTGATCCACAGCAGCTTTGCCCATGTTATAAGCCATCGAGCCAGGAATGGCCTTATTCGCGTGCGGAGAACTCACACAGACCATTGCGCCCCCTTGCCCTTGTGCGATCATGATCTGGGCTGCAGCACGAAAAAGATAAAATGGTCCCCACATGCATACGTTGATGGTACGTTCAAAGCCCTCCATTTTTGCTCGATAAAACAACTCGCGATCACTGTATGCCGCATTGGATACCGCTAGATCCAAGCGTCCAAAGTGCTCGCGAACTTGGTTTACCATCGCCTCGACCGCTGGTTGGTCCGTAACATCAGCCACAACCGCCATGGCCTGTCCACCTTCGGACCGAATTGTGTCGACGGTCGCTTCAGGAGAAAGGATATCATTCACCGCAATTTTCGCCCCAGCTCGCGCCAAGGCAATTGCACTAGCTGCACCGATACCTCGCGCGGCGCCAGTCACTATCGCCACTTTATCATTCAATGCTCGTTCCGTGGTCATTACGGACCCTCATACCTAAAAGATGGCCAATGTGCTCAAAGACATTCACTGTACTGGCGGCATGGATTCGTCAGGTCGTATTAGCAATCGTGTGTGCTAATGCTTCATTACCAGGTAAATGCCCAGCAAAAGTGCGATAATGCCCATACACCGAGTCCAATTCAACGGTTGCTGTGAGAATCCCAGCCATCCAAAATGATCCAACACCAACGACATGCCGATCTGACCACTCAAGACCAGTGCTATCCAACGAGCGGCTCCCAATTTCGGTGCCACAAGCAGAGAAACAGTGACCATATAAGTCCCAATCAAACCGCCGGTCCAAGCCCAAGCTGGCAACGTACCGAGTTTGGTAAACGATGGTGTGCCGGTGCGCAAAGCTGAGGCCACGATTACCAATGCCAATAGCCCAGTGGCAAAACTGATAATGGATGCCTGTAGCGGGTGCTCACATTGGCCTGCCAACGCACCGTTCACTGCAGGCTGGATGGCCATTACGCAACCGGCCGTTAACGCCAAGAGAATTGGAAGCCATGCAGCTTGAGCCATAGACCATCCCTGAATAATAAAAATCCCCTTAACCCAAGACCGCTCGGAGCTTACCTTCGGTCTCCAGTGTGCCGAGTTCGAGTTTGCCAAATCCTCGCAATGCCCCGTTCGCTACAGCCAAATCCTGATGTTCAACATAGTTAGTTACCAACATGACTGGCACCGAATGCAAATTCTCATCTGCTTTTAGTATTTTGATGATCTCCATTCCATCTGAGTAATCACTGTCGAGCTTTCTATTGATCAGCACTAAATCGAATGCACGAGATCGTAGTTGGTCGAGCGTATCGTCGGCAACATCTGCCTGAACAACCGTGGCAGAAAACTTGGTTTCAATCAGCCTTTTAATTGAGGCATGGTCGCGAGAACAGTTTCCAACATCCAGCACAAACTTCATCATGGATTTCAACCAAATTCCTGTACGCCATACGTCACACAAGGACTCAACAATCTTGTACCAATAGCAACGTACCTGATCGCTGGAACAGTCGAATGTGCGCTGGTCATCGAAATCATTGACCCAATCTAATTTGCCCTACGTAACCAACCTGTCCTTGGCCAATCAACGTCGATTCGGAATTCATCAATGCAATATTGTTGGGTGGCACGGTATTATTGAGTGGCACGGTATTGTTGAGCGGAACGGTATTGTTGAGCGGAACGGTCGCTAACGTCCCAGGAAGGTCCTGTTGCTGGCGCGATTCAAATTGCGAGGTGGCGGTTACGGCGATCATACCGCATACAAAAGATAAAAGTATTAGCAACGAGGCTTTGAGTTCGCTGGTCTTCATCGTTTATTATTTGAGGGAATAGAGAGTTGATAAGATAAAACGGCTTCGCCTACACCAACCATTCGTCCGCTGGATCAAATTTGGGCGAAGCGACAATTACGACTTTCATCTGCCCTACAGCACGATGCCAAGTCCCCGGACGAATGGTAATGGCCATCTCGGGATGAACCGGAATCTGTTCATCGTTAAGTTCCATGTAGGAATCTGGTTCACATTGCAATATGAAGTATGTCTCAGTAATGCGGCGGTGATAATGACGTTTAGCATCGATTTGTATGCTGGTCAGGTGTAGCGAATAAGGTACGGCGGGGTCCTGCATCAAGCCACGTCGAGCGACTCCACACGGACATGCCACACCGTTGAGCCGGTTGAAGTCGGTTATTTCATACGCTGCGTTCGCTGTTTCCATGGTTAATACCGGCAAGCCCAAAACTGCAACTTGGTGGCAGATTTTCATCAACACACTGAGGGTGATTAGTTTAAGCGAAGATCTGCCGACCAGGCAATCGTTGGCGGCAGAAGTTCCAAGTGTTAGTAAGAATAATTTGGCATCCAGAAAAAAATTCTGCGGTGAATCCAGTGAACTGTACGCCATTCTGCCACAACCTAAAAAGGTTGTTTTGTGTGAAGATAAATCGGTGGTTCCGATGCGGGATAGCGTTAGAGTTCACGTAGTCCACCAAGCTTTCGCCAGCGGCATATTCTAGGGAAACAATCGACGTAAGTTACTGTCCTAAAAATACTTGCCGCTCCTCAAGCGATTCTGACATGGCGACCGATACCTTGTTTTGAACCGAGTCGTCGTGGTGATCGCGACGGTTGTCTGCGACTCTGGTTCGAACAACCGGATAGCGAAATTTGAGCCCCATGGAATGGCTCGTCCGGACGCTGGTGAAGGAACAGAATTGATGCCGTTAGGGAGTGCGGAACACCATGATTTTCGCCCCGCAGCGAAAAGCGTGTCACCGTCATCGGCTCAACGAAGTCGAATAGACCCGCTCCCAAGTGCGGAATCTGTTCGTGGCCGATCAGGCTTGAGGGCGATTTCAGCGGCGACTTCGTGCGCCGAAACCGGCCTCAACCAACTGCACCCCCAAAAGAGAGGCCTGACCTTTCCAGAGTTGTGGTTCATCGTATAGGGAGTTGTGGCTCGATGAAATGGAACAT
>CAZVBC010000114.1:0-15149 GCA_964625155.1 uncultured Pirellulaceae bacterium
GTTGAGTCAGGAAATAGCTCGTCAAAAGGTTCGAAGACTTTGCCGATGGGCCTCCTCGGCGACCCCTCGGGCCAAATGGCTTCCGGCAGTCATCGTTTCAGGAATTGCTTCAAACTTTGCGTACGCACAAGCGCAACTTCCATCGTTGCCTCCCTTGTTGCCGCAGCCAACCGCATCAGCGCCTTCGGGAGTGCAGGCTAACCAGCCGGTCACTCTCAACGCTGAACACATTATGCGTTGGTTGGATATGTCATTCGAATTGGCCAAGAAGAAGGACCTAACAGGATCTGCGACGGCTTTTGCCGAAGCTCTGCGCGGCCGTCAAAAGTTGGCTCAGAATGATCCGCAAATTCCCCAGATCCATGCTCGCATGGTCGACCTGGACGTGAAGTTGCGGGCGGAGGGTGTGCTGGTTACGGAAGTCAAACGAGCCGGAGAGTCACTTCCTCCGGTCGAAGTGTCGCTGGCTGCATTGTTAAGGACAACACAAGTCCGACCGGTCACGGCGCCAACCGCCGCTGCTGGTCAAATGCCAAGCTTAACAGTTGGACAAACAGTAGCTTCGGCCCCTGCGGGACCAACGGGAGTTGTTGCAGCGACCGGTTCGATTCGGTCGGATGATAATGGCGTTGAGCCCGGAGTATTTAATCCGGTACTCGATGGCAGCCAAGTCCAGGCGGCGGCCAGCCAGACTGAGTTGCGTCCAGCGGTTATTCCAGCAACGCCAACCAGTGGTGCCAGTGGTGATGAACTCTATCGCCAAGGTATGCAAGCACTGAATGAAGGCAATCGCGACCGCGCCGTCGAGCTGTTCAAACAAGCTTGGCAGTACCAAGGGGAACTTGATCCCGCCCTGCGAACTCAAATTAAAGACAAGTTAATGGGGTTGCAATCAGTTCAATCACAGCGCGGTGGCGCAGAAGAAGTTGCAGCTAGCCCATTGGATACGGTTGATCAAGAAAGTTTGGCCACAAGAACTCGACTGATCAGTGAAATCACAGGCGAAATCGCACGAGCCGAAGCGGAACGCGAAGCAAATCCTCAAGTAGTTGCCGAACGATTGCAAGCCTTGCGGACTCGTGTATCGGACGCTGATCTTGACGGAGCCGCACGTAAACAAATGCTGTCGATCGTCGATCGAGCGATCACAGCTCATCAGTTGTATATGACACAGAATCGTTCAGCGATCGAGCAGAATATGCGCAATCGCCAGATCAACGAACAAGTATCGCTGCAAACTGAAGAGCGAGCCAAGGTTGATCAACAAATCGCCTCGCTGGTCGAGACATTTAATGATTTGATGGACGAGCGACGTATCGCTGAGGCAGAAGTCGTCGCCAAACAAGTCGGGCAACTCGATCCGAACTCCACCATCGCTACTGTGTTGTATCAAAACGCTCGACTGCAAAAACGCATCGTTGAGAATGAACAACTGAAGGCCGATAAAGAAGATCTGTTTGCAGATGCAATGTTCAATGTCGAAGAAGCGTCGAAACCTTTTGACGATCGCATGCCACTGTTGTTCCCAGACGCTAAGACTTGGGAAGCCCTGTCGCACAACCGAGCGCGATTGGCTAAACAAGAGTCTAAAATGAGCCCTGCTGAAGCTCGTATTTGGGAACAGCTTCGACAACCAATTTCAGTCGATTTCGACAACCGTCCATTGGCCGATGTGGCCAAGACCATTTCCGAAGCGACTGGCATTCCCATCCACATCGACCGAGCTGCGTTGGCGTCGCAAGGATTGAAGGCCGATGCGCCTGTGTCGCTGAACCTCCCATCAATGATCTCGGTACGCAGTGCGCTGAACCTGCTGTTGCACGAAAACGGTTTAGATTTCGACGTGCAAAATGACGTGTTGCTAATTACGGCGGCGGGAAGCGCGTCCAAGACCTTGGTACAGGAAACCTATAAGGTAGGTGACTTGGTATTGCCCATTCCCAATTTCATCTCCGATTACAACTCGGGGATGGGTGGGGCCATCCGTTCGGCCTATGAATCGCTCGGCCGAGGCTTGATCGTCCAGGGAGGATCGACAGCAGCCAACGCTTCGCCGTTGCAGTACGCAGCAGCCAATTCAATAAACCCCAATGCCAACGTACTAGGCCAAGTCACTCCCCATGGTGTCAATCCGTTGCCCGGTGGCATGATTCCTTGGCCGGTACCAGGAAATGGTGGCGGACCTGCATTCGGTTTCAATCCAATGTTAGGTTACGGTTCGTCCGGATCGTTCCCTAACAATCAAGTTCCAGTTGGAGGTGGCGCTTCAGCAGCCGATTTCGATACTCTGGTCACGCTGATTCAGCAAACCGTAGAACCAGATTCCTGGCTGCAAAATGGTGGTGCCAGCACGCTGACACCCTACCCTGGCAACTTGTCGCTTGTTGTCAGTGCCCCGCAAACAACTCATGAACGCATCGCCGATTTGCTCGAAGCACTGCGCCAGTTGCAAGACTTGCAGGTCACGATCGAAGTCAAGTTTATAACGCTGAACGACAACTTCTTCGAACGAATCGGCGTCGATTTCGACATGAAGATCGACGACAACGTATCGAATTTGCCTCCGGAAGATCAAGGGAACAGTGTCACGGTGGGTATGAGCACGAACTTCGTCAACCAGAACTTCTCGCCTACAGCAGACTTTGATCTCACTTTCCGACAAGGTGGTTTTACGTCAGCAATTCCAGCCTTCGGTGGTTTCGACGCTGCGACAGCAGGCAACTTTGGCTTTGCTATCCTCAGCGACCTGGAAATGTTTTTCTTCATGGAAGCCGCGCAGGGCGACCAACGCACGAATGTCTTGCAAGCACCACGGGTAACGATGTTCGATGGGCAGTTTGCATCGATTAACGACACGGTGCAACGACCGTTTGTAACCGGTTTGATTCCAGTAGTAGGTGACTTTGCGGTTGCCCAGCAACCAGTGATCACCGTCCTGAATGAAGGAACGATTTTGAATGTTCAGTCGGTTGTGTCACAGGACAAGAAATATGTCCGCATGACGCTCAATCCGACGTTCACGCGGATCGATCGCGTTGACACCTTCACATTTGAAGGAACTGAGACCACACGCACTGGTACCAACGTTCTTGACCCAACGGGCAAGGTTACAGGCGAACGAGACGACGAGGAAACCGTCGTGACTGGTACGACTGTCCAGCAACCCAGTCAAGCACAGACCTCAGTCTCCACAACGGTCAGTGTACCTGATGGTGGTACGATTCTGTTAGGTGGTATCAAGCGTATGCGTGAAGGTCGAGTGGAACGTGGAATCCCAATTCTGAGCAAGATCCCTTACGTCAACCGCCTGTTCAAGAATACCGCAGTTGGTCGCGAGACCAGCACGTTGATGATGACGGTAACTCCTCGCATCATTATCCAAGAAGAATCTGAAGATTTCTTGGCAGGCGGCTCTCTGTAGTCTAATTGCCCAGACAACTCGGAACTCAACGAAACCGCGAGCATAATTGCTCGCGGTTTTTGTTTATTGGAGCTACTAAAATCCCCGAACGAGCAAAGACTCATGCCGCTTCATTGCGGAATTTATACAATCTTCTCTTCACTGAACTCGCAAGCGAGTTATTAACAGCCCGGCATTAACCGTTGCGACGTTAGTTCTGTGTGTGAGGCGAGCCAGGGCGGGGGGACGCCGCGCGGGATTAAATTAAACGTGGTTAAACACAACCTAGGTCGTGCTTGGGACCATATTTAGTGCGCAATGTAGCGCTGTCCAACTAAGTGATGGCCAATGCCAGAGATTGATCAGGTAAATACCCTGTGGACTACATTGCCCGCGATATCAGTCAATCGAAAATCTCGGCCTTGAAACCGATACGTCAACCGAGTGTGATCGAGACCAAAAAGATGTAATAAAGTCGCTTGCAAGTCGTGTACATGAACTCCATCACGAGCGACTCCCCATGCAATTTCGTCTGTTTCGCCGATTACTTGGCCTCCCTTCACTCCACCACCTGCCATCCACATACTGAAGGCGTAGGGATGATGGTCACGACCGGTCACTGACCTTGCGCCAGCTCGATTTTCGCCTAGTGGCGTTCGGCCAAACTCTGAATTCCAAACGACCAGAGTATCGTTTAACAGTCCTCGCTGTTTTAAATCCTTGAGCAGAGCCGCAATGGGTTGGTCAGCCATTAAGCAGTTATGAGTAAGCCCACTGTTGAGTGACGAATGATGATCCCATGAGGCGTGAAAGAGACAAACCACACGCACGCCACGTTCGACTAATCGTCGAGCCAACAAGCAGTTGCGTGCGAAAGGACGGAAATTTCCGACGCCTCCCAAATTCGACTTCACTGGTGGTTCAGTGCGGTCGACTCCATAGGCATCCAGCGTGGCTTGCGTTTCGTCTCGCAAATCGACTAACTCAGGAGCCGAAGTCTGCATGCGGAAGGCCAGTTCGTACGAGTTGATTCGGCTGAGCACCTCAGAATCTGCCGTCGTGTGCAAGCGCATGCGGTTTAGGTCGTTGATAGCGCGAATCGTGGCGGCTTGTATTTGAGAATTGACTCCGGGCGGGTTGCTAAGATTAAAGACAGTTTCCCCATCACTACGAAACTGCGTCCCCGAGTACGTACTCGGTAGAAAGCCACTTGACCAACTGGCAGCACCACCAGGTATTCCACGGCCTACATTGACAAGCGTTACGAACGCCGGCAGATCCGCCGATTCACTTCCTAAACCGTAGCTTAACCAAGATCCCAAGCTGGGGCGGCCCGAGAGCGGCGAGCCCGTGTTCATCATCAATTGGCCCGGCACGTGATTAAACTGGTTGGTATGCATCGACCGAATCAAACAAATATCGTCGGCACATGAGCCAATATGTGGCAACAGATCGCTGAATTGTGTACCACACTCGCCGCAAGGTAAGAACTTTCGTGGCGTCGCCATCAACCGTGTGCCTTCGCGCTGAATAAACGCAAATTGCACGTCCTTCAGCATCGATTCGGGTAGTGGCTGGCCGTCCAGTTCGTTTAGCTTGGGTTTCGGATCAAATAAATCCATCTGGCTGGGCCCACCCTCCAGATAGATGTAGATCAAGTTTTTCGCACGTGCCGGGAAGTGAGGCTCGCGTGGAGATAATAGATGTGGAGTCGCTGGTTTGCTATTGCCCCGAGCAATTGTCAGCCCATCCCGGTGCAACAACGTCGTCAGAGCCAGCGAGCCAGCCATTCCTAGGCTTCCCGTCAAAAACTGGCGTCGTAGGTTCGCTAGTGCTGTGGAGTTTTCCATGGCGATTCAAGTCGGATTCAATAAACTAAGCTCTTGTCATCAACTGCAATCGTTGTTCAAGTTTACTCGCGCGTGATAAATTCATCTAAATTCATGATCACACGACTTAGTATCATCCACGATACTCGGTTGACAGCCGTTTGTGTTGCCTCGCTGCCACAGGTATCCTGGCCTAGGAAAAGGTCAGCCGCATGGGGTGATGAACGCAATTCAATTTGAATTTCATCGTAAACAACTCGCATTCTGAGTCGTTCTGCAGGATGGGGCGCACGTCCGAGGCAACGATAATACAATTCATCGCACTTTACGTCAAAATCGTCGCTGTGCATTAGATGGATTCGAGTCCCCAGTTCTTTTGCACATTCGACAAATACTGGATCATTTAACAACGTCAATGCTTGCAGTGGCGAATTGGTTCGCTGCCGCTGAGTACAAGCTACCGTAGCCTCCGGTGCATCAAACTGTATTTGCACGGGGTAAGGAGTTGCACGACGCAGGAGAATATACAATCCTCTCCGATACCGGTCGGCACCCTTACTTTCCTGCCAATCTAAATTGCGACTGATGGATGTAATGTATGCCGGCTGGGGAGGCCGAATGCTCCGCCCGCCGATCTGACGAGTCAGCAAACTACTCGCCTGCAGCGCTGCGTCACGAATGGCTTCCGCTTCTAAACGAAACCGATTCTGTCTAGCCAACCACGAATTGAGCGGATCGCGAGCCAGTAATTCGGGCCGCGTGGTAGAGGCTTGTCGATAAGTTGCGGAACATACAACCATTCTCACAAGTTCTTTGCGACTCCAGCCATTATGCAACATACGACTGGCCAACCAGTCAAGCAGTTCAGGATGACTGGGAGGTCGACCATTGACTCCAAAATCATCTTCCGTTGTAACCAGTCCTTGACCAAACAATACTCGCCACAAGTGATTAACTACAACTCGCGGTGTCAATGGATTGTTGTCGGCGACCAACCAACGAGCTAAATCCACACGGGTTGCTCTGGCAGAGTTGGTTGCCAGCGGTGGTAGGCTTGACAATGTGGCTGGTACAACGCTGTTACCCACACGCCGGTAATCGCCGCGCTGATGAACGAAAGTCGGGCGATTTTCTTTTCGCTGAGCCACAACACGGACTTTTGGATTGGGACGAACAGGCTCGGTTGCCACATGTTGTTCTACCGCTCGCATTGCTGCAAGTGTATTGGCGGCAGCCTGCTTGCGCAGGTCATCGAGCAAGCGAATTTGATCGGGCTTACGTTGTTTCTCAACGGTTGAAAGAATCAATATCAATGAATCGATATCTGAAGATCGAACAGCCTCGGAGTCGTTAGCCCAGTGATGGCGGAACTGGTTCACCAATTCTTTTCGCCGTTCATCCCATCTGGATTTGTTGGATTCGAAAGTTCGCATCTCGTCAGGCATCGAGATTGGCATGTCGACATCATCGGCGTCGTTGAAGAAAGCAAACAATCCATAAAAATCTTCCTGAGGAATGGGATCGTATTTGTGCGCATGGCACTCGGCGCATGCGACTGAAAGACCGAGCCAAACACTTCCCAATGTACTGACGCGATCGACCAACGCTTTTACTCGGTTCTCTTCGCGATCGGAACCTGCTTCAGTATTGTCGAGCGAATTGCGCAAGAAACCAGTCGCAATCCGTTGCTGGTCGGATGCGTCTGGTAATAAATCACCAGCGAATTGTTCAACAGTGAATTGATCAAATGCCATATCTGTGTTGATCGCATCAATTACCCAGTCGCGGTACAGCCAAGCATATGGCCGCAGTTCATCGCCGAGGTAACCATTACTGTCTGCATAACGAGCCATGTCCAACCAATGCCGACCAAATCGTTCGCCAAACCCAGGCGCAGAAAGCAATCGCTCGACAACGCGCTCGTATGCGTCAGGACGGCTATCGCTTAAGAATTTTCTTACTTCATCGGGAGTTGGCGGAATCCCAGTGAGGTCCAATGTCACCCTTCGAATCAAAGTTGTTCTATCGGCCTCGGGAGCTGGTTGAATTCCCCTGGCTTCGAGCCCCGCCAGAACAAAGGTATCGATCGCAGACCGAATCCAATTCCTATCGCGAACGCTTGGTAATTCCGGTTCACACACCTGTTGAAATGACCAGTGTTCGGTATAGCCCGCCCCCTGGGCGATCCAGTTTCTCAAGACTTTCACTTGATCTGGAGAAAGTGCGTCATGATGGCCAGGTGGCGGCATGCGATCTTGTTCGTCCGCTGATGTTACGCGCCTCATCAACTCGCTCTGCTGCGGCTGGCCAGGCACAATCGCACGCCGTCCACTGGTTAATAGAGAGGTCGCCAGCTCTGCGACGTCCAACCTAAGATCTCCTTCTCGTGTCTTCTCATCTGGACCATGACAAGGGAAACACTGCCGAACGAGCAACGGACGCACTTCACGGGAAAAATTGACTTGCACCAACTCGTCGGTTTGCGCCAGAAGCGGATTTAGCCCCAAAACTGCAATACCTATCACGGTAGCGGCAATCCGTTCGCAGAGCATGTGGCCGAACCACAGAGCGCATGGGTTTTCGGCAAGTTCAAGTCGTCTCATCATACAGCCAATCGCAATTGGAAAACTCGCAAAGTCCATTGTTCTGTTCGGCCAAGTATTTCAGCCTTAGACCACAGCCACAGTATAACCTCTTTCCAATCAGGCTTTGCGATGTTGTCTGGCAGCGAGATATCCGTCAATTTACAGGCAGGTTATGCGCCAACGATCATGGCAGCAAAATGCTACCCTAATCCTGGACAGTGGCAGGCTACTGAGGTGAGTTGATCCACTTCAGGCGATAGGCCCATTGCGTTGTAGATGGGTGAGAGGACGGGAGATTTAGTGGTGAAATGTGTAGCTCTCCAGGAATGGATTCGCTGCCACGGCTGCTGGGCGATATGGGTTCGAGCCGAATGGTGTTTAGGCCACAGTGCAAAAGCCACGCTTCGCCATTTGCGTTGACCCAATCGCCTCGCAAACGATAGGCACAACTGAGCAGTTCAGGAATCAACGGGGATCGGCACGCTAGTTCGACAATCCAGCAGTTAAGCTCGGGGATAAGCGTAAAACTGGCCGACCAATGCCCGCGACCAGACATGCCAACTCCGAAGATTACTTGGCGACCATCGTCGAACTGCTGCTGGTGAATTTGTTGCAGTGGTGGACTGATCGGCCACAAGGCTGAGCTGTCAGATTCGATTGACTCAAGCACTGGCTCCTTCAAATCAACCGCCTTACCACCTGACCATGCATGGGAATACCGATCACCGCGCCACGTGAATTGCAGCGTACCCAGAGAACCTCCGTCAAGGGCGAGTGAATGTGGTTGTCGTTCAGTGGCTTTTGTCATCGTACAGAATGCCTTAGCTTCTTCATCAATGTTCAATACATGGGCGCGGACGATCGTTCAATTCATCAATTCCGCATTCTGTTGCATGCGCCAACGCAGAAATGATTCCAGAAAACCTTGGATATCGCCACCCATGACATCGTGAAAGCTGTTCTGCAAATACTCGGTGCGAGAATCTTTTACGCGCTGTTCTGGATGCAGAAAGTAGTTACGAATCTGGGACCCAAAGCCCACGCGAGCCTTATTCTTGTATTTGGCGAGTTGTTCCGCCTCGCGACGCTCTTCTTCTACGCGAGCCAACCGAGCACGCAACATTTTCCATGCAAGGGACCGATTCTTGTGTTGACTCCGTTCACTTTGACATGAAGCTACGATGCCTGTGGGTATATGTGTCAATCGGACTGCGCTATCGGTCTTGTTAACGTGCTGACCACCGGCCCCGCTGGCTCGGTAAGTATCCTCGCGCACATCTTTTTCAGCAATTTCCACTTCAAACGAATCGTTGATCTCGGGCGACACGTCAACCGCAGCAAAACTGGTTTGTCGCTTTCCTTCGGCGTTAAATGGACTAATTCGCACCAAACGATGCATCCCCTCCTCTCCTTTGAGGTAGCCATAAGCCATCGGCCCTCGAACCGCAATCGTGGCCTGCGTAATTCCGGCCTCAAGATTATCCTGCCGATCGAGCAGTTCGACTTCGTAACCATTTTTCTCGGCCCAGGCTATGTACATTCGCAAGACCATTTCGGCCCAATCGTTTGCATCGACACCGCCGTCACGTGCATTGACGCTGAGCAGTGCGCCATCGGCATCATGCGGTCCATTGAGCATCGCTTTGATTTCGAGTAGGTCGACTTCGTGTTCCAAACGATCGATCTCAGCGACGACCTCCTGGCGAACCGATGGGTCTTCGACCAACATCTCGATCAATCCATCCAAATCGGCAACTGCATCCAGCGCTGTCTTTAAGGGTCCAACAACACTGCGCAGGCTTTTCAGTTCAGCCACAGTCTGTTGTGCGCGCTCTTGATTGCCCCAAAACTCAGCTCCGGCCATCAATTGTTCAATGGCAGAAACCCGTGCCGACTTTCCAGCAAAGTCAAAGACTGTCCCTGAGTTGCGTCAGTTTTTGACGAATCGCAGTCGCACGATCCGTCAATTCGCTATCGCTCATCAGAGACACCTCGCAGTAAAAAACGGATAAAGAAGTACCGCTTGGCATTATCCTTCTACAATGCCACATTTCATCTACAATGCCACCCCAAACTTACGTTCCCGTGCATGTCGTGGTTACATGTTCGGGAAATAATTTCGGTTCGCGAACAGAGTATTGTAACGAGACGAGGCAATTCCATAAGGTGTCTGTTGAGAAAGTTAACCAAATTGCGGCGCACGTTCTCTGAACGAAAATATCCGCACGAGTAATTTCACTTACTCGAGCATCTGGATTTTCCATTGCACTGTGCCGCTTTCGAATCGTGCACGCGAATTCGATGAACCTCGTACCTGTCGGGCTGTGCGTCCAGCGCCGATTTTTTTGGTAGGGCCAAAAGCGTTGTTAGTTCAGACCCGTGTGAAATTGTTCGACGGTCATCGACATCACCATCGGAGCGCTTGAGTCATTTCCTTTTACCAACTCAATTTCCCGGACAACTTCTCGCTGTTTGGGTTGAACAGCCAAGTATCGCAACTGTTGATTGCGGAGTTGGAACGCAAATTGAGAATCGGGTACATCGATACGTCGGATGTAGTCAGCAAAGTGAATGCCGTTTTTCAAAGCATGATCTTCGGTCTGTCCATTGGCATAGTGAAAGCGGACTATCATGCTGGTCGAGCCCGTTGGCGATGCGGGAAAGCCCCAGCCGCTCACACCGCTGAGCAGATGGAGATTCTTGACAACCATGTTGCATGGCAAGGTTACGCTACGCGGCATCTTAGGGGGCTGAGTGCCATTTGGGCCGTACAGCATAACTATGTTGCGCCGCGACTTGCCAAGTGGGTCAACCAGTTGGAACGGTACGCCGGCAAAGGAACGTGGCTGCCAGTCCTCAAAGACCATTCGGTCTGGTCCATTGCCGCCATTGTGAAATAAACCAGTTGTGCTGACCGCCGTCGCAACGCTGGCCAGTGGCAACGGAACGAATTGACCTTTTGCAGTGAGGAATTCCAGCAAGTCTGCCATCGCGGGCAGTGGTATCTGCGCCTCGAATCCTTCCGGCATGACGGACTTCCCAGTTGCAGACAGTTGTTCGATATCAGCACGCGAAATAGAGTGTCGCTTGCCTTCAGCATCAACCAACTCGACCGCCGTCAAGGACTCTGCGGCTAACATTCCAGCGATTACTTTGCCATCGGCTGTCAACAACGTATAGCGCCGAAAATTTCCTTCGACACTACGGCTGGGGTCCAAGATGTGAACCAACAACTCAGCTTTTGGATGCACAGCCATACCAGTCAAGTCAGGGCCTATCTCCTGCCCTTCGCCCGAATGCCGGTGGCAATTCGCACAGTTTTTTGTGAACACCTGTTTGCCCAGTGCCACGTTGCCAGTGGAGCGAGTCGCCGTGAGAAACGTCTCGATGATTTTTTGACGGTCGGCACTGGGTAAACCACCTGAGTTGGAAAGGATGCGATTGGCTGTGTTACGTACATTGCGTTCCGGGTGGTTTCGCAAGGTTTGTCGCTGATCGAGAGTCAAGTCCGTAACCGAAATCAGGCCGTTCGACATGGCCTCCAGCATTTTTTCGGTCGACTCCGGTCGCGCTAGCAAAACTGCTACAGCATCAGATCGCAGCGAGGGAGTCAGCCGAGCCCAGCCTTGCAGAATAGATTCAGCCACATTTGTGGCACGGCTATTTGCTAGAGCGCGAATCAAGCTTGACGCGACAACTGGCGACATTTGCGGGGTCAGCGATGCGAATAACTGAGTAACAATTTCTGGTTCCAGAGGTGCAATCTCGATGACTTGGCCGATAGCGGTTATGCGTTCGCGATCGTTGGTGGTGGAGCTGGCAACAGTCGACATCAATGCGCGCATGATTTCAGCAGCATGTTTTTGCAATTTGCTACTTCCCCAATTTGCCGCCAAACGTACGAGTTGGCCTCTGGCGGCGATCGGCAGACGTTCGACCAAGCGATCTAACTCGGCCTCCAGTTTGTCAGTCAATTCAGGTTGAAAGTCGCGAGGCCATCCGCGGGCCAGCCCATTGATGATTGCTTGAGCATTTATTGACTGAACGTTTTTGATTTCGGCGAGGATACTGGCAATCTCTTCTCCGGCGGGCTTTCCACGGGCAAAATGTTCGGCGACGACCGATAGAATTTCGCTTTGCGGCTGAACGTTATTGGTATCCGAGTTGGTCGCAGCAGATTCTTGGCTACCAAGTAAATGGGTAAGAAAGGAAACTGCATGCTGAGCGCTCGCACAAATCGTGGCTTCCTTCAGCCAGCGGTCGGTTAGGTGTTGAGGGACTTGAATGGATTGTGCCAAAATTTCTCCGGCAGCTTTGTTTTCTGGCATGTCCGCCAACGTTAATAGTGCAGCTAGACGCACTTGCAAATTTGCATCGGCTATAACTCCGGCCTTTACAATTGCCTCGACCGAACTGTTGGATGGAGGCAGGACCAACAATGCATTGCGACGCACGCCAGCGGCCGGATGCGCGAGCGCCGACACGACCGCGTTATAGACTCGAGTGTTTTCAACTTTAATGGCTCCTAACCCGTGTAGCGTCCAGAGAGCGTGTATTGCGCCGACGTTTAATCCGACCGCATCGACTTCAGAATTACGTACGAGTTGCAAAAGGTTTTCCTCGACATCGCGCGGCTGCTGTTCAACTAAGATTCTTTGAGCATGCCGTCGCCACAAGCGATTGGGATGTGACAATGCGGAGATGAGTGTTTGCGTATTATCAGTAGCCAATTTTGGCGCTGGCGACTGCCTGGCATCTGGTCCGTTATAGACCACTCGGTAAATGCGACCGTGGCTCTTGTCTCGCAAATCGGTTTCATACGCGTTCCCTTTGCCGGTCGTAAATCCTTGCGGAGTTGGATTGTGCTGGACAATAAAGTTGTACCAATCAATCACCCATACGTTTCCATCAGGTCCCACCTCGGCCATGATAGGCGCTGACCACTCGTCGTCGCTGGCCAAGAGGTTGAAGAGATTCGAATCGCGGAAGGAGCTTCCGTCAGGCCTGAGCACAAACGAGCCAACTAAGTGGCCAGTAGGTCCACAGACAAAGGCGACTCGGTTCCACCAAGCTTGCGGATAGTTTCGTGCCGTATAAAGTGCATGTCCGGCTCCCGCCGTGTAGCCACCGTGGTGATCGACTTGTCGAACGTTTTCGGTCACGGGGCGGAAAAGATGGGTATCAAAAATGGCCTCAGCCATTAGGCTCGTATTCCAGCCACGTACTTTTTCATAGTATCGGTTTGGAATCGGTACAAAAAAGCTAGGCGCTCGGTTCGCAGTCGAGGCAAAGATCAAGCCTTCTTCGCTGATGCCAAGCCCCCAACTGTTGTTGGTGGTGGACCGTACAAACTCAACATGGCTGACCTCAGGATTGGTCTGACCACGGACAACGAAATTAAAAGGTCCCTGACGAAATCCCGGATGTTCTCCAGCGGAGAATTTTGGACGAGAATTATTGTACCCTTGCATCGCCCAATAACGATTGTCGAGTCCGTATTGAAAATTGCTAACTCCGCCATGGGTGTCGTTCATGGCCCAACCGGTAATCAAGGTCTCACGCTGATCAGCTCGATCATCGCCATTGATGTCGCGCAGAAAGAGCGTCTCTACTCCAGCTTGAACAATCACTCCATCTCGATAAAACTCGATTGCCGTCGGTACGCTCAAATGCTCGGCAAAGACAATGAACTTGTCCGCTCGTCCGTCTCCGTTCGAATCTTCACAAATGCGAATTCGATCGCGTCCTTCGCCGGGCGGGCGCAGTTCATTGGGATAATCGACGGTTTCGCACAGCCACAAACGTCCTCGTTCATCCCAGTTCATGGCGATTGGCTTGCCTTGAATCTCAGGCTCGGATACGAACAACTCAAGATGAAAGCCTTCTGGTGTAACGAAGTGTTTCATCGATTCTGAAGCAGGCAGAGGCTTCTGCATTTTAGAAATATTCTTCCCCATTGTTCCCCAGCGCTCGCTGACCGGGTAATTCGGAATCTTGGGACCAACGTCGTCGTATTCAAAGTCCGCCAGTTTGCTGGCCAGTTCGGTCATCTGGGGAATTGGAAATACTTCTTGGTCGACATAGGGTTGCGGCAGCGGTTCGTCGCGCCCGCACGCCCAGTGGATGCCTCGTTCGATCAATGCATGAAACCCAGCGTGTCCCCAAGTGCGCTGGTCGTGTCCCCATGCGGTATAAAAAACACGTCCTTTTCCATGAGTGCGCACCCATGTCCAGGGCTCTTGCTTTTTCCCCTCGGCTTGGCCACCCTGTTCGCGCACTTCCAACACGATCCGATTGCGCTCGTTGTGCTTGGTATGAATGTACGTTTCGTCGAAACTCTGAAACCCGGAAAAACCTTGCATTATCGGATGTTCTGGGGAGATGATCTTGGTTGCAAAAATTTCAGCTCCGTGCTTTTGAAATTGAGCACCCACCAAGTCGATGTAGGCGGGTGAGTTCAAGAAACAATAAGATGCACAGTGCAGCGGAATAAACCCGCCTCCTTGTGCAACATACTCCAGCAACGCAGCTTCACTGGCGGCAGTAATTTCCGTCGTATTGGCGTATAGAATGAGTCCGTCAAATCCCTTCAATCGCTCTAATGTCAGATCGCTTAGCTTGTCGGCATACTCAATGTGAATTCCGCGTTTGGCAAGCACCGGAATGATCTGTGCCGCGCGAGCTGAAGGCTTGTGATGGCCATTATCTCCCCAAAACAGGATTTTTAAGGCGGGAGGTTCGGCTGCGGCGGCGCAGCCAGATAGTCCAATGTTGCCTTCCTGTAGGAATTGCGAAAGCACAACGGCTGAACCGATGCAAACGAATCGCAAAAAGTCTAGTAATGAAAAGACTTGCACTGCTGAATTATCTGAGCGCATGCGGAATTTCCAATTAGAACGATAAAATGGATGATAAGGATTGGATGAGTGATACCTATCATACCGCAAGTACCAGCGACTGGGATGAGGCAAGTGAGCTTCGTGTAACCTTTGTAACAGTCCAACGAAAACCAAATGGCACCCTGGGACTTCAGGAATTTGGGAATTTGGTCGTCCACTTCAAAAATGGCTATCACAACCGACCAGAATCAATAAAAAGGGCGTATAGTGTAGCGTGGATATTGTGTAGAAGCTCCAATCGTAACGGCCATCAACCGCTCGCAGGAGTTGCTCTGCATTGAGTGGTTTTAATGATTATCCACAGTACGTAATTTGGGGCCGAAGCTGGGTTAGACTTTGTTAGATTTGCCGGCTTCAGGGGGCAGGAACGTCGGTGACTTAATTAAGACATCGTACGAAATCGCCGGAAACCATTGATACCAATAGAGTTGAATAG
>CAZVBC010000114.1:15249-18054 GCA_964625155.1 uncultured Pirellulaceae bacterium
ATTAAGACATCGTACGAAATCGCCGGAAACCATTGATACCAATAGAGTTGAATAGCGATATTGGTCAATTAGAGCATCGAAAACTGAAAAGGGTCGTTCTGCGACTGACGAACTGCAAATGAACTTACCCAAAGTAACGAAAACGAGTTGGAACTCACCCGGTAACTGGATTGCGCTCGGTGGAATTGTATCGGCTTTTCCCCTGATGATTTTGCAAATCGGTGCCTTGTGGGACAAGCCCCAAATGAGGTTCTTTGGTTTCGCGTGGTTGTTTTTTGCGTTATTTTGCGCATATGAGCCACGAGTCGGATTCGCGTCATCACCGCTGCGACGTTATTTTTCGGTTGCCATGACAATAAGTGGTGTAGTTTTTAGCTTGCTGGCCGTATTTCTCATTGCCCCAGCACTCAGCCAGTTGGCAATAATTCTATTCATCTTGGGCTGGATGTTGCTCTGCTGGGGAATAGTGCCCTGGACTCGGTTGGTCGCTTTGACTGGACTGTTGTGGGTAACTTGGATACCGTTCAGCATCGATACGCGCATGATCGACTGGCTCTTTGGCCGTGCCGCCACCATGCTGGGACCGTTAATGGACTTAATCGGCACTCCCAATTTGCTGCAACAATTGCAATTGGACTTGAGGAGTGAACGCATCGATTTGGCGTTGTCCGTGTATTCTTGGAACAGTGTATTTTTGTTGGCATTTGTGGCAATTCTTTTACTTTTGTGGATGCGTCGACCGTTTTTGCAAGGTCTTTTTGCGCTTGCTTCGATTCCTGTCCTGGGCTGGCTAATGTACTCGATCAAGATCCTTTTATTGATTTGGGGACGCGAATCGTTTAGTGCGGATTGGTCGGTCGGCTGGATGGGAGTATTTATAAATGTTGGTTTGTTTGTTTTGTCGAGCATTTTTCTGTTGATCGTGATTGATGCGTTATCATTTCTATTCGAGCCGCTGCCAGTCGAGTTGTCACAACAAGCAACGGTTGGCCTGCACGGTTTCTATAATCGCTTGGCCATGTGGCCTGGCAGCGTTACTTTCCAAGGCGAAGAGCAAGTCAGCGATGATTATTTTGATGACGACGAAGCGCCGCGAAAGCAGCAAGCCTCAACACGTTCCGGGCCTACCTACCGTGATACCATTCGCGCAACAGATCCGTGGGCCAGCAGCGGCTGGAGAACTCCGCTGACTGTCGGATTATTAGGAGTCGCGATTTTGGGCGCTGTAGGTGCCTTACTACCAAGTTCGACTGATGGCGTGACGATGCCAACGTTTACAAACGAGCAGTTGGATGCAATTGGTTCACTGCAAACTTTGCCTGCCGAATCACGCGGGCTTAAGCAGGCTGGAGTTGAGCGATCTGAACATGATCTTGGTTCTGGAGTAAAAAGCCAGTTAATTGTTTGGAGATACGCGGGAGCTGAGGGTTTACCGGTCGTTTTGGCTGATTTTCCGTACGTCGGCCAACAACAATACTGGTCGGTACCACCCGGTGTCGGTTGGAAAATGAGTAGCCAGCCCAAGCGATTGTCGATCGCGCGAGAAGCGAACGGTCAACCCTGGCCCATCGTCGAAGTGGAATATGTGAATGATCTGCAATCGATAGCTTACGCTTGGTATAGCGCGTTTGATTCCAGTGGCAGTGCCGCCGTACCTGAAAGTGGTTGGCGCGCTGATTGGAAGCGTCGTTTTTCGCGTACTTTGATCGGCAGGTTGCTCGGTAGAGCTGCGAAAGAGCAGGTTACCTACCAAACAAGGTTGTTTCTGGATTCGGGGAAGCCCATTACTGCCGGTCGGCGAGCTGACTACCAAGCGTTTATGGTCGAAACTACTGAAGCACTCAAAGCCCGACTGCTCGGGTCATGATCGCCGAATGATGTGTGCGCTCACATAAGATACTGGCTTACCAATTAGGGAGAATCCTATGAATTTTGCACCAGGCGCAATACTTGTGAGCGTCTCCGGCTGTTTTCTCGATTGGTTGATCACACGCGCTTGGGGCAGGATTATGTTGCTGGCCATTCCCGGCTTGGTCGGCATGACCATCTATGCCATGTCGATTTGGGGTAGCTTGTTGTCCAAGCCGCAGTTAGCTGCCTGGTATTTATCGCTAGGGGAAAAAGAACTTAAAAAGATTGATGAAAATTGGGCTTTTGGTGGCTCGGTTGAAAAGTCAGATATCGACTTGGATAAACTCGATCAAGCTGCAAACACCAAAACCGACGGCCAAGGCAAGGCGTTGCCTGGTAAGTCGGGCGCTGCAACCAACGCGAAATCTAAAGAAAGTTCGTCAACCGATAGCAAGAAAACTGACGCCTCCAAAAAGGACATCAAGGTACCGCGGTTTGCCGAAGCGGCATTTCGACGAGCTCAGCAACTCCATTCCGACAATCCCGAAATCATCTTCGCAATCGCGGCCACGATGAGCCAGCAAGGATCACTTTCGGCAGCGAATAACCTACTGCGGCAAGTTGCTGCAGACGACAAAGAAGGTCATCATCGATCGCACGCATTGATTGCATACAACATGTTGCGTCTGGGTGTTTCTCCCGATCAACGCAGCGTCATCAAACATCACTTGAACCAAGCTACGAAGTTTAACGGTACGCCCGCGCAATTGCTTGTATTGACAGCGCAACTCGCTTTCCAAGAGCGGAATTTTCTTCGTGCCATCGATCTTCTTAAACGTGCTGCTGCAAGCCAGCCAGAGTACTATCTCCAAGTGCTGGAAGCTGCCCAAGCCTCCGGCAGTGCGGCCGAGGGCGACATTGCGGCTCGTCGAGCTAGACTGTATTTCGACAGTC
>CAZVBC010000115.1:0-17965 GCA_964625155.1 uncultured Pirellulaceae bacterium
ACATGTGTCCAGAATCGTGGTTTGATGAGACGAGATGGGAATCATTGCATTCCGCATCGCACGAGCTGCACCTACCAGCTCTTCGATGGTTTCGCCTTTCTTGGCCAATGCCGTCAAAAAATTGTACATCGCGTCGTCGGTGGCGCGACCGGACAGAATTGTGCCGATGCAATCGTTGATCATCGATTCGGGCAAATCAATGCCTTTAGCGACTAATTGAGTTGCACGTTCCAAAGTCATGTTAGGACTCGTTCGAAAATTCGTTACCGGATTTGGAGTGACACGCTCTGTCCGCACGAGCTGTTAGCTATGTTTTTTCTAAGCAGCGACGATAATGGTTGCTCCTAATCTGAGGTCGGTTTAAAGTCGAGCTTGAGGTTTTTGACAACGGGCAATTCGATTTTGTCGAATCGGTCGACCTCGAATGGCCGAGCGATACTGTTGCCCGCAAGATCTTCGATAATGTCAGAAATCTGCAATGCATACTGCTGGTCCTGCCAAACTTGATCTGGTTCAAATCTCCAGATCGTTTCCCGTTCCTGCAACGTCACTTTGCCCTCGATGGAACGCCCCGACGAATCCAATACTTGAATACATCGGGCCACAATCGCGTGATCAAGCGGTTCGATAAAACGTACCGTCAACGCATTGCGACTTTGGGCCTTGGGAGCCTCTACATGCCAGTTCGCGGGATCTGGCGAAGTAAAGTCGCTATTGACGACAGTGAATTCTTTGACTGCCTTGTCAACTAAAGGAGTCCCCTGGCTGTCCTCCCACGTCGAATCGATGATCAACTTATATCGCGTACCTGCATTCAGCACAGGTCCTTCTTCTTCTCGCGGAACCAGCCCACGTTTGACTCGCGCTGGATCCAGCAGCAGCGTCAAGCGTTTGCCAGTTGGGTCCCAAAGCTCCTCAGCAACTTCAAGAAAGGGCTGACTTAGCCTCTCACCTTTCGCACCGATCAAATGAATATGGGTGTATGCATTGCCAAAAGACATTGGCGCAGAAAAATGCACGTAGAACTTCAAAAGGTTTTCCGGCAGTTTCTCGGACGTAGGATAAATAGCGGTAACGCGCGTACTTGGCGGTAACTGCTGGGGCTCAATCCTGGCCGAAGCCATGATGGGTGTTCCGCCCTTGTCCAGCGTGGCAATAATCCAGTAACGCACGCCAGCAGTTAAGGGATACTTTGCACGAAATATTATCTCCTGTTTATCGAATTCGAATGCACCTGCAACGGACGGCTGGTCTTTAGGGATATTCTCCGTTTCCGAAACCACGGCTCGCAGCGTACCTGCCAGTGATTGTGGCGATTGAGTTTGTACGATTGTGGAAAGGCGTTGGTGTTCTATAGGATCGGTGAGCTTGATTCGAATTGAGGAACTTGCCAGATCGGCGGTTACCTGCATCTGCGTGTTCTGAGCAGAGTTGGCGATACAAGTAAGCCAGCAGCACAGCAATAACGAGCTCGATATTAAATGGCGCGCGGACATGATAACCTCCATCAAGCCAGACGTGGAAAGGCAAACCAGGCGTAGAGTGACGCTATCAATAAAAATCCCTCCCATGCAACAAGGCACTGGGAGGGAATTTGTTGGCGTTAAACAAAGTTGCCACTAGGGCAGATCGATACTCTTCAAACTTGCTGGGCCATTGACTGCCTGCACCAGGATTACAGCTTGCTTGTCGTTTAAGCGATCTAGCTGAACGACGTTGCCCAATCCCTCGATAGTCGCATAGGGCAATCCAGCAGTATTGGCAATTCTGGAATTAATCGGATCTTGGTTCTCAATTCGGTCCGTCGAGATTTTCATGACACCACGAGCACTATTTGCCAAAAGCACAAAATCTTTGCCATCTTTTTTATAGATCACCATATCCAAAGGACGGTTGCTATTGCCTAGTTCAGCAATCGTTGTTCCGCGCACCTTTTTGCCGGGCGCCAAATCACCGACCGGAATTTTGACCAGCGGTGTGCACTGGTATGCGGCGATCAAGTGCTCGGTCCCATTGATTTCATAGGCAGCAAATGTACGCACTGGCGAATGCGTCTCCAGTGCACCATGAGCACCGTGATAGATTTCTACGCTAGCTCCCGAATTTGCTTGCGCAAACGGGAAGGGTAGAGAACGCAGTTTGGAAGCAAATTCTTCATTGGACAATCCAGCGACATAAACTTGTCCGTCGACAAAAGCCATGTCAGTGATCGAATCATTGCGAGGATTCCCTCGCTTGCCAGCCTTGTCATCAGGCGCGTTCGGAAGCTGGGCTTGAGCGGTAGCGACTCCTTGAGTGGGCACTTCTTCCACCGTGCCGTCCGGTTTGACGCGCATCACAATTGCTTTGGCGTCTGGACCCTGTCCACGTGAGACCGATAGATACACATTGCCGCTGAGCGGATTTGAAGCGATATCAACGATCTGAATACTCTTTACATTTGTTCCCAATGCTCCAGCAATCTTTTCGTCGAGCTGGTCGATTGAGTAACTGGCCGATGCGGCAGTGCCGCTAATATCACCGGTAGCGATCGCTACCACGGTAGCATTTTTAGGATCTGCAACTAACAAAATCCCTTCGGGCGCAAAAGCAATCGGCCCAGCGCTACCGATGTGTGCATTCCCTTTCTTCAATGAATCTGAAAGACCAACAGCCAATAACGAACTCTGCATTGCGGCGAGCGCCAGCAGGGAATACGCAAAAATTCTTTTCATCGAATTGCTCTCCATCGGAAGGTTACAAAGGAAGAAAGGGTGGACCGACTGAACCGAATCCCACGCGCGGATTTGGCCAACACTATATCAACTTCGCAGCCAGTTGTCGAAGAAAATTAATCTTTTGTCAATTGAATTCCCGTTTGCAGTTGAAATCTCACCACAATCGTGCATTCGTTAGATTGGCAGGCAAGTGCTCTGTCAGACCTTAAGAATTAGGGTTTGCAGAAACGGGAGAGCGGAGGTTCCTACCGAGCCGCCGCTCAAAGGGCTCAGCTCAATTGACTCAGCCGGAGCCTTGCTCTCTCGATCCCCAAAATTAAGCTGTACCAAAGCAATAACCGCCGCAGAATTATTTCATGGCCACAATTATTTCATGGCCAGTTTATAGACACCGGGTTCGGCCACTTGGACTTTAGGAGGTGGTGTATCACGCTCGTAATTGGGTGGTGCCAGATCCATAGGGGAATTGAGCAACGTGTTCCATTCGATCTTGTTCCCTGAGTAACATACCTCGCGTCCCAAAATCGCCATCAGTGTGCTGTAACACATATATTTACCGTTGTTGATGGTGTTTCCTGAGCGGATCGCTTTGTACATCTCGCGATGTTCTTCCTGATACATACTTGGTTTGGGGCCGTCGTATTTCCAGGTTGTATCGTACGCATCAATTTTGTGAGCTAAAACTTCGGCGGTACCCTTGGTGCCATAGACGAAATCTTCGGTCTGATTGAAACAATTTGCCATTTGACGCGTATGAGCGAAAGTGCGCGTGCCATCGGCCCATTCATAAACGACCGAAAAATGATCGTAGACGTCACCAACCTCCACTGCAATTCTGACCTGTCGACCACCCAGTCCGTAAGCCAATTTTGGTGGCTCGTCGTTATGTAACCACAGGGACTTGTCGAGACTATGAATAAATTGCTCGACGATGTGGTCGCCCGAGAGCCACTTGAAATACAACCAGTTGCGCAACTGGAAATCCATATCGGTCCAATCTTCTTTGCGAACTCGCTGCCACAGTGTACCGGTCAGGTAATTCTCTTGCGTCGCAACGATATTGCCGATCGCCCCATCTTTGATTCTCTTGATCGTTTCTTTGACTCCTAAATCGTATCGCCAACACAAACCTGAAACGAGATTCAGGTTCTTTTCTTGGGCCATGCGCGAAAGCTCGAGTACTTTGCGAACACCGGTTGGGTCGGTGGCAATGGGTTTTTCGCAGAAGATATGCTTTCCCGCGTTAATAGCCGCTTCTAAGTGGGCCGGACGAAAATGTGGTGGCGTGCACAACAAAACCACGTCGACATCGACTTCAGCGAGCAGTTTTTTGTAGGCGTCGACACCCACATAACAATGTTCGTCCTTAATCGGAGCTTGTTCAGCGAAGCGTCGCGTCAATCCTTGACGACACGTTTGCAGCCGATCTTCATAAGCATCGGCGAGGGCCACGACGTGCGCATATTTGTCGGCTTGCATTGTGTCCTGCGCGGCTCCGGTACCGCGGCCACCACATCCAATCAAGCCGACTCGCAAAATCTCAGTCCCCTGAGCGTGTACCATGCGCTGCGCCAGCGTCAGTGTTGCTGCACCGCCGACCACTGCCGTCTTGATGGCTGACCGCCTCGATGTATTGCTTGCCGAGTTAAGTTGAGTGCTAACGCCCATTGGTTCTTGTTCCGATGCAGTGAGGTTGGAAAATGGCAGGTTTGATGTCAGGTACCTGCGATCAGTGTCAACCTAATTGAACAATGCCACTGTAATCGAGAATTAGGCTTTCTAACCTGCCAGAACGTCTGCGGCTCCGTCAAAATGAAAGCACAGATTAAATTACTTTAGCGACGATTTCCAATTAGGTATGTTGCATGATTTGATATGGAAGTAAGTGTACTGGTCTCCGGTAGAATAGAAAACCATACACTTAGTCTAGTGCTCTTTGACAGCAATAAATTAGGGTGCACGGAAACGGGAGAGCGAGCACGAGCGAGCACCCCCGCTAGGTGCTGACGGATTTGGCACAAACGTTGCACACTAGGTCGCACTCCAAGGATGTTGCGTGCCATTTTTTCCAGCAACAATTCCATTATTATGGCAACTCGTTCAGAGCGACTAAGCAACCGCGTGTGGCTAATGTGTTCTCAAGCTTTTTGGGGAGTACGCTGAAAATGACTGGATGGATGAAGGCTTTAGGTTTAGTGGGTGCACTTGGTTTGACCTCAACTGCCGTTACCGTACTTCTTTTTCCAGCAGCTCAAATGGCCACGCATCAAGAGCTGTTCGCCCAAACGCCAGCGGTGGAACAAGTATCCGAAGCCGATATTGCGGGGGCTGAGCAACTGTCGCGGGCTTTTAAGGCAGCAGCACGTGTATTGCGACCGGCTGTGGTAAAAATTACTGCGAAAGTAGAAGCGCGCGACCTGAGTCGACGCGGTTTTTCGGGATTACCAGAAGACTTGCGGGGTTTTCTCCCTGAGGAGTTGTTCCGAGAATTTGGAAGACAACCACGGCAACTCCCGCGACGTGAAAATCGATCTGAGAAGATTCCGGCTGGAGTAGGCTCGGGGGTGATCGTAACTTCGAATGGATACATCCTGACAAATAACCATGTGATCGACGAAGCGGACGAATTAGAAGTTCACTTGAGCGATGGTAAGACTTTTGCTGCCAAAGTGGTCGGCAATGATCCTAAGACTGACGTGGCAGTGATCAAGGTGGACGCGTCGGGCTTGATTCCTGCAAAATTGGGCGATTCAGATTTGGTTGATGTTGGGGATTGGGTGATCGCGATCGGCAGTCCGTTTGAATTGGAGCAATCGGTGACTGCTGGAATTATCAGCGCCACCAATCGAGCCGAAGTTGGGATTCTAAAAAATGGTGGGTACGAAGATTTCCTCCAAACCGATGCCGCAATCAACCCAGGCAACAGCGGCGGCCCGCTCGTCAATCTTCGAGGTGAGGTCATTGGGATCAACACTGCGATCAAGTCCAGCGTTGGGACCAATGCTGGAATTGGCTTTGCCATCCCAAGCAATTTAGCACAGTTTGTGTTGCAAGGATTACTAAAAGAAGGCAAGGTAGTCCGCGGGTACATAGGAGCGGAATTGGGTGATCTTGATGAGGCGTCTCTCAAAGGCCGCACACTTCCTACCGGAGTCACGCGGGGGGTCGTTATTTCTCAAGTGGTTAAGAACTCACCGGCCAGTAAAGGTGGCCTACAAAACGGAGATATTGTGACTGCCATCGGCGGTCGGAACGTGTCGAGCGTTCAGGAGATGCGACGCCTCGTTTCTCAAACAACCCCTGGGAACACAGTTGTACTACAAGTCGTACGCGACGGAAAACGCTTGCCCGTTAGAATTACCGTAGAAGAATTTAGCGAAGAAAAACTCGCCAGCATGAGAGTTATTGTCAAGGAACTTGGCATCGAAGTTAAGGACATGACTCCCAACATTGCAGAACAGCTTGATTTACAAGCTGATCAAAAAGGGGCAGTCGTGGTGAACAGCGAAAACCGATATTTTCTGCAAGACGATGTGATTGTGGCCATCAACAACCAAAAAATTGAAATGGCCAGCGAAGTTCCTGATGCTATTTCAAAAGGGATCAGGAGTTTAAGCATCGAGATCATTCGCGATGGGCGACAAGGTCAAATGACATTTTCGATCAACTAATGCATGCGATCGCACACGGAATTTAGCGTCTCCGCAGTGCAGCTCATCGCTGTTGGACAGCGCCGCGCTAGTTGCACAGCGCCACATTCGATTATTGCAAAAAGAACTAAGTTATTGCAGTGAAGTCGTTTAACCGCGTGCCCATCGGGCCGCGCTTGGAGCTTGCGCAGGTGCAGGCTAGACCTTTACCAAACCACAATAACCGGTGCCAGTCTCCGCTCCGCGCGCAAGTTCGCGCTGTACCACTAGGACTGGCAACTTTTGGCTTGGTAAAGCGGAACGCTATTGAGTTGGGGTAGGATTTATCTGTAATCCAAATCGCAATATCGAGAAGGAAATCCTGATTATTCGGCAAAACGCAACGGGGTATTACTTTCTATTCCCCATGATCAGCCCTAGGATTTCAGCGCGTGAAGATTGGTCGTCCCTAAAAATTCCACGCATCGCCGAAGTCATACACAAACTTCCGGGGCGACGTATGCCGCGAATGGTCATACACGAATGAGAGGCTTCCAAGACAACTGCAACTCCGCGCGCATGTAATTGAGATTCCAACAATTCAGCGATCTCCTCAGTCATTCGCTCTTGCACTTGAGGTCGCCGAGAGACCTCTTCAACCACTCTCGCCAATTTGCTTAGTCCGACGACCTTTCCGTTGGGGAGGTAACCCACATGCGCCTTACCAGTAAAAGGTAACAAGTGATGTTCGCACATGCTGCAAAAATCAATGTCGCGAATCAAAACGACTTCGTCGTATTTTTCAGTAAATACTTTTTTTAGATGGACGCTGGGATCGCGATGCAATCCCGAAAACATCTCAGCGTACATACGAGCGACTCGCGCAGGCGTTTCCTTTAGCCCTTCGCGGTCGGGGTTCTCACCAACGGCAAGCAATATCTCACGAACGGCATTTTCGATTCGTACGCTATCGACTTGTTGAGGATGAACCCAGGCATGTCTACTCTCGTTCATCAATGTGCTTTGCAATCCTGGTGAGCGTGGCTAGTTAGTGGAGAAATCAGGCGGGAACTTTAAAGGGATCGGCGTAGGGCTGTCTGAAGCCCTGGAATGCAACCAGTCTAATAAGCAGCGTAACAGTAGTCGACAGCGGACGTCGACATTGGGTTCCGCCAATATCTGCTGCTTAACCGGCAATGGCAATCTCAAAGTAAAAGTGATGATATCAGTTAGCATCCCCAGCGGCAATTGCTGGTCGAGTAACTGTTGGAAACTGTCCAGCGATTTGATTTCCTCAGGAACGGCTTCGGAAAAAGTCTCCACGAGCTCTTGATACAATTCAAGCCTCGCATTGGCTGAGCCTGCAGGGTAGTGGTCTTCCAGCAATTCTACCTCAGCTTGTCGAAACGCCCTGCCTTGATTAACTTCGCGAACGATGCGCGCACGTTTCATCCCTGCCAACAGGATATTGTGGCGACCGTCGTCAGTTGCGGAGTGATTGATGATTTTGCCAATGCAAACGATCGACGAAATGGCTGGTCGATCCAAAAAGGACTTTTCCCAACCGGGTTCCAGAAGAGCCATGGCAATGAGCTTGTCACGCGACAGCGCGTCGACCAGCATTTCGCAATATCTGGGCTCAAAGATATGCAGTGGCTGAACGACGTGGGGAAACAGTACCAAGTTTGGCAAAGGAAAGAGATTCACAAGTCCGGAAAAGTGGTCCGGCCATTTGGCATCGCCGTGCATAGCACCCATCGGTACAAACACCCATTCAAGATATTTGGTCAACACTCCCAATCATATCTGAATTCCCAGAGTTACACTACGCTGGTAGACTCGCCCTAGTGCTACAAATCGCATACACTGTCGTTCACTGAAGAAGTACGGAGTTTCATTCATGCCCACTGTGAATATCGGACCGTTATGATTCTCTCAGGCGAGGAAATACGACGTCGACTTGGCGGCGATATCAAGATCGAGCCGTTCCGCAGGGAACAGCTCAATCCAAATAGTTACAACTTGACTTTGCACAACGAATTGTTGGTTTATGAGGAAGTTGTCTTAGATCTGAAAGAACCCAATCGGTTTCGGCGGATCGAAATTCCTCAGCAAGGCTTGGTCCTCAGCCCCAACCAAGTCTATTTGGCAAGAACGGTCGAACATACAGAGACACATAACTTGGTGCCGATGATCGAAGGGCGGTCTTCGATTGGGCGATTGGGATTGTTTGTGCACGTGACTGCCGGGTTTGGCGATGTGGGCTTTCGTGGCTACTGGACATTAGAGATGTTTGCCGTTCAGCCGATTCGCATCTACCCTGGAGTGCAAATCTGTCAGATCTTTTATCACACCTTGGATGGAGAGGCATTGGAGTACAGGAGCAAGTACCAAGACAATACCGATATTCAACCGAGTTTGTTGTATCAGGAATTTGGTCGTACACACGATAGTCATCAACTCAAGCTCAATTTCCCGGCGTGAATCATGGCGTTCGAAGTGAGCTTGGATCCCTGTCTGGCTGACATCACGATCGCCGCAGTCGAAGTCAGGCAAATCACTGTTGCAGAATCTTCATCGGAAGCACGCCACTGGTGCGATCAAGTTGCTGCCCGCGTTGCCTCGCAAGCTGAATGTGCCGATCGGCAAGCGTTACGCCAATTGGTAAGGTCCATGTTGCGCTATGGCAAATTCAAGGCATCGGGGCGGAGCAAACCCGCCCAAGAGTACTTGTTGCGGTGCGTCCTCGAAACCGGTAGTTTGCCGAAGATCAACGGACCTGTGGATGTGCTCAATTGCATTAGTCTCCAGTGTGAGCTTCCAATTTCTCTGCTTTCACTCCGCAAATGTTCTAATCGACTATTGGTTCGCCGTGGTAATTCTGGTGAAGGCTACGTTTTTAATCAAGTCGGACAGATACTCGACGTTACCGACCTAGTAGTGGTTTGTGATGCCGCAACGGAGCCTTCGCGCCCCGTCGGGAGTCCTATCAAGGACTCGATGGCCGGCAAGATTGAACCAGTTGATACAGAATTGATCGCCCTAATCTACGCACCACAAAACGAAATTGGCAAACGAGCTGCACAAGTCGCAGTCGACGAATTATGCGTTGGGTTTCAGCAGTTCTGTCAAGCTCAAATAGGGATGATTCGAAATGCGGCATGACTTGAACAGCCGTAATCGCGAATCGAGTTAAACATTGCGGATGTTCACTCACTGACCAAAGTCGCTGCGAGAAGTTTTGCTTCTGTCCGGCCTGCGGCCTGGTGCGACTGTCTACTCAGGAGACTGTTATTCGATCGTTTCTAAACCTTGAGACGAATGCTCAGGCTCATTACAATACGTACCAAATTCGTCCACCTTCGAAGTGTGCAGGGGGCATCGGGTTCCGTCGGATTCTAAATCACTCCGCTCAAGATGAATCGGCTTTGCGTACAGGCAAAACAAGCCTTGCAACGGAACAAATGACCCTATTTGATCTGGCTGGAGCCTTTATCTTCACTTGGACTAGATTCCATTAACAACCTCAAACTACACCGGGACTCAGAGTTGCCTCAGCGCAATAAATTTTTATGGTGGAGCGGGCTAGCGATCGCAGGTATTCTGCTCGTATCGACTGTGTGGCTCTCATGGCCAACCGACTCGAGTAGCCAGCCGTTCGACCTTACCCGCGCTCGCTATGTTGGGAAATCAGCGTGTATTGAGTGTCATCGAGCCGAAGTGGAAAAATGGACCGGATCGCACCATGATATGGCCATGGAATTGGCAACCGACAAGAGTGTGCTAGGTGACTTTAATGGAAGCGAGTTGCTGCATCACGGAATCCGCCATCGCATGTTCCGTGACGGCCAGAAGTACATGATCCACACCGAAGGTCCCGATGGCCAGATGCGTGATTACGAAGTCAAATATGTTTTTGGCGTGACGCCTCTTCAACAGTATATGGTTGAATTCGACGTAACGGAAAAAAACGACTCGCACAGTTTGCCGAGGGTGCAGGTATTGCGAGTCTGCTGGGATACACTTGCGAAAAAGTGGTTTCATCTGGACCCACCCGACGTTTCCGAAAAACTCGACCCACACGACGATTTACATTGGACGGGAATTGCACAGCGCTGGAACAACATGTGCGCGGAGTGTCACAGCACTGACTATCGCAAGCAATTTGACGTAACGACAGCGAAATACGCATCGAAGTTTGCGGAAATTGACGTCAGTTGTGAGGCTTGCCACGGACCTGCGAGTGTACACATCGAATTGGCACGCAAGTGGTTGCCAGGCTGGGATCGCGAACGTGGATTTGGGATCGCCAACCTCAAGCTGTCTGCCGAAAATCAAATTCAGGCCTGTGCCCCTTGCCACAGCCGGCGGAACGTCATCGCGCCCGGCTTCCAAGCTGGCAATAACTTCTATGATCATTATGCCAGTCAACTCTTGACGGAAAGTGTGTACTATCCGGACGGCCAGATCTTGGACGAAGATTATGAACATGGCTCGTTTATCCAGAGCAAGATGTATCATAAAGGAATTCGGTGCAGTGATTGTCACGATCCACACACTGCTCGACTTAAACACGACGGCAATCAGGTTTGCACATCGTGCCATCAGCATCCGCTGGCTAAATACGATTCCGTCACACACCATTTTCACAAACCCGATTCTGAGGGTGCCAAGTGTGTTAATTGTCACATGCCTGCGACGACATACATGGCCGTCGACGCTCGACGCGATCACAGCCTGCGAATTCCTCGACCCGATTTGAGCCTTGAGCTGGATACGCCAAATGCATGTACCAGTTGTCACTTGCAGATTGAGAACGTGTCTGCCGAAAAAAGACCAGCGCTCAAACTCTACCAAGATTGGATGCGTTTGGCTCGAGAAGGAGATGTAGAGATCGCTAATGAGATCGAACGAGCGGATCGCTGGTGCAATGATGCTTGCGAGAAATGGTATGGTGCCTCGCGCCGCCGTGATGAACATTTCGGTCAAGCTCTCGCAGCAGGTCGCCACAGAGCGGCGAATGCGGCTTCCCTGCTTACGAAACTACTTTCTAAACGTGGGCCAGAAGCACCAGCCATTGCTCGAGCAACGGGTTTGGAATTACTTAGCCGCATCGATGCTCGCGCTGCTGGCGAGCAAGCTGCGGAGGCGATCGTCGACGAGAACCCAATCGTTCGCGCAACAGCCACTTCTGCTCTGATTGGCAATCGCAACATGACCCAGAGTATCAGCTTACTGGAAAAAGCACTTAAGGACCCAGTCCGTAGCGTGCGTACCGAAGCAGCCAGAAACCTATTGGAGTATCCACTTAATTTGATTTCAGGCAATTCCACTGCCGCTCTGCGAGAGGGTTTGAATGAACTTAGCCTGGGGTTGTTGGCCAACAACGATCGAGCCGGTGCTCATTTGGCCTTGGGAATTGTCGCTGAACAAGAAGGCCGCCAGCGACAGGCGATTGAGCATTACCAGACTGCGATTCGCGTCGAACCCACCGTCGCTGGTGCAAGGGCCAATTTGGCGGCTTTGCTCGAACGCACGCGAACGGAGTTAACAACACCCATTGGCCAGGATCAGAAAAACCCGATCGAGGCTGAAATAAATCGCTTGCGCAAAGAGGAACTGCCGCTATTGGAACGTGACGCTAAACTGGCTCCTCAGATCGCGATGGTGCAATACCGCTATGGGCTGGCTCTCTATGTTGATGGCCAACGCGAATCGGCATTACAACGCATACAAGCGGCAGTAAAGTTGGAACCCAACGAACCACAATTCACTCAAGCAGTAGCGATGTTGCATGAAACACTTGGTAATTGGAACGAGGCAGTTGAATGGGCGCGGACCACTGTGCGGCTAACTCCTGGCGATCAGGCTAATCAGATGCTCTTGGAGCGCATCGAGTCGTCCGCTAACTCAGCAGCACGTCCCAAACCAGCACCCGCAGTTAAATCAAATTGATCGACGTCATGAGTTTCATGACTAGCAGCATTCCTTGTTCGCACAGCTCTAGGAGCTGACAGGTATGCGGCACAGCCCGCGCCGACCTCATGCGAGCTACAGTATTGAAATCCCGTCGGAAAGGTTCCACCCATGCAGATAGCGTACCTCGACACCCTCAGCGGCATAAGTGGTGACATGACATTGGCATCCTTAGTCGATGCCGGTGCAGATCGCGACAAAATCGAAAGATTGATTCGCAGCTTGGGTTTACCGGGACTGAAGTTGGAGTTTTCGGAAACCAATCGCGGTGGGTTTCGAGCTTTGCGTCTCGATGTTCGCCATCCGACCGAACATCAGCATCGCAATCTACGACAGATTCGCGCTATGATCGAACAGAGCCAATTGAGTGATCGGCAACGTCAACTGGCCATTCGAATTTTTCAGCGATTGGGTGAAGCAGAAGCAAAAGTGCATGGCATGAGTGTGGAAGCAGTGCACTTTCATGAAGTCGGTGCTGTCGATTCGATTGCTGATATCGTCGGCATTGCCATCGCTCTGGATGATCTACAAATATCGAGGATATTTGCGAGCCCAACGCCCACAGGTTGTGGGACCGTCATGATTGCGCATGGTTTGGTTAGCGTGCCGGCTCCAGCAACTGCGGAATTAATGCGTGGTATTCCCTTGCGTGCGTGTGATATTCCCTATGAATTGACCACGCCCACCGGCGCGGCGGTCTTGTCGGCACTATGCGATGGTTTTGGAGCACTTCCAGCCATGCAAATCCAACGAATCGGCTACGGGGCTGGACATCGCGAATTAACTGAGCAAGCCAATATTCTACGGGTCTTTGTGGGTAGTTCGAATCCTCAAGCAGTCAGCGATGAAGTGACCATCCTAGAAACCAACATCGACGACCTTTCCGGTGAACATTTAGGTTATGCGATTGAACGCCTGTGGGCTCACGGAGCGCTTGACGTGTTCACTACTCCTATCGGAATGAAGAAGAACCGCCCTGGAACGATGCTGACCGTTCTTTGTCAACCCGAACATCGCGAACGGCTCGAGAATCAAATCTTCCAGCACACCGGTTCATTAGGAGTGCGCCGACAACTCGTGTCGCGTAGGAAGTTACAAAGAGAGAGCATTCGACTGGAGACTGCAGCTGGGACGGCTCGAGCGAAGATTGCCTGGCAGCCAGATGGCCAAATTCATATCGCCCCGGAGTACGAAGATTGCAAACGTATTGCCCTTGAAAGTGGACTCGGCTTGAACACAGTTTTTGCCATGGTCGTTGAAGCAGCACAGAACCGCGAATTGCAGAATCCTCATTCCGAGACACCTACTTTATACAGCGCACACGATCATTCACACGATCATTCACACGATCATTCACACGATCACTCCCACGATCACTCCCACGATCACTCCCACGATCACTCACATGATCATTCACATGATCATTCACATGATCACAGTCATTTACACGATCATCATCACTGAGGGGCGTGGTCCTTCAGGCATACTATGCAATGGTTGCCGAACGCTCGATTCTTAAATCTTGCGTATCAATTCGGTCGTGGCGAACTGAGCGAGCAAAGTGTGTCGAATTACAGCGTTCCCTCAACTGCTGAGCGTTCAGTCAGGCTTTGACTGTCGATAGCCGAACCAGCTTGAATCATGGTACTGGAACATTGTCGAGGATTTTGCGAATGATGTCGTCGGACGACCTACCCTCGGCTTCCGCTTCGTAGGTAATAATCACGCGATGGCGAAGCACATCTGGGGCCATCACTTTGACGTCATGAGGAGTCACGTACCCCCGTCCTTGTAGAAAAGCATGTGCCCGGGCGGATTTCATCAGATAGATCGACGCGCGAGGGCTGGCTCCGGTATCGATCATACCATCCAAACCGGATACTCCTAAGTCGGCAGGGCTGCGCGTGGCACGAACAACATCGACCACGTAATCGCGAACTTTATCATCTGCCCAAATAGTCTCGACGACCCCTCTAGCTTGAAGAATTTCCTCAGGAGTTGCCACTGCATTGATCGTGGCCAGGACTTTCCCTCCGGCCATGCGATCGACGATCTTGCGTTCTTCGTCACGGGTAGGATAACCAATCAAAACCTTCAGCATGAATCGATCGACTTGCGCCTCAGGGAGCGGATAGGTCCCTTCTTGTTCGATTGGGTTTTGAGTTGCCAATACTAAAAAAGGTTCTTCTAAAGTGAAGGATTCCCTGCCGATAGTTACTTGCCGCTCTTGCATGGCTTCGAGCAGTGCAGCTTGGACTTTTGCCGGAGCTCGGTTAATCTCGTCGGCCAAGACCAAATTTGAAAAAACAGGACCTTTCTTGACACTATATGTGGCGTCTTTGGGATTGAATACTTCAGTCCCCACAACGTCCGCAGGTAGCATATCGGGAGTGAACTGGATACGAGAAAAACCCGTGCGAATTGCTTGTGCCAAACTGCGTACGGTCAACGTTTTGGCCAAGCCGGGCACACCCTCCAGCAATACGTGTCCGCCGGTCAACAGTCCGATGAGCAACCGCGAGACCATTGTCTCCTGGCCCACCAAGGCACGGCCAACTTCGCTTACCAAGTTAGTGCATATTTGAGAATACTGCGCAATCTGCTGATCAATCTGTTTGCTGCTCATGGACCAGAACTTCAGCGTCTGTAAAAAAATCGGTGAACACACCTCACCCTCAAACCGATTAAAGGTAGCCTGCCGTTCAGCAATCAGGTGAGTCTTCCAGTGAAGAAATATGTTACCTTCACCGCTCAATTCCTCAAGCGCCCAAGCAATTCCGTCCTGCCCTTTGATGGGTGAATTAGTCGACTTGGGATTGCGAGCGATATTGCGACGGTGAAACTCCGGTCGCAGAACGAAACGTCCTGGTGAATGCACTGTGATCGTAAAATCCACAGGCTAGTGCAATCGATGCAATCGACCGCTTGGAATGCAACAACAATTGGCAGGCGGCAACAATTCTTGTCTTAGTCATGAATTGCGTGGGCGATATGCCGAACAGTCGCTTGACCAATCGGGCAAAACGCTGAGGCGACATACCGGCACGCTTGGCCAACGTGGCTGGAGTGGCAAAATCGGCCAGGTGCTGTTCAAAGTACTCCAGCGATTCAGCAAACTGTGAAGGAATGTCCTGGTTTGGCACTTGAAGCCGAACGTCCCGCGAAAAACCAACCAACCCGCAAACTGCACCATGCGCATCGACGATAGGCAGTTTCGTGGTGATACACCACACAGGTTCATGCGGTAACTGCCACTGCATTTCTAGATGGTCGATGATTGGCTTTCCAGTACGAAGTACCTTAGTATCTTGGTCGGTAGGGACCTGGCCGAAATCCCCTGGGCAGATATCTCGCGGCCGTTTGCCGATGGCGCAGTTTTTATCTTGCAACCCATGCCGCTTGAGGAGTGAGTCGTTTACAGTGACATAACGCCCATCGGCATCTTTCACAAAAAACGCCATGTCCGGGGCTTGGTCAAATAGCTGCGACAACAGCTCAATCCCGATTGAGGTTAATGGAATCAAGTTCCTGCTTGCGCGCGACATGGGAGCAGCCACTTCGTTTCTTGTTCAAGGTAGCAAAGCGGAGGGTGCTCGCTAACTCAGCAACGGCTTGTTATATCAAAGCAGCTTCCCAAACAAGTGTTGGCAAGCGACTAGGGCATTGGTTTCGAAACCAGATTGTGCGCATTTCATCAATTATGATACAAATCCAACCAAGATTGGTTTCTGGCAGTCACTACAATCCTATCAGGGGAGATTCTAATCGCCTTTCGCGGACAGTAGCCTCAAGATAAAAATCTTGGCAATAATACGGAATCTTCCAATGAGCGTCCTAGTTTCTGCGGTGAAACATCACGCATTTCCAAAGCGCGATAGGCTTCGATTCTAGCATTCGAATTGTTCTAAGTTATTAGGAGGTTTGATGATGATTCGCAGAGCAAGAGGTTTCACCTTAGTGGAATTATTAGTGGTAATTGCCATCATCGGTGTGTTAGTAGGGTTGTTGCTGCCGGCAGTTCAATCCGCGCGCGAAGCCGCGCGGCGGATGCAGTGTACGAACAATTTGAAGCAATTGGCGTTGGCCGCGCACACTCGCCATGACACGTTTCGTAAGTTCCCCGCAGCATTTGAAGATTATCTTCCCGGCGGTGCAACAGCGACATCTCGAGAAAACCAAAATCCTGACTGGGGCTGGGCGGTAAGATTGCTCCCGTACGTAGAACAAGGTAACGCTTACAACCTTCTTGGTGCCGCTGGACCGATACAGCTCGAGGCTATCATCCTCGCCTGCTCAACCCAAGCCGGAAATGCTCCAGTTACCGCCTACCCGCCGCAATTTCAGGACTTTGTACGCATAACCAGCGGCATCATTCCGGTGTTTCAGTGCCCAAGCGGCGCTAGTGAAGTGCAACCGATACGCGGATTTCACGATCCTGAAGTATACCGGCGTGATGAAGGTGTTGGCAGGGGAAACTACATCGCTAATATCGGTACGACCACCAATGGCGGTGCGCTAGCAAATGACTCGGGAGGTCCTTTCATTTATAGAATCGAGAAAGGAATTCGCGATGTCTCTGATGGTACGAGCAACACAATTCTGCTCGGCGAAAGGGCTCGCCCTAGAATTACCAATGATGAGGTCACTTGGCTGGGAACTCCCAAATCTGTAGGTAATGGCGCGCATGGCAAACGTGTTACTGGATCCGCTCAATACGTCATCAATCCAGTTGTCCAAGGAACCGACTCAGTATTCTCGTTCAGCAGCATGCACACTGGAGGAGCGAATTTTGCGTTCGTCGATGGCTCGGTGCGCTTTCTGGGTGAGACAATCGAATTTGGATTTCATGCGTCCGACAGAACTCGTTGGGGCGCTTACCAAAAGCTCGCTCACCGTGAAGACGGCTTTGTAGTTGGTAATATTGATTAGTTGTAATATTGATTAACTGCAAAAGATCAAGCTCAGTTCTCGCTCAAAATAATCACGTATGAACACCCAAGACAAACTGATAAAGCTACTACCCTTGGCCTCGATCGCAGTGTTTGTAACGCTGGGCTGTGGAGGCACAGGTATCCCCACGGCTCCTGTTTCCGGCACGATTACGCTCAACGGTCAACCGATACAAGGAGTCGAACTCAAGTTTTATCCGCAAGAAAAAATTCGCCCGTCTGTAGCCATCACCGATGCTCAAGGTCGGTATAGAGCACAATTTGTTGAGCGACAGGCGGGAGTTGCCTTGGGGCCTTGCATCGTTCAGCTATCAATTTTTCGTGGCGGCAATTACGAACGCAACTATTTGCCACCTGCCTTCAATGTTGACGCAGAAAAAAATCCCGATTTCAAACTAAATGTTCCCGAAGATGGAATCGTGTTTGACTATGACATCAAATTCAATGGCAGTATCCCCCCCTACACGCCTGAATGATTCATAACACGCCTGAATGATTCATATTTGATCAGAATTTCTTCGGTCCAAAATTCATGGGGTTCGTTTTTCTTGTTGCATTGCTTTCTTCGTAACAGACATAGGAATGAAATACATGCCTAAACGTAGTCGAGGCTTTACATTAGTGGAGTTGCTGGTTGTGATCGCGATCATTGGCGTGCTGGTGGGCCTGCTTCTGCCGGCTGTACAAGCAGCCC
>CAZVBC010000116.1:0-17817 GCA_964625155.1 uncultured Pirellulaceae bacterium
AGCTATTGCCGCGACCACACGCGTGGAACGAAACTTGCGCAAACACTTTCCCCTGCAATACCAGCTTTTCAGCAGCCCAGCCTTAAGTGCTCAGTCACAGCTAACAATTATGGTTCGCAGAAACGGGAGAGCGAGGTTCCTACCGAGCCGGTGCTCAATTGGCTCAGCCGGAGCTTCGCCCTCCCGATCCCGCTAGGGACTGAATGTTGGTAGAAAAGGCATTCCTAAAGAATGGGTTTTCGTCCCGTAAGGGACATGATCCCAAAGATGCACCGCTGGAGTTCTCGATTTTCGACATGATAGGCCTGCTTTTGTTATGGAGTGTGGGGAGAGCGCAAGCAGAGGCCAGTATGCGCGGCCCGATGGGCACGCGGTTAAACGATTTTGCGGTAACGGTTTACTTGTTCCTGCAATAAACTGATCGCTCGCCTTACATCCGCATCCAGATCGCTTTGAGATATTCCGTCTCTGGGCAGTTTACTGATACTGGATGGCATGCGGCCGCTCCGGTGCGCATCAGTGTTTGTACGACTCGGGGCATTGTTTGAGCTTCTTGGGCCACCACCGCAGAACGAGCTGCCGATCGAACCAGCCTTTCAAACTCCGTGGCGTCGAGCAGACCAGCACAAGAACATGTCAACAGTAGTCCTCCTGGATTGACCAGTTGCATACCCAGTCGATTGAGATCGTAGTGTTTGCGAGTTCCCTCTTCAATTTCACTGCGGCTGCGAATCAACTTCGGTGGATCAAGTACCACGACATCGTAGCGCTTTCCAGCTCGCAGCATGTCGCGCATGTACCCAAACGCTTCGGCTTGAACAAACCGCACTTTCACGTTATTTATAGCCGCGTTTTGCTTGGCAATGCGCAGGGGTTCTTCGTCCAAGTCGATCCCCGTCACTTCGCTTGCACCCCCTAGCCGCGCAGCTTGGATCGAAAATCCTCCGGTATAACAGCAAACATCCAACACCGACTTGCCTTTGCACAATTCGGTTAATCGGAAACGATTATCACGTTGGTCGCAAAAGAATCCTGTCTTGTGTCCACTACCGAAGTGCAAACGAAAGCGAGTTCCGTGCTCGTGGATCGTAACTTGTGAAGGCAATCCTTCACTCGATCGAGTCGAAACTGAAAATCCCTCCTGACTCGTAAACTGTGGACTAGGCTGGATCAACCAGTGCTTTGTTCCAAGCTTATCTCCCAAGCGATCCAACAACGCTTCGGCACGCATGCTCATCGAAATACTGAACACTTCAGCACTTAAACAATCGCCGTATCGATCGATTACGATACCGGGCAGACCATCTGCCTCGCCGTGGATGATGCGGTAGCAATCGGCTACATCATCCAGTCGCAATGTGTTGCGCCGCAGCTCGACAGCGCGATCCATGAGCGCCTCCCAATATGCTTGGTCAGGCAACTGCGAACCCCAGCGAACTATGCGAACAGCAACCTCGGATTTTGGGTTGTAGAATCCGTAACCGACCAACACGGGAGAATTGTCCGGTGTGTCGGTGTGATACACCGCGATCCAATCGCCAGCAGTAACTCGCCCTTCTACATGTTTTATTCGATTACGAAATACATTTGGGTGAATCGTTGACTTCGATAGGAATGCTGCTCCAATCGGCTGATGCGGGTCCAGTGCCAGCGGCTTCGAATGATCACCTGATTTCCTGCTGGCTTGTTGACCTACCGTGGTGCTCTTGCGAATTTTGGGTGGCATCGACATCTGATCTAAAAATCTTTCGCAAGTGTAACCCCATGACAACACTTGTGCTTTGTCACAGCTTAATTCTAGGGACTGGCAGGACGAAGTTCCTGCTGAGTCAGCGGAACAACAACTCGGTAGGAACCTCGCTCTCCCGTTTTCGTGAACCTAATTTATAGCTGTTACAGAGCACTAGCTTATTGTAGACGAAAAAAGAGACATATCTCGACAATCGCCAGGTAATTATTTGGCTGCAAACTGAATCCCGAGTGAAAATCGACTATCTACTAGCCCAGGCTAAATGCGACTTTTAGGTACAGGATGGTACGCGCGAAAGGTACAGTGCGTGGCCCAATGGGCACGCGGTTAAACGACTTCGTTGCAACGACTTACTGCTTCATGCAATGTTCAAATGTGGCACTGTTCAACAAGGCTATTGATCTGGTTGTCGCGTTGGGACTGAGGACTGCGAATTTGGATGTCCTGTCGCTCAATCTGCCTGTAAACTTACGACAATCGCCGTGTACCACATCACGAGCGGAACAACTCAGCTTCATGGAATTTATTCAAGACCATACATACCGATTGGTCGAATGAACTCGCGATTGATCGCGTTGGAACGCCTGATTTGGACGAAGCGAGGTTCGAGGTTGAAGTTGAAAGTAACGTTTTCGCGACCACTGTCGACATTCATGCCAAAGCTCAACAAGGCGGACTCGCCAACTCGAGTAAGGTTGAACGACTGGCCTACGTTGCCTACTTCGCCGAGATCAAAGATTGTCGAACCGCTAAGAATCCACTTCTCATTGAGACTGTAATTTACATAACCGTTGATGACATTGCTACTGATCGGCCCATTCAACGACAGCACGCCAAGGTAGGCATTGCCGCGGCCCGGCCTGCTGATCATCGCTCCTGCGGAAATCGTTTTTAGACCTTCCGTGAAAGTGTCGAAGTATCCCTTTGACAGAAATGTGACGCGATCACCCACGTGATAGCGAAAATCGTAGTTAATGGCACCGAAATCTTCGCCAGCATTCTCTTGAGCATCGGTGGGAAATAGAACCCAATCCACATCCAATGAAATCAAGTCGACAATGCGCTCGCGGCCTGGTACTCCCCGTTTCGTCTGCCAACGTTGGTTGACACCAAACCGCATTTGAGTCACATCTTCTACGACTTCCGTACTGGCTGCAGTGATCCAACGTTGCATACCATTCCTGAGCGCGTACGACCGTTCGTCAAACTCCGCAGGGAGAGTGCCGCCAAATGTGTTGAAAGTGAACCTTCTGCGAAAGTGCTCTTGCGAATTATCGTCGAGCGCATCGTACAGAGGCAATCGAGATAGATCTTGGTTGGTATCTGCGTAAAACAGTTCGGACTCAAGAGTAACTTTGTGCGCGATGCCCCGAATGTCAAACAGGCGATTATCGATATTCGGATAAGCGCGCCACAGTGGGAGGGATGCTCGTAATCCACCTTGACCCGTCAAGCGAGTTAGATCTTCGCCGATTACGTCTTCGCCCCAATGAGCCGCTTCGCCGGACAGGAATGGAGTTAAGCGTACGGCACCGACATCCATTGGTAGACTCAGTTCTTGTCGAGTGGTCGCACGAATTCCTTCACTGTCACTCTCCCAGGGCCGTGGAGCAAACTTTGCCGCTTCAATTGGGTTGATGGGAACCGTCGCGGGCCGTTGGTGGCCATAGCCAACCGAAGAGTGTGCGCTGAAATTGACGGCAGATCCCAAAACGTCTTGACCTAACCAGTAATGATCAAGGCGTGGCAACCACTCACTTTCTGTAAAGAAGTTGTTTACCCGCGCCTGTCCCATCGCATCAAACATGCGATTGCCGTTGTAGTGACGGAAGCGTAGGGCGGTACTGAAGTCCTTTTGTTGGTCCCACTCGTTTTCGAAGTACTGCTCCAGAAAATTGCGGTCGCTGATCCAACCAGTTTCGAGCCATAGTTCCGTATTGGGTCCAACATTCGAACGCAATCGAGACAGTGAACGACCGCGAAAGCTCTCTTCGGGCAGCAGGTTGGCACGATCCGAACCTATGAAATCATTGCCATGTTCGTCGATGATCCAGATGTCCGAGGAACCCGTCGTGGGGCCGAGAAAAAAGAACGACGGACGATCGGTGTCAATGCGACTGCCGATCGCAGGACCTCGCTTTGACAAATAGTCTGTAGATAAAGTCCAATCGGTGCCGTTGATTTCACCGATCCCCAAGAGCTGCAAGAGATCGAAATCGGCCATCACTTGCGTGCCGAATATTTCGTCGTTTTTGGCTTTCAGCCCCGTCAAATAGAAGCTAGGTTTAGAAACATCGCTGGTAAAAATTGGCCAATAAGCTACGGGCAATCCAGCTAAATAGATGAAATTATTGCGACTGGTCGCCAACATGTTTGTCGGCTTGCCGGTTGCAGTTGGCGCTAGCGTAGCTTCGTCTGCAGCCGTCCGACGATCCTGCAATTGCACTCGATCTCCTTGCAGCCAATAACGAGGTACACCCAATCGGCTGCTGGTTACCGCAGCACCGAAAGCAGTTATATTCTCGCGGTCATTCAGGCGGATGACGTCGGCTTTTAGTCGTAACAAGCCTTCGTACTGAGGAACTGGAGTCAACACTTCGGCTTCCAAGACGGTACCGAATTCTCCCGAGACGTTGAAATACATGCGGTCGGCATAGATCACGCGCTGCCCCTGCCGAAAGACGATATTACCTTCCAGATACAATTCGATTGGTCGCTCCGCAAGAGATTGGATACCGCTAAAAAAATCCAACTCACTATTGCCTGAAACCCATATTACGGCGTTATCAGTTTCGATAGTGATAGTTCCAAAATCCAGCATACCTCCGTTGCTCTGTGCGACTTGTACTCCGGCGATACTGATCAATACACCTCCTGACACCGTCGCCACCGTGTCACCTTGATCGGGACGACCTTGCACCTTGATCGTAGGTATGCGTGAGCTCCTTGGCAACAACCTCAATTGTTTGGCGGTAACCGGAGCCGCAATCACCGGAGGCGCTGGTTGAGGTTGTGGCACCGGTGCTGGTTGAATTGACTCGGGTACGGCAATTTGTGGTGGAATCCCAGCCGCCGGAAATGGCTGTGAGCCGTCGTTGGGTATGACTAATCCACTTTGAGGAAGTAAGCTGGAATTCGACGAGCCGCCTAAAATGGAATTGGTCCCACCGAAGTTCATCGGTCCGATGCTTGGAACTGGCAGCGTTGAAGCTGAGCCCGCTGAAGCTGAGCCGATTGAAACTGCTTCCGGCGTATTAGTGGACCAAGGGACGGCGCCCGGAGTGGCGGCGGGTACTGCGGGCTGAGGCAATTCGCCGACTTGGTTGGCTGAGATTAAGTCGGCGTGCTTGGATTCAAGAAATCTTGGGGCCAGCACGGATCCAGAAAGCGCAGGCATACTCTCGGCTCGATTCGTATTGGTATTCGGGCCGACAGATTGATCGGATTGCTGAGGCACGGAAACCGCGATGGAAACGACATTCAGGACGATGATTATCAGAGCCGGAATAACGGTCGCCATCCACGCGGTTCGAGCGCGCGAGCCCGCACTGCGATTGGCGTTCTTGCACCACGCGGGTTGATTGGGTTCGAGGTGGATGGCGTCCTTGCCCTGCACCGTTTTGATTCTCGCACGAATGGTTTTCGCGGCCAACCGAATGATAGAATTCGAGCCGGATTATAGCGCCCGGACCAATCCTACTCAAGGCGAGAATCAAGCTTGGGAAAATGACTCGTTTCGTGTATAACGCTCAACCGGCTTTGGGATTTGCTGCGGCTCGGAAGTCAATCGACGACAATGCAAGCATTCGAGACCGCATCTTTGCGGATGCTTGCACCAGCTAATAGGTGGTCCAGAGCTGGTCAACTCGCACAGCTTCTGCGCTGTGATAGTAATAAGGGAAGGACTCCGCACATGCATGCTATTCCGACTCGCATTCCAGGCGTGTCGATCGACAAATTAGAGAGGGAACTCGGAAACTCTACAGTGGCTTTGCGTTTGCGTCGTGAAAGAAACCACAATCTATCGACCATTGCCAGCAATAGCCAGCGCAAGTGGCGAACCACAGAAGTTTCAGTTGAACGCGGATTACTCAGTGAGCCTTCGTTCTTGACTCAAGGTTCCGCAATCCGACGCTATCGGTGCATCCGAGGCAAAGCGTATTTCGTGGCCGTCGACTTGCGGAAAGGAAGTCCAACGTACAGTCGATGGCTTGGCATAAGTTTGTGCGAAGGGGATTACCGTCGCTTACGTATCCCAGCCGGTGTTGCATGTGGTTGGATTGCTGTCAGTTCCACTACTCGACTTCGAATGCAGGTGAATCGAGCTGTTCAGTCTAAAGATTGGCAGCGGCTAAAATGGAATGACCGACAGATCGATATTGCTTGGCCGTTAGTGCCTCGTTCGATCGTGAGCACACCGAACAAGAGCCGAACGCTGTCGAATATCCCGAGCTCCATTTTGCCTAGCTATTCTGACTTCCAATCAGTAACTCGAAAGAAATCGTCAGCCCGCAACCAAGCTCCTTCGTCCGAACGCAATTGTGCAGTCGTCCGCATTGGTGGCAGAGCTTCTATAGAACCGACAACGGTCAGCGCAACGAGCAGTGAAGATGGTTACGGAGAAAACGAACTGGTATCGGTTCCACTCTCATTACAGTCTCCTTACAACCTGAACCTCAAACAGGACGCAACCTCGTTAGGTTCTACGGAGCCGATTCAAAAAATAAGCTCTTTGTCTCAAACGACGGAAAACTCAATGCGCACCACGCCTTTAATCTTGGTAATCGGCAGCAGCGGTCAGTTGGGGCAGGATCTGTGCCGCCACCTCAAATCGATCGGCACGGTCATAGGAGCTTGCCGCAGTCCCGATCGCAATCGTGCACTTCCAGTCCCAATCGAAGTTGATATTTCACGTCCGGCTAGTTTACGGCAAGTAATTCGCCAAGTGCGGCCAAACGTTATCGTCAATGCTTCGGGCATGACCGATATCGACCGAGCAGAGGCCGAACCGCGATTGGCTCAGATGGTAAACGCGACAGCTCCATCGATCATGGCTGAGGAAGCTCACCGATGTGGTGCTGCGATGGTCCATTTTTGCACCGACATGGTATTTCGAGGCGATGGAGAACGACCGTTCAATGAGCTCGACCCGCCCTCCCCAACGTGCCAATATGCAATCACCAAATTGATTGGCACACAGGCGATCTGTTGCAGCGGGATACCGCATTTGGTACTGCGCAGTGGATGGCTGTACTCAACACATGGTGACAACTTTGTCCGCAGTATTATGGATATGAGCATCTACCGCAATTCTCTGTCCCTCGCTGGCGATCATTATGGTTCACCGACCAGTACCGATTGGTTAGCTGAAATCACCACCAGTGTTCTCTCAAATTCTCTTTCTCAGCCAACGAAATGGCTTGATGAGCACGGCGGGTTGTATCACTGCGCTACCCTGGGCTATGCCAGTCGCGCAGAAGTCGCCGAACAGATTGTCGCCGATTGTCGTCAGCAGGGCATGCCGGTAGTACTAAAAAAGATCCACAGTGTACCTTTGGGCGATTTGCCGTCCTTGGCCAGACGACCGACAAACTGCCGTTTGGACTGCAGTCGTATCACGACACGGTTTGGCATTTCGCTGCCACGTTGGCAGGACCAACTAACTCAAAAAATTGACTTAATGGTAGGCAACGTTCGCGCACTGCGCAACTGGGTCGCTTGATGACGATTTCGAGTCTGCGCTCTGGCGAATACTACTGACTGGAAAAAAATATGGCACCTCAAGCGAGTCATTTAGGGGACGCAAAAACGTACACACAGCAGCCTGCAAGTGAACTCAAGGTCACTGTCGGAGCTCAAACCGAACAACTAGACGAAAACTGTAGTACAAAGTCGACGAAACCTAATTCCAACCTGTCTGGCCGGTCACAGCGCGTGATCCGCATTGGAAAATATCTAGTTACGAAAGAAGCATTTGTATTCAGCTCGTATGGTTACCCAGCTCCAAAAGCGATTGCCAACCTGGAGGAATTAGAACAAGACACCGCCCGTGTAAGTGTACGCTCCGGCCCTGTCGAGACCCCATCGGCACTGTCCGAATTCCAAGTTTTCAGCGACAAAGGGCAGGAATCAAGAACATTACCCCAATTGCCAGCAGCTCAAAATCGCGTGCATGTCATTCGGGGTGGAGCCAGCGTGGGGCGGAATTGCTGTCTGTTAGGCCCCGACGATCAAATTATCGCAGAGACCGGTTTCTATTTAGATGCGAACGCACTAGCACGGACCTTGACGCTCGGACGACTGCATCCACATTATTGGCGTTATCGGTGGCAAGGAGATTTGCGATCTCGCTGGAGTCTACCGAAACGACAGTTCTTGAGCGGCTCGATTGCCCCAATCAACAACCGTTGTTCACACAATTATTACCATTGGCTGATCGAAGTCGCGCCGCGAATCGTCGCCATGCAACTGGTTGGGCTGCAACCGGATTGGTATCTGGTCGATTGCCATAGTCGATTCCAACGGCAGGTGCTCGAGATTCTCGGCATACCGCTGGAAAGGATCATTCAACCACACTGCACACTACACTTAGCCGCCGACGAGATTTTTTTTGTCAAAGAAGTTTCATCCGAGACTCTTTGCCAATTCGGGGCGGCGATCCGCCATCGCCTTCAATTACCGTCTCAGCCAACAGGCAGAAAACTGTACATCTCTCGTCGCCAAGCCCGTCATCGCAAAGTCGAAAATGAACCGGAAGTTGAACAGTATTTGCAACGGCGCGGCTTCGATTGTGTATGCTTCGAAGACCTATCATGCAAAGAACAATTTCGGATGGTCAGTGAATCTGAAATTATTTTGACAACCCACGGAGCTGCCCTCGCCAACTCAATTTTCGCCTCTCCGGGCACTAAGATAATCGAACTGTTCCCACAGCATCGGTTGAATATTGACTTATACCCGAATCTGAGCCGGATTTGCAAATTACAACACAGTACCCTACTGATCAAAAGCACTCGGTTTCTACAGCAAATTCGTGTGGAAATACCCGACCTGGAACGCTTGTTATGCGCACTCGAAACAACCTCGGAGCAACCTGGATTCAACTCTCCACAGTTATTTGCGGCATGAATTCACGGCAATAAAGTCGTGATTAGCGGAAAGTGTACGTCAACTACTTCACTTATGCCCGTCATCACTTCGTTGGACAGCGCCACCTTCGATTATCGCACGCTGAACTAAGTTATTGCGGTAACGTCGTTTATCCGCGAGCCCATCGAGCCAAGCGTTCGGCTTCCGCAACTGCTAGGAGCCGCTAGCCGCCTCCGCACCTTTTTCAGACTTCCGTTCATCACACTCAAACACGTTGGTTTTGTTCCTAGCTAACGCGACGGTTCGCCCGGAACAAAAGCTGCGCAGCCGAATCTCACCTCAATACCAGATTTTTACATCCTGGGACAATTCTGCGCGCCAAACATGGTTTCAGCCCCGGCTGGTACCGGCTAATGAGGTTTCATATACATGTAGGTTAGTACTAACTTATAACGATGAACGCCACGTCCAAGTTTTCATTTTTCTGCCTCCAATTTCTTTGCCCATCACCCTGTTGATACTCCTTATCTCATCTCTGCCTCTCGTACCGCTGGCTGCCTTCACGCCCGAAGTCGCGAAAGCCATCAAGTCTGCAAGTTGAAAAGAAAACGCAAGACCAGTAACAGCAGGAGACGCTGAAGTCGAAGCGGGCTTGCAGTTAGGCAATGCCTTCAAGTGTCGCTTGAGACTGCAAAGACGCATTGTCTGTTTTGGGCTTTTAAGGAGCTGCGGGCTTCGGTTCCGCTGAACCAGCCTTTTCATTCAACGCGGCCTTGGCCCTTTCGTCATTGAAAATGAGCTGAGCAAAGTAGTACAGATTGTTACGCCAGTGAGTCGGATCGTGACCGTGTGCATCAACGTTCCAGATATGCAAGACGCCGTTATCTTTGAGATAGCGATGAGTTCGCTGGCTGATATTGATCAATCCATCCTTGTTTCCGCAAGATAACCACAGCAACTTCAGTTGCGATTTTGCCTTCGGCACATCGGGTACCAGTTCTTCGGGCCTGCGCGTGTTGGGTGCCGATGAAAAACCTCCGACCCAGGCGAAAGTGTCCAAGTGCCCGAGACCAAAGTTGAGCGACTGGCCGCCACCCATCGACAGACCTGCCACGGCTCGATGTTCACGATCGGCCTGAACGGAGTATCGAGCTTCGATCGCCGGTATCACATCATCCAGAAGATCTCGTTCGAAAACTCCAAATGCTGCGGCCGATTGAAAGACATTGCCTTCCGCGCGGTCATTCTTTTGAGCGCGTCCGTTCGGCATCACGACAATCATCGGAACCGCTTTGCCCTGAGCGATCAGGTTGTCGAAGAGCCTATCGGGGGTTGCGAACCGCTGCCATTCCGTTTCATCCCCGCCAATCCCATGCAGCAAATAAAGCACCGGATACTTCTTCTCCGCAGAATAACCTGGAGGCGTGTAGACATTCATCTTGCGTTTCGTGCCGACGGTCTTCGATTCGTACTCAATCATTTCCAGCTTGCCATGCGCAATGCCGTCTCGCTTTGCTACGATGCTGTCATCCGGTTCAGGATAAATCTGCTTGTCATCCGGCCCCAGTTCAATTGGACCTCTGAATCCGCCCGGTCCTCGTCGTCCTTGCTGAGGACGATCTTGAGTCGATGCGTTTTCCTGAGCGTAAATCCATGAAGGGCTAAGCAGTATGGCAGTCAACAAGAGAATGCGGGTCATTTGAGATTTCCTGAGAAAAGTATGAAGGACGTCGATTTTTATGACGAAGGAGCAAAGGGTTGTAAGGTCCCTCCATCCGCCGAAGAAATGAAAGCAGAATTCGCGGGGCACTCGCGCAGAATGACTTTGTCATCTGATCGTAAACTTGTTATGGAGTCAACGCTGCCGTGATGTCCATCCCAGCAAGTCCGAGTTTGAGACTTTCGCTGGACTTTCTTTTCCGGCCCACTCCAAACAATTTCACTTCTCATCTGATACGCCATTGATACCGTCGTGGGTTCTAACGATCAACCGCTAAGCTGGGTCGAGCAACGCAACTGAGAGGAGTCTTGCCAAAGTGTAATTTTCTCGGTGTTTTCAACCTCAAGTCGAATCGAATAATTCTAGCGCCCTTTTGGGCAGGTATGCGAGGAGCCCAGATTACCAATCCACGTTGAGGTCTTGAACGATTGCGAACTCCGTCAGATGGCCCATTTGCTCGAATCCGAGGCTTTCATTGATGCGGCGGGTTCCTTCGTAATGGTCGAAGTGCAAGCTTAGGAGCGTCGTTACTCCAAGTCGCGGACATGGTTCGGTCGAATACAGCAGTCTCACCAGCATGCGCAGGAGAGCGTGTCATCTGAGCTCGAATGTCTGATGCAGGCTGCACCACAGGTGAGAGCAGGCTGCGTGGTTGTCAGAATTTGCGTAGATATAGCACCGCATCCCCTGCAAATGGCGCGCGGAATGGACGTTCGACTTCGGCGTCAACCTTGTCGCCAGCTTGCGTAAAACCTGTACGCGGGTTAAACCACTCGACTGCCAACTGTCCTTTCACTCCAGCCAAGTCCACGGTCAACTCGCCACCATCGGGCAAATAGATCAGGTACTCATGACCTGGGTTGGCGAGACAGAATTTTGTCGAAGCCAATTCATCGTGCGGTGTCATCGCGGCAAGGTTGATCCGCTCGGCATAAGCTCGCGTATGCCCCATTGCGGGACGCGCCAATGCGACGGCATACGAATTCGCTTTAGCGTACGTCATCACGCCATCGGGTTCTGCAAGATCCAGTGGATCCATATAGACTGGGTTGTAACCCCGCAAGAAACTCTTCCAGACCCAAGCATGATCAGCACGCAGTTTGGTAAATTTCGTAATGCAGGCGTTATTCCAAGTATGGTCGGAATCAAGGATCACAACTTTCTTGCCAGTTGTTGCAGGTGGATCGACCGAATACGGATCAGCGGGGCCATAGATGGTCGCTCCCGGCGAAACCCAGTTGGCAGAGCTTTCTAGCAATGCGTTATTGGATGCACGCTTTGTCTCAGCGGTGAATGCCACGAGATTCGTCAGCCCCACGGGATGCTGTTGCGGCTTGCGGGACTGGTATTCATTGAGATATTTGACCATCTCGGTTTGCCACTTCAGTATTTCCGGGTGATCGAGACTTTCATTGGAGATCTCATACAGCACATTATCCAGATCGTTGACCGCATCGATGACTTTGCGAATGTATGCTTTTTGCAAATCGGTGATCTTGGCAATGCTCAGCATCTGAACCTCGAGGCCGCGTCCGTCTCCGTTGGGGTCTCCGTTAATTCCCTGGACGTTGTTGGCGGCATTCATCGGGTTTCCCGACCAGGTGGAAGGAAGCTCTCGCAGCATGCAACCCTCAAAGAGCATGATCGATACGTAGATTCCACGTTCTGCGGCGGCCTGAACGCGGGACCGGATTCGTTCAAAGTGAACATCGTCCCATTGCTCAAAATCAAACTTCGGTAAACCGTCCAAGGCCTTCCCCGGCCCAGTCCGCTTCCAAGGGTGATGTGTTGTGAATCGCAACGGGGGTTTAGCTTTTTCCCACCGGTTCCATTCGGTCAACTCGAAACGCCACAACTTGAAGAAGTTGTGGCCATGCTGCTTTAGAAAATCGAGATATGCGCCGAAGTCGAACGCTGGGGGTGGAAAACTATTTCCCTGATCCTGCAGGCTGCACCACAGGTGAGAGCCGGTCAGGTATACGGCCTTGCCAGAGCCGTCGGTGAAATAACGGGGGTTCGTGGGATGCACGCGAAGCGGCCCGAGTGCACGCTCTGGCTTGTGATCAGGCTGCGACTGAGCGCCGGCGGACAGCGAGCATGCGATGAACACCAACATTAGGACGAAGCGAGTGAGAAGGGGCATGGTCGTGTTCTCCTTATTGAGGTTGGCGCTATTCGTTCGTGTCAGCGTTCCTTTTCAAGAACCGTTCAAAGAATAAGTAGATCTGTTCGTTCGACTCTGGCGTCGGTGCATGACCGGAGCGGTTGGTCATCGCGACACGGTTTTGAAAGCCCAGTAGGTTGTTCACCGCGATCGCGTGGTTCAGTGACTGCCAGCGCTCGGGTTGGTCCTCCGCACCGCCGGAAACCAAAAACGGACGAGGAGCCATGAGAGCGTGTAGTTCGTGCAGATCGAGACCGGCTGCCACGAGATGTTTGTATGCTCCAGTACGAGGATTATTGTCTTTAGGGATTCCGGGCTTGCGTTGCTGAGTCAGTTCATTGTCGTAGCCCAAATACCAGGGTTCCCAATAATTTACGTTTCCTCGCTGTTCATCGAAGACAATGCCGCCATCACTCCACGCGGCGCACGTGAATTTATCGTATAGGCACGAAGCGAACATCGCCCACTTGCCGCCAAACGAGTGCCCCACGATGCCGATCCGCTGCGCATCAACTCCCGCCAGGTTGGCTAAAATCGTGTGGCAGTTGGCGGTTCCGTACGCTTCGAAGGAGAGCCGTTGAATGGTCGCTTCGTTGATACGGTCACGCTGCGGTTCGAAGCCACCGATTGAGAGTGTCACGAAACCGCGTTTCGTCAACTGGTAACCAAAGTCTCGCAGCTCCTTGCCAAGTCCAGCTCCCGTTTCTGGATCGTAGTAAGGAACGACGACAGCAGGGAACGGACCTTTGCCCGAAGGAACCAGGAGGATTGCCGGTTGCATTCGATCGGCAGCTATCTCGACGCGCATAGAATGCTGCGTGAAGTCCTCGCGCTGCTCCGATTTCACATACTCGATCGCCGGCCGAGCAATCAGCGGCGGCCATGGTCCCATGATCCCGTGCCAGCGATCGAGGATTTCTTTGCGCCGACGCGACCAGTCTGCGGCAGTTTTCACTTCACCGCCATCGTAGAACTTCAGTGGAGATCGATCATCACCCAACTCGCCAGCATACTTCGGCGGCGGTCGAAAGAACTCATTCAGAGTACCCGCATCTATTTGGAAACTCTGTTCGGTGGCTGGTCGCGTAGCAGGGTCTTGGGCAAGACAAAGACACTTCATCGCACAGACCTGCAGTAGTGCCAGAAGCAAGGTCTGGAATTTCATCAGACTTGCTCCGGAACGACAAACGGTTTCCGATAAACCCCACGCAGCAATTGGTTCGCTCGCGAAACAACGTCAGTAGTGCCAACGAACTTCTCCTGCTGTGCGTCCATTTCCAACCAGGGGCCGAGCGTAAACTGGGACTGCGATAAGTCGACGCCGTTGGCAACGAGATGCTCCTCAAATCGGCCAAACGTTTCCGTAGCTTCAATACCTTGATCCTTGATGGCGTCGCGCACTTCGTCCGCTGAATGCAATGCACCGACGCGGTAGGAAGCGTTGGCCATGTGAACCAGCGCGGTCGACAAATGCCCTTCCTGAATGTCGGCTCGCAAATCGCTCACTTGGCGACTGCGGACCGCAGCAATAAAGTTGTAGAGGTGCCCTTTATGTGCCATGAATCCGCCCGCATCCCGAGGTTCGCCCGCAGGCTTCGGTAGTGGCGCTTCTCCCCTTTCGCATTTGATCTTGCGGTTGATCGCCTTCGGGCCTTTTTCCGACGACAGATTGCGCAGTTCGAAGATGACCAGCGGTCCGGGATCATATTGAAACAGTGCTAGTTGTGAATTGGGAGTCTGACCGTCATCGTTAAACGTGAATCGTCCTCCCAGACTCAGCACTCGTTTCGGCAGCGTATTTTGCCCAATCGCCAATCGGACTTCATTTAGTTGATAGATGCCGTTATTGCCGAGTTCACCGGTACCAGTCGTCCAGTCCCAGTGCCAATCGTAATGAAGTTGCTTACGCATCAGCGGGGATTCTGCAGCGGGCCCGAGCCATAAATCGTAATTGACAGCAGTAGGGACGCTTTGCGGCCCCGAGACTTTGCCGATGCTCTCTCGTTTGCGGTTCAGAGCAGACCAGACGACACGGATTTTTCCAAGCTGATCAACTTCGAGCTGCATGTCACCGGTGTGATGACCGTGATTGTGGTTGCCGTACTGGACGATCCGATTGTATTTGCGAGCTGCCTCAACCATCTTGCGGCCTTCCCACAGGTTGTGCGAGATGGGTTTTTCGACATACACGTCTTTGCCAGCCTGACAGGCCCAAATCGTGATCAAAGCATGCCAGTGGTCAGGAGTGGCGGTGGTGATTGCATCGATGTTCTTGTCTTCGAGCAGCTTACGCACGTCCGTGTAGACCGCGAGTTTTTCACCCCTACCGGCAGACCGCTGCAATTCGCGGTCGAGCACACTCTGGTCCACGTCACAGACTGCGACGACCCTTACACCGGCCAGTTCACGCAGCAGTCGTAAATGCAGAGCCCCTTGTCCTCGAAAGCCCACCACGGCAACTCGGATGTCGTCGTTCGCCCCCTGTGCTCGCGAAAAAGGGGACAGTGCCAGCCCGCATCCGGAGGCAAGAGTGTTTGACAATAATGTTCGTCGATTGATGGATGAGACGCGCATGATCGTGATTCCCGTTACTTCGATTGTGTCTGTGCTCTCTGGATCGTGTCCGAGATGGAAACGACGGCGCCGCCTTGAGCTGCAGAGTCGTCTGCAGCACTCATGAAGGCGTAGATTTCAATCGTCTCTTCAGCGGAAACCGGCGGTTTTCCGGACCGGAAGAAGTTGACGATCTCCACCAGCAGCGGTTCGTAGCCAGAGGACTTGGGCATGAGCGTCTGCTCAGTGCCGTAAATGATGGTTTTGAAATCAGTCTTGCCGCCGCGCAGGTCGCGGAACGTCCCGATGCGGCCCCCTTGCCACACGCCGATGACCATGTCGCCACGATCCGTTTTGACTCGTTGCACTGTCTCGCAACCGGTCCCCATCACGGTGAACAACGGTTCAACCGCATGTATGCCGTACAAGTACAGCGACGGGTGTTTCTCCGCCCAAGAACTAGAACCAAATACGTCGCAGGCTACTATTTTTCCCAGTGCGATGTTACTTCGCGCGCTGGCAACTTCCGCCCCGAATCGCATCGCGGAGCTCGACCAACAGGGGACATTGTTTTCCTTCGCCAGCCGAAACAATTCGATCACATCGGCCAAGTCGTCGGCCACTGGTTTATCGACCCACAACCGCTTGCCAGCCGCGATCACGATCCGCGCTTGCTCCAAATGGGGCCTGCCATCCACACTTTCCAGCAAGATTCCGTCAACTTTCTGGCACAATTCCTCGATACTGTCGACCATTTCGACACCATATTTGTCGCGCATGTCGGAGGTAAACTTTTGCACGCGATCAGCCGACGCCTTGAAGTCGGGCGAACCGCCGGGAAATGCAGCCACAACCTTGCAGCCGGTGTTGTTCTTCGGATTGTTCAGGTAGCTGGTGAAGGCAATGACATGGGAAGTGTCCAAGCCAATCATGCCCAGGCGGATGATCTTCTCTTCGCCATGGACGCCGACCGGGAAAACAAGTCCGATGCCTACCACAAGGACACACGCGAACTGAACCGCAGCCCGCCCCATGCTACTTGTTACGCGCAAACAATGATTCATTTCTTGCTCCTCTGGTTAATCAATTCCAGTAAGGGAAGCCGGTTGCGAACTCGCATCCAGCATTGCCAGTTTGTCGTCGATGATCCTCTGCAGAAAGCCCCGCAGTAATTGCAGTTCATCGTCGTCGAACAGAGCTTCGAGTCGCGTCGCATCACCGATATGCGAACGGCGGACAAGCGACTTCTGCTGCCGGCGACCTTCGTTCGTCAGGTATACGCGACGAGCCCTTGCATCCGCGTCACACACTTCGCGGCGTACCAACCCTCGCTGCTCAAGCAACACCAAAATTGCACGCACCGTACTCGGATCGGAGAACGCCCGCTCGACAAGATCCTTCTGGGTCAATCCACCTTCCTCGGCCAACAGCGTCATGATCACCACTTGGTCACCTGTCGCACCAGTCCCTTCCAACCGCGATTGCGCCGTACGGCGAATCAGCCCATAGGCTCCACGAAGCTGCATCGCTAAGGAATCTCGAATCGACACCGTTGCCTCCAAATAACTGCGTATACGCACTAAATGGATAACCTAATAATGCGATCTTCGTTTGTCTAGCCACTCATGATCCGCAGCCGAACAGAAATTTTTTTTGGGGGGAACCAGGCAGGTAGTGGTTGTGAAGAATTCGCCAGAGCGCGGAGAGTGCCCAATCGACAACCAACCGTCGCTGAAGCGAGGTAGTTTGTTGAGCTTGATATAGTTGATGTTCGCGTGTCCGTAGAATTCATAGTGGGGCTCGACTTTGAATATGTCGACTTCGCCGTGCACATGCTTGTGCTCACCCCAATTGTTCATGTCATCCAGCAAATCTAAGACGCGCCAGCCAAGTTTGTCGCGTGAGTAATCGGCCGGCATCGCTTTCCAAGCTGCTCCGAGAAAATGTGCGAATCGATAGAAAGCTGCTGTACGGCGATAATGTTGGTTCTCTTGGCAGTGAAAAGAAAACCAAAACTACCTTTTCCCTCCAACCGCTCTCACCACCTTGCAACATAATGACATAGACGGTCCAAGTGATAGAATAACTGGAGTAGTCGTCACTCTTGATGACGGTTTCGAATAATTGCAAGCTGGACTAATCAGCCGGAACGCGTTAGCGTCCAGTTTCTATCTGATGCGTTTATCGTGACTAGTCAATAAGCAAGTGTACGAGCCGAATTCATCCCATGATCTTGTGATCTTGCAAGGCAAATTACCAATGCGCAAATCCGATGCACCTGGTTGTTGAGCAGTTACATAGAATACAAGGTTGATAGCCGACGATTGATTTTTCTAAAACACGGGTCACAAATGAAGAGTCCTCGCGAAGATTCACAACTCGATTCGTCAGCTCCGCAAGAGCCGCAAAAAGAGATCCTTCTAAGAGCTTCGCGCTTTCAGGTTGAGCGTGTGAGCCGGAAATTGCCAGATGGGCAGATGTTTTCGCGCGAGATCGTAAGGCATCCGGGTGCTGTTGTCATCTTGCCGTTATTGGATGACG
>CAZVBC010000117.1:0-17806 GCA_964625155.1 uncultured Pirellulaceae bacterium
TACAGAGCTAAACAACTATGACGCAGCATGAGCAGGCCTTAGTGGAAGCGGTGCTTTTGCCAGAGCGCCCGAAGGGTGGTTCAAGTTCGATTCCCAGGCTGGCCCTGGTTGCCGTCTTGGTGGTTGCGGGAGATCTCTGTGTGTACCAAGGTGGAGGTGGCTTTGCGGGCTGGGGCCTGTTTGCAGCAATCTCGGTGTTGTTGATCTTGTTCGGCATCGGCCGCTGGGATCGTCGGAGCGTCAGCGTGGGGTTATTGATAATGCTAACATTGTCCATCACGCGGTTATTCTGGCAAGGAAATGTGGGCATCATTGTCGCCGTGAGCTTTCAATTGATGGCGTTTGCCATGGCTCAACAGGGAATGGTTCCGTTCATTCCTGAGCTATGTGCTTTTATTGGTCGCATCTTTCCGTTAGCAGCGTTGGAACTTCCAGAAAACTGCGTCAGTTCCTTGGGCTTGGCCACGCGGGCATCACGCGGGCGCTGGTTAGCGTTTGGATTGCCGCTGGGCGTAAGCTTGGCATTTATGATTCCGTTCCTGTTAGCCAATCCGGATCAAATCACTTGGTTTGTAAAGCAGATGGAGTTGGTAGGCAACTTTATCTGGGATTGGTGGTCTGAAATGGCCGTAGGAGAAATCGTCGTATGGATTCTTTTAGCCACCCTTGGCTTGGGAGTATTCTCGCCAAGAAACATCTTTCCAAGTTGGCTTGATCTCAAGGGACGCTCGATGCCCAGCGATCTTCACGAGTCGCTATGGTATGTACCGGTCCGCAACACTTTGTTGGCGGTGATCGTTGTATTTTTGATGTACTTAGTTTTTGAATTCCAATCTTTGTGGTTCCGCGAATTTCCTGAAAACTTTCATTACTCGGGTTACGCCCACCAAGGCGCTGCGTGGTTGACTGTAGCCTTGGGTATGACCACCATCGTGTTGTCTTGCATGTTTCAAGGAAGACTGCTGGACGATCCACGTATTTGCCGTTTGCATCGCTTGGCATGGTTGTGGTCGGCGCTCAATTTTTTGTTAGCGATTTCCGTGTACCATCGCTTATGGATTTATGTTGGCTTTAATGGAATGACGCGGATGCGGATTATAGGTATCTTCGGGATCTCATGTGTCGTCATTGGTTTTATCCTGGTGGTTTACAAAATTCGGTACCAGCGGCCGTTTGCATGGCTGTTACAATATCAACTAATGGCCTTGGCGGTCATGTCCAGCCTTCTGTCAATTACACCGATGGATGCGATGGCTTACAGTTACAATACTCGCCAGATCTTGGCGGGCCAGCCAGCTCCCTTGGTGCAAATCACAGAACATCCCATGACCCCTGATGGATGGTTAGCTGCCTGGCCTTTGGTCCACTCGTCAGATTCTGTTGTGCGGGAGGGAGTGCTGGCGATGTTGGCTGAGCAGATGGAGCCGTCGTCGCCACCAACCTGGCGTCCAGCCACCAACGTACGGAAAAGTTGGCAATGGTTTCAAATCTCCAAGGCTCGACTTCAGCGCAAACTACGCGATAATGCCTCATTGTTCGCAGCGTTTGCGAGTGATGCCGAACGTCGGCGGGCTGCGATCGAACTCTTCAAGTCGACCGCTTACAAATGGTATTGAACCATGTGGGTATCTAATTCCTGTTTTCCGCTAATGCTGGTTCTATTCTGCTCAGCGCAAATTCAGTGTTCCGTATGGTGTCTGGCGCAGCCCTCGGTGGTGACCGAGAACTATGGCAAGCTCGCCAGTGGAGAAGATGTGCTGCAGTTCACGTTGCGAAACAGCCACGGGATGCAAGTCAAGCTCATCGAGTACGGTGCCACGATCACAGAAATCTTGACCGCCGACTCAGAAGGAAAATTTGCGAATGTAATTTTGGGAGCTAATTCGCTGGCTGACTATGTTCAAGGGTTTCCTGCTGCATCGGTAATTGGTCGCTATGCGAATCGTATTCGCGGCGCGAAGTTCAGCTTGCAGGGGCAGGAAATCGTGCTGACCAAGAACTCTGGTGAGAATCACATACATGGTGGCAGGCAGAATTTCGCCAAAGTAGTTTGGAAGGGATTGGCAACTGCATCCGATACTCGCGCCACGGTTATCATGCGCTATACCAGTGGCGATGGCGAAGAAGGGTTTCCCGGTAAACTGGACGTGGTTACTACTTACGTGTTGACCGACCAAAACGAATTGGCCATCAATTACCAGGCACGAACTGATAAGGTTACCGTGATCAATTTGACGAACCATGTCTACTTCAACCTGCGTGGTGTGATCAGTGACGTACTGGACCATCAGTTGCAAATTTCCGCAGATAAGTACACGGTTGTCGATAAATCATTAATTCCGACTGGTGAGCTCAGGTCGGTTGCCGATGGTCCACTGGACTTCCGCCAGCCGCGTCGCATTGGAGAACGAATTCAAGAACTCTACGAAGCTGCTCGCGGCTACGATCACAATTATGTGCTGGACGGTTGGCAGGCATCGAGTGTTAATAGTCTGCTGGCGGCACGAGTTGTCGACACTCATTCAGGACGTGTGATGGAGTGTTTTACAACAGAACCGGGTGTTCAGCTTTACACGGCCAACGGCTTCAACGGCAATCCGTTTCCCAAGCATGCTGCATTCTGCTTGGAAACACAGCATTTTCCGGATTCTCCCAATCAGCCGACCTTTCCCTCAACCGTGCTCGAGCCGGATCAAGCTTGGTCATCCACCACGGCGTTTCGATTCTCTGTGCAGAAATAGCGGGGGTGGCCGTCAATTTATGAGCCGCGGACGGATTCGAGAACTGCCACGAGGCTGAGTACCAAGGCGACATTGACAACTATGAGGATGGCCCCTCCCCAGGTAACCAGAGGCAACAGCAGGGCACCGATCGAGCAGGTGGCGGTCGTCAAGTAGATGGTCAAGACAGCTTGCTTTTTCGTCATTCCAAGATCGACCAAGCGATGTGAAAAATGTCGTTTATCGCCTTCAAACGGACTACGTCCCTCGCGCAAGCGAATAAGGATAACGCTAGTCATGTCGTACAGTGGCACTGCGAGCACACACAATGGGGCGATGATCGCGTGAGGAGTTCCGCCCTGGTAACCAGCATACGTCGCCAGTAGTGTCGCGATCGCGATCCAGAAACCGATGAAGTAGCTGCCGGCATCACCCATAAAAATTCGTGCTGGCGGCCAATTGTGTACCAGGAATCCCAGCACGCTACCAGCCATAATCAGCAGCATCGAAGCGACAAAGAACTGCGGTTGATTGCTCTGTGGATCTGGGCTGGACAATAGCATTGCTGCAAGAAAACTCGCCGAGATGACCGCGACGCCTCCACTGAGTGAATCCATGTTGTCGAGCATGTTGAAGGAATTGATTAGGGCAACGATCCAAAGTACCGACAAGATGCCGGTCAACCAAGGCAGCTCAATAAATGCAGTTAACTGCAAGCCTTGCCCGTAAACACAAACCGTGGCCACAAAAAATTCGACACCGATCCGTAATTGCCATGGCAATCCATATCGATCATCGGCTAATCCCAACAACATCAGTGCGGTTCCACACCCCAATAGAAACCAAATCTCACCACATTTGCCCATCAATCCGGGCGCATATTGTGTCACCGCGACAGGCAATTGGGCTGCGAGCCAATCATTGCTGGTGAAAACAAATGCTGCAATCGTTCCACCGGCCACCGTACCAACCACACCGGCCCAAATTCCGAGCCCACCTCCCAGCGGAATTGGAGTCGCATGGACTTTTCTCGCGCCGGGTTTGTCTAACAATCCCCAGCGCTGGGCGGCTCTGCGCACACAGAAAACCACAACCAGCGAGATCAGAAAGCTGGGAACCAATGAAACGGCCAGCAACAGCAATATGACGCCAAAAGTCATTGTGAGTGGTCTTTCGTTAGCGCACTTACTTCGGTTTTCATCCACTCACGAGCAACCGAAAAAAACTCCTGGAAGTCGGTTCGCTTGTAGTCCGTGTAGGTCCAGGGACGAGACTGCCAACGGCGATCGTGGTAGTACAATGTCTCCTCGGCATAGATCCCATTAGCCAAATAGATTCGATGAGATCTATCTTTAGTGCTCGCTAGAATTAACTTCGTTGGCGTAATATATCCGGGGTCGATGTTAAGTGGGCGCTGGTCGCCGCTTAATCCCATGTTGGCGAACTCCGTCTCCCAAGCATTGCTATCTAGTTTTCGTTGCGCCAGCAGTTGCGGGTCAAACCATCCATCGACAATGTGGAATTGCTTGATCAATCCGACTCCCATTTCGTGCTCGTAGTAATTCGTTTCCTGAAACGAGAATTTTGGGCTGGATAAAACCACCGAGCCCCAACGTTCGTGGACACGATCTCGCGCCCACTGCAACGCTTGATCATGACGACTAAATACCGCTACCAGCATAACCGCTGGGCCGTGTGGTTTAGGTATTCCCAAGATACGTCAACTTTCTAACTCATTTAACTCGAAGATCTCCGGTTCCTCTTATTCCGTTGGGCAAGCACCATCAGAACGCTCGCAATGAGTTAGCATCATCAATGCTCGCGCGCGTATCAGCCTCCAAACAGTTGTCGTACTTTTGATCGTACGATCCTTCTCACCGACAACAAGTAGTTAGCTATCCGCTCGAAAAAAGCCTCATGCAGCCAGCCGCGATGTGTTAATAAGCTTTAGCAAAAATCGCTTGCAAGGAAGTTGGTTTACCAGTCACAAAACAACGCCCTGGCTCCTGGTCATTCCTAAATGGTATACAGCGAATCGTGACTTTAAGTTCGTTTAGAATAGGAGCAACTTCCGCTTCGGATGCAAAATAACTTCTGGCAAATCCACCGTGTATTTCGGGTTGCTCAGCATTTTGGGGTGTGAAGTACGCGCGGAATTGGTCAACAGTTTGGATATCCGTCGTATTGTCGTCTCGCAACTTCTTAGCTTTCTCGAACAGATTGCGTTGTATTTGTTCAAGCAATCCACTTATATTCGCGATGGCCTCGGTTCGATCGATACTCGACTGGTCACCTGTATCGCGGCGAGCAAGGAAAACTGCGTCTTTTGCAATGTCTTTAGGACCAACTTCAATACGGATGGGCACACCGCGTTTGACGTGAAACCACTTTTTCTCACCGCCGCGCAAGTCGCGATCATCGATTTGCACTTCGATCGGGCGATCGTCAAAACGTTGAGCCATTAATTCTTTGCGCAAACGTTGGCAGTATTCAAGTACCGGTGTGCGCTGAGAATCGTCACGATAAATCGGCATGACCACTACGTGGCAAGGAGCCAACCGCGGCGGCAATACCAATCCATCGTCGTCGGAGTGCGACATGATGAGCGCACCAACCAGCCGCGTACTGACACCCCATGACGTGGTCCAAGCGTAAGCCATTTGACCATTCGCATCTTGGAATTTAATATCCTGGGCCTTGGAGAAATTCTGGCCAAGGAAATGGCTAGTTCCTGCTTGCAGGGCTTTGCGATCTTGCATCATCGCTTCGATTGATAATGTAACATCGGCTCCTGGGAATCGTTCTCCTGCGGTCTTTTCACCTTTGATCACAGGTACCGCCATATAGTTTTCAGCGAAATCAGCATAGACGTCGAGCATCTTGCGAGTCTCTTCCATGGCTTCGTCAGCCGTGGCATGTACAGTATGCCCTTCCTGCCAAAGAAACTCGGCAGTCCGCAAGAACATTCTGGTTCGCATCTCCCAGCGAACTACATTCGCCCATTGATTGATCAAGATTGGCAAGTCGCGATAGGACTGGACCCACTTAGCGTACATCGCCCCAATAATCGTTTCGCTGGTTGGCCGGACGATCAGCGGTTCCTCCAAAGGCCCGGCAGGTCGCAGTCCACCTTCGGGAGCAGGCTCAAGTCGATGATGCGTGACGACCGCGCACTCCTTCGCAAATCCTTCGACGTGTTCGGCTTCTTTCTCTAAGAAGCTCATCGGGATAAACAACGGAAAATACGCGTTCTGGTGTCCTGTCTCTTTGAACATGCGATCCAGCACGCGTTGAATGTTTTCCCATAAACTGTAGCCCCAAGGCTTGATAACCATGCACCCGCGCACAGGCGAGTTCTCGGCCAAATCGGCGGCTTTGATCACCTGTTGATACCACTCGGGGTAGTCCTCTTGACGAGTTGGCTGAATTGCCGTCTTGGCAGGCTTGTTCATGGTCTGTCTTTTTCTTATGGCTGCAGTTCAATGAATTATTCGAGCTCAGCGTTGCCGCTCGCAGGTCGGAAGAATTCTATCCCACGAGGTGCGGCGTGCTGGCATGAAGAACGCTCCGTCCCTTACAAGACTCAAATTCTAGGTTCTTTCCTTGGGGCTCAGCAAGGGTGCGTCGAGACGCAAAGAAAATGACTCCTCAACGGGTACCAATTCCGGTCATTGAATGAACTTCCGTGTTATTTGGTAACCTTTGGTTCATTCTCGTTCGGCATCAGAGTCGGTGGACGCGCTGGTCGGCATCAAGCCCAACGCATCTTGTAACGGCAGAACGGCGATCGGAAACAGGACCGGTTGGCAGTCAGCAACGCGGAATTCGGTATCAAGTCTACCGCAATCAATGGCTCGAACCGATATTAGCTCAAAACAGGATCGCCTCGTGCAAGAAGTCTACCAACAGCTCATGGATTGAATCTGCGCAGCGCGATCGAACAGAGTAAATCAACGACGGTTCGCCAGAACATTTTCACCGCGATTACCAAGCCCGCAGTTAATACTGGCTTGTCGCTAGAGTCGAACAATTGTCCCAATGGACTTCTAGAAGGTTGACGATTCGCTGTACACCATCTAGGTTACGCAGCGCCTCTTGAGCCATTTGCTTCTGGTAAAACGAGTTTACAGTACCATGCAAGATTACCGTCCCTTGCTGGTGTTCGCATGAAACATGATGGCCCACCAAATGTGGACTTCCTTTGATAGCAAGATCAACGCGTTGTAAAAACTCACCGGACGATATGACTGGCGTCACTGTTGGGCTTTCAAATCGAGAATCAGAGGTGTGCGTCCATGCGAAATTTTTCACCGTGCACATTTTCAGTGTGCTGCGACTCACCGGGTATCGACGGTAGTGGCCGCATTCTTGAGCGAATTCGTAAAAAAAATCGCCGTATTGCTCCAGTTTGTGTTCTAGCAACTGAAGTGCCATTTTTTCATTACAAAATCAGTAGGTGGAATACTGCAAATCGGTTTTACCAGAGATAAACATAGTGCTGGATACAGTTTTTGCGCTGCAGTGTCGACTTCAAAATTTCTTTCCAGCGAGGCATATTGCGGATTCTTGCATCATTTCTTTTAGCGGTTCAGTATGAGCGGGCACAATTGACTAGCACATGCTCAATAGGTGCGACAACAGTGTGCAGTGGGGCATGTCAAACTTCACCTTGCAGATTTCGCCATAAGTGAACTGAAGTGATTGCTGATTTTTGTTAGTTTTTCAAGCCCAACAGCTGTGAATCGTATGCAAGTCCACGAGTCGCGTGAGGGAGAATTGCCTCCGTGCATGTTTGTCCGAATTAAGCTATAGTGATGTGAAATTTCCGTTCTTGGATGCCTACTGTCGGGGCCGTAAGGCGCTTGCTCATGGACGACCGAATTTCCACTGATGATGCCGAAGTGCCGCAGCAGCAATTTGCGAATGCGGGAAATTCGCTAGCCGAGGTTGCACAAGCGTCAGTTGAGACGCAAGAAACCGACCAGAAAGTCTACTCACCGCTGTGGGGTTGGCTTGTTTTGTCCCTGGGGCTTGTTGCCGCGAGCGTTTTGAGCCAATGGCCTGAGCAGACAAGTGATCGTCCCTCAGCGTTACCGGCGCCGCCCAGTTTGCTGGGCGATATCAATCGAGCTGCAAGTCCAGAATTGCAGTTGCTTCCGAATATTGGTCCGGCACTTGCCGAGAAAATTGTCCAATTTGTTAAGTTGCAGGGGCCGCTGCGAGAACTGACGCAGTTAGATTCGATTGAGGGCATTGGCCCCAAGACGCTGGAGCGAATTGGACCGTACGTGACTTTTTCTAGCTCGACCGTGGACTATTCAAGTGTTGCTGTTATCGAAATTTCTCGCCGATCGCCAGAGTTAGAAACAACTCATGAGTAACGATCAAGTCGCCCATTCCCCGTTTCAATTAGTCAGCCGGTTTGCTCCCGCTGGCGATCAACCCAATGCGATTGCGGCACTCGTGCGCGGTTTGCAGCAGAATCGACGCCACCAAGTTCTGATGGGTGTAACCGGATCGGGCAAGACGTTTACGATGGCAAACGTCATCCAGGCCTTTGCGCGCCCGACGCTGGTGCTCAGCCACAACAAGACACTTGCTGCACAGCTTTACTCCGAGTTTCGCGATTTTTTCCCACACAACGCAGTGCATTATTTCGTCAGCTATTACGATTATTACCAGCCCGAAGCCTATATCCCGCAGCGCGACGTTTATATCGAGAAAGATGCTTCCATCAATGATGAAATCGACCGGCTGAGACTGGCTGCCACCAGTGCGCTGGTCAGTCGAAGCGACGTGGTAATTGTGGCCAGCGTATCGAGCATCTATGGCTTAGGTAGTCCAGAAGATTATCGCAACATGGTAGTGCATCTGAAAGTCGGATCTACGATTCGACGCGACGACGTGCTGTTGCAATTAGTCGACATTCAATACGAACGCAATGACATTGCCTTCGAACGGAGTAAGTTCCGTGTGCGTGGTGATTGCATGGAAATATGGCCTTCGTATGAAGAGTTCGCGTATCGCATCGAACTGTGGGGGGATGACATCGAACAGATTTCCATCATTCATCCAACCACGGGTGAGGTCATTTCTAGGCACGCAGAGGTTTTCATTTATCCAGCTAAACACTTTGTTACACCAGAAGAACGCATCGAAAAAGCTATCTCAGTAATCCGTGACGAGCTGAAGGAACAGCTTGAAAAACTGCAAGCGGAAGGCAAATTACTGGAAGCCCAGAGGTTGAACGCACGCACGCGTTTTGATTTGGAAATGCTGCAAGAGGTTGGACATTGCCCGGGCATTGAGAATTACTCTCGTCCACTTTCGGGCAAACCTCCCGGCGCGACTCCAGATACGCTGTACGATTTTTTCGGTAAGGATTTCTTGCTAATCGTTGACGAATCACATGTCACGCTTCCGCAGTTACGAGCCATGCACGCCGGAGATCGCAGTCGCAAGACGACTTTGGTCAGCCACGGATTCCGCCTGCCCAGCGCACTGGACAATCGACCGCTTCGCTTTGACGAATGGGAACAGAAAATCAATCAAGTCGTGTTTGTTTCCGCAACACCGAGCGATTATGAATTGGAGCAGGCTGCGGGTGAAGTGGTCGAACAGATTATTCGGCCAACGGGATTATTGGACCCAGTAGTCGAAGTAGTCTCGGCACGTGGTCAGGTGGCGCACTTAGTTGAACAGGTTCGACAACGTGCGGCCGCTAACGAACGTACACTCGTTACTGCACTCACCAAGCGGTTGGCCGAGGATCTGGCCGCTTACTTGTCGGAGCAAAACGTACGTTGTCGTTGGTTGCACAGCGAATTGGATGCTTTTGAACGCGTCGAACTTTTGCATGAACTGCGCGAAGGTCGCTACGATGTTCTGGTCGGTGTCAATTTGTTGCGTGAAGGACTTGACCTGCCAGAAGTTTCCCTAGTCTGTGTGCTGGACGCAGACAAGGAAGGATTTCTGCGCAGCGAGACTTCGTTGATTCAGACCATTGGTCGCGCTGCACGTAACGTTAACGCCAAGGTCATTCTATACGCCGACAATGTAACCGCATCCATGAAGGCCGCTATCGATGAAACTCAACGACGTCGCAAGTTGCAGGAAGAATACAACCGTTGCAACGGCATTACCCCACAGACTGTCCAGCGCAATATCAAAGCCGGTATAGAATCGGCAGCCCAAGCTCACAAGAAAGCCCGCGACGTCGTGAAAGGGGAGCCCGGTAAACAGGTTGTTACCGAAGAGGCCATCGATCTGCTCGAACAAGAAATGTTGCAGGCTGCTGAGGATTTGGAGTTCGAGCGCGCCGCTAACTTACGAGACAAGATACAAGCCATGCGCGGCTCCATTGGACAACCAATGGACGATGCCGACTTTGAGAAAACACAGCGCATGGGAAAACGTAAGGGTAAAAAGTCGGGTAGAGGTGTCCCAAGACCAAAAAGCCACTGAACCAGAGTAACCTCGGTCTGCATCACATCAACACGTCTCTCTATTATCGAGATTCGCGTTTTCTTGGGAGTAGATTGACCGCATTGCAAATTGGCTCACCTGATACCGAACCCCTTATTTCTTTGAGGAAACGGCAGGAACATGGGTCATTTTGCATCAGCTTTTTTGGGAGCAATTGTCAACCAGAAATCCGACAATAAGTGATTTTCACTTAATGCAAAAGTCGCGTCGATGGGAGTGTTGGCTGCTGCGTTGGGTGAGACTTCTTTTGCCTGGATACGCATGGTCCCATGGCCAGCAGCCTGATCCGTAGCCGTCAGCTTAAGAACGACTTTCTTGGACGTATCTCCCTTGGACAGCGATGTGACGCTGGGACATGTAACACCACCGGGAAGATTGCTCATTGAGATTTCAATATCGCCTGCCATACCACCTTCGCGAGTTACAGTAACCGGAATATCGACGGTCGAACCCGCATTTACTGTGAAGTGATCTGCATCAACATTGATTGCAAATTTAGACGCGACCTCGGTACATCTCAGAACGTAGATGTGGGAGGTGGAGAACGCATCAGTGATGTCCCGTACCGAGATCGTTACTGGCCCATCTTCGTTCGCGGTGAACTCCACCGCAGCATCGTAATTGTTACGACTCGCATCGTCATTGGAGGCTAATTCTTTGCCATCGCGTCCGTTTATTGTGATCGATGAATCTACGGGGAAACCAAGCGAACGAGAATGGGCTTCGATACGATATTTTTTTCCGGATTTCACCGTAACAGGAAATGAATCCACTTCTTTTGGTTTTTCAATAGTGCCGCTAAAGTGAATCGGGAACTTGGCAAGCACCTCTGCGGATCTTGTTCCCGCGCGAACCGTATCACGGTCGGTCAAAAGCGTATGGTTAGTTTCAACAGTGGGGACCAATTGCCATCCGAACGCCCCTGGTACATAGATGTTGGCTTGTTTCGCGGATAACCCAGGGTAAGAGACCGCCCGCGACGATTCACTTAGGTTCCAGCCCCACAAGTTGAATGACTCGAGCGGAGCGTTGGCTGACAACGCCAGCGGTATCACGCTCTCCAAATAGGGACCAGCCGTCGACTCAATAACGTAAGCAAAATTGCTGGCCCCCGCAAAGCCAATAGTGCTGTTAGGAGTTTCGGGAAAGGCGAAGACTCGCAAAAAGTACTCACCTGCTTCCTTAGTCGTATGGACAATACGTGGGTCTAAACCACGTACATCGTCCGCCTGAAAAAGCACATTCCCTTTTGCATCAGTCAACTGTAGGACTGCGTCCATGGGTGACTTGAGGATCCTGTTCGCGATAACCTGCGCCACCAACGTTTGGCCAGCACTGAGCTTGACCTTAAACACGTCTACGTCTCCACTTTTTTCCAATTTGCCAGCGACAGCAAACGGCAACTCTGACGATGTGGCATTGGATAATTGATCGTTGGGTTCCACCTCCATCACAACCGGAGCAGGCATGATCAACAAGGGAGCCAAGTTCGCTGCGCCAACCGCATCATACAGACGCACCCATGCTATCCCCGGTGCAACTTCGGGAGTCGTGTCGATTTTGAACGTACCATTTTCTTTCGCAGCAGTGACAATTATTCCCGGACGATCAACCTTGGCTTGTACTGGCCATGTAGGAAATTTGCCCTCAGCCTTGACCGTGCTCGATGTTCCAGGTTGGACTGCCGCCGGATAAAATCGCTCTAACTCAACTTGGGCCGCAGCATGGTGGCTGGACGTAAGCAGGCACAGCAAAGATACGACAAATTGCAAACGAATCGTTGTGCATGACATTCTACTAGGCGATCTCCGGCATATTTAAGGCTGTTTAATGCAGATCTAACTGCGGCGCAAAAACACCGCTACTGCTTTGTCAATGTTAACCAATAAGGGTTCGTGGCAAAGGGAAAGCGAAGTTCCTACCGAACCGCAGCTCTCAATTGAGTCACCAGTAGCTTTACCCTACCGCTCTAAATATCTTTTTGGCCCTATGCTTGCGGATTTCGGGAGGGCGACGCTCCTGCGGAGCCTTCATGCGCCGCCCCACAATGTATACAAGCAATGGTTCGCGAATTCGTGGCCCGAAAAAGTTCGGCAGGAGCCTCACTCTCTCGACCAAGATTTTCATTGACGAAAGGAATTCAAAGATGTTTAGAGGAGTGGCTTTGCCCTCCCGATCCCTAATTCTTAGCTGTGACAAAGTACTGGTTGCTCGACGCGTCATACTATCATAGTTGCGCAGTGGCTAAACGACATCGGGCCGGGTTGCGCAGAGCGACCATGCGCACCGGATCGTGCATGCGTCAGGACGTGGAAACGCATAGAAGTAGTCAATGAACTACCCAATCAACTCGGCGATTGCCGTGCCGTCACTGACCAAGTGTGAAGGCCGCCCTTCGGGCGTATGCAAGATCTTGTTTGGATCGATTCCCATCTTGCGATAGATCGTCGAGACAAAATTCTCTGGCGAAACCACGCGATCGATAGCGGAATATCCCAAGCGGTCGGTTGCTCCAACCACCAAGCCGCCGGGTGTTCCGCCACCAGCAAACAGGACGCTCATCGCATTCGACCAATGGTCGCGACCGCCACGGCTGTTCACTTTGGGAGTACGACCAAATTCCCCGAGAGCCACAACCAGCGTACGCTTTAGACGACCGCGTTGGGCCAGATCTGAGATTAACGCCGCGAGCGTGGCCTCAAACGAGGGCATTCGTTGATCCATGACGTTAAAAATGTCGCGATGGTGATCCCAGCCTCCTTCGTACAATGTCACAAACGGAACACCAGCCTCAACAAGCCGTCTGGCCAGAAGGGCACGTTGACCGAAACTATTACGTCCATAGGCGTCGCGCACAACATCCGCTTCGGCATGGATATTAAACGCAGCTTGTGCTTCGGGACTGTTAATAATTTGCAGACCTTGTTCAAAAAACTCATCGGCTGCCAAGGTCGGGTCGCCTGCCGCAGCATCATTGATCCTGAGCATTTGATCGATTTCGCGCCGAAAATCCTGTCGCACACTGAATCGATCATTGTCCAGGCTTGGAGGAATGGTCACGTCGCGAACTCGAAATGATGTGCTGTGCGGATCATCAGGGACAACAAATGGAGCATATTTCGCTCCCAAATAATTCGGGCCGCCCGAGCGCGACATGCGGGGCATCGAGAAATAAGCTGGAATACCGTGTGGTGCCCCGACCTCTTTAGCTACGACACTGCCGATACTCGGATGGAAGCTGACAAACGCGCCACAGCCTACGGGAATGCGAGGCGGCGCCCCAGTCATCATGTAATGATTGCCAGCACCGTGATTTCCTTGATCATGCCGTATTGACCGAACAACGGCAAACTGATCGGACAATCCCGCCAGTCGCTTGAGATGCTGAGAGAAATGTATGCCCGGAGTTTTGGTAGGAATGGTTCCGTAAGCGCCACGAATCTCCAGGGGCGCTTCTGGTTTGGGGTCAAACGTCTCGTAGTGGCTCGGTCCACCGTCCATCCAAATTAAAATGCAAGCATCGGCTTGGCGTGTAATATTCAGCAGCGGCGCAGAAGCTCGAGCGCGTAACCCGCCAACCAGCCCGCCAGCAATCAGGCCACCCAAACCCAGTTTAAGGCTATCGCGGCGCGATACTCCGTCACAGTTTCTGAACCAAGACATACTCTTATCCTAATTCTGAATTGAAAACTCTGGCGAATTAATCATCGCCCACATTAGATCCTCGATCGACTGGCGCAGTCTCTCGCGACCATTGGCTTGCAATAACCGGCACGCAACTCCCAGCTCCGCAGAACTGGGCATTCTACTGTATATCGCCAAGTACAAGTCCTCAACAATCTTATCGGTCGACAAGCTGCTCGCCGATAGCTTAGCGGCCTTTCCTTGATCATTGCGAATTTGTCGATCGATTTCTACGCCGTTCATCAAATGCAGTGCCTGAGTTACTGTTGCTTCAGGAGTTCTTTCGCACGGAGGATCTTGATTCTCGTTGGGACGTCCAAAGGTATCCAAGAATATTGAATCGGACCGGTAAGTCCAAACCTGACTAGCTCGAGCGCCTGCTGGCATCCCATCGTAAGCGAATGGAATTCCAGTAATCTCCTGCAGAGAATCCGCCAGCACTTCGGCTCGCAATCGATGCCTGTAGTGACGAGAAAAATTTAATCGATCGGCTACGTTCGAGTCGTTGGGGATCGAACTGAGCGAATAAACTGTGGAGTCGGCGATCAAGCGAATCAGCTCTCGCATGTTAAACCCACTCGCACGGAAATGATTACCCAGAGCTGTGATAAGTTCAGCATTTGTTGGCGGATTGGTCGAGCGAAAATCATCAACTGGCTCGACAATTCCGCGTCCCATCATCGTGGCCCATACGCGATTGGCTTGTGTCTGAGCGAGTAAGTCGCCACCAGCACTCCGCATCCACGCCGCCAAGTCCTCGCGTGGATCGCCCGCACCGATCGGAGCATCGTCGACTTTTGCAAGTGATGCAGACGATCCAAATAACGGGCGGGCAGTCATAACTTGATTTGTAACTGGGTGCCGAACTTCGCCACTTCTGCTAATAAAGACAGTCTCTTCGCCGCCTGAAATGGGAGGCGATAGTCCCGTTCCTTTGCGATCCACATTTGCGAAGTAGGCGGCAAATTGGTAGAAGTCGTCCTGGCTCCAACGCTCAAAGGGATGATGATGACATTTAGCACATTCCAATCGAACGCCCAGAAAAATCTGACTAATCAATGTCGTCGTTTCGTCAGCACTGCGCCGATCGCGGTACAGCGTTGATGGACCGTTTTTCCAAGTGCTTCCCTTCGCGGTCACAATTTTGCTGACGAATTCATCGTACGGGACGTTCTCGCGAAACTGCTGACGAATCCAATTGTCGTAATTCAAAACGGCCTTGATGCCAACTCGATACGGATTGGGACGTAACAGGTCTGCCCACTGATTGGCCCAATGGTCAGCGTATTCGGGACGATCCAGCAATTCGTCCACCAATAACCTGCGCTTCGCCAAATCTACCGAATTAAGAAATCGACGAGCTTCATCGGTAGTTGGCAATCTGCCGATGATATCGGTATAAGCGCGACGCATGAAAGTCGCATCGTCTACGGTCTGTGAGGGCCGAATGCCAAGTTTCTGCAGCTTGCCCCACACCAATTCGTCAATAAAATTAGCTTTGGGCAATTCCTGATAGACTTGATCGGACGGAGAATGCTGTCGTGGAATCACCACGTTACAAACTTTGATGTGATTCATGTAGCGAGCCAAGATGGACGTCTCGCCAGGCAATTTTCCAGCAACCACTTCTCCCGCAGCAGTGACGCTCGCCACAGTTGTTTCGTTCGACAGGAATGTTGTTTGCTTTGTAACATCGCGGGTGGAGCCATCGGAGTACATGGCCGTCGTCCGAAGCCCCTGTCTCGCGCCAGCAAGTAACGACAATTCAGTCAGGTCCAGACGAACATCGACCAGCGCTGGTTCGCTGGTGATACGCCGCACCGTTCCTTGTTCAATCCAGTTTGCCAATACCTGGTATTCGTCCGATTCAGGCTCGATTTTCCGACCACCTCCATGCGGAGTCGTGGCCGTTGCCTTCTGTAGCAACAAACTTGACTCTGGCGCAGCATGTATGACTCGACGTCCGCGAGCTTGCATCACTATGGCTTGAAAGTCGAAATCCGAGTCGAAGCCCAGGAGTGAAAGCTGAAATCCGTTTTGTCCACGCTGCTTGCCATGGCATGCTCCCGCGTTGCAACCAGCAGACGTAAGAATCGGCTGAACATCCAATTCAAAACTGACCGGCTCCTTGGCTCGCCCCTTCATGGGCAACCCAAGAAGCAACAATGTAAATAGAATCTTAACAGAACGTATGTTCATTGAAATTCTTAATGGCTGTCTAAAATCGTTCCGAAGTGGATTCGCTAAGTTGTAGCAAGTCTCTCGCAGCAGCGCGGTCACTGGGCAAGGGGCTGGAAAATAGCAAACTTCAGCCGTCGATGGAGGTTTCGCTCCCATAAGAGCCCCAGACATTTGCGTTGAATTGCGGTACCCTCCCATTAGAGTCTAACAATTCGTCTCAAGTCAATATTCGGACTGACTTCATGAAGGGCATTCACAACAAGCCGCTGGATTCTCGGCAGCTTGAACTGCTTATAGATACTTTGCTTGGCTGGACGGCTATCAAGCTGGTACAGTTGCGATTGTACTACTAACATATGTCACTATGGAATTGTCGCTCAGTTCTTCATGAGTGAACTATTTCGGAAAAACTAAGCTTCGAAGAAACTGAGCCAAAGTACGGATCCGCGAGTGCTTGGTTTCAAGTAAGAATTAGAGTTCGCGGAAACGGGAGAGCGAGGTTCCTACCGAACCGCTGCTCAATTGATTCAGCAGGAGCTTTGCCCCGAGCTCTAGAAATTAAGTTGTAACAAGGCACTAGTCCCGATTTTCTCTCGGATACCTTAGGTGTATGCAGACCGCACCGACTGAACCTGTTCGCGATGCTTTGTCGACCTTGCGCATCGATCGCTCCCAAAAGCACTCTCCGCACCAGAGTGGTCGTAGACGCAGGCTGATCTATGTCGTCGTTGTAATCGTCATGGGGTTAGGCGGATTCTGGGCCGCGTCCAGCTTCGGCGTGATTTCTAATGGACAAACGGGTTTCGGGGGCTGGTTCGAAATTCCAGACGTACTAAAAAATCGCCCTGAAGTTCGGGTTGAGCGACCGGTCGTTGAATCTGGCCGATCCGCTGATGCAACCGTGGTGGCGACCGGTTACCTAGAATCGCGGCGACAAGCTAAAATCGGAGCGCGTGCTCCTGGCCGAATTCAGTCCGTAACCGTCGAGGAAGGTACTCGCGTTAAGAAAGATGAAGTGTTGGCCGTACTGGAACACGCCGATTTGGACGCATCGCTGGCAGCCACGGAAGCCAACTTGGCTCGCTCCTTAGCGGCCATCGAGGAGCAGCAAGTGCTCATCCAGCAAAGTCAGCGCGAGTACGATCGAGGCAAAAACCTGCACCGCACGCGCAGTATCTCAGACGCAGAGTTCGACGAAACTAAATTTCGCTACGAAACGGCAGTCGCGCGTATGAAGTCGATGAAGGCTGATGTGCAATTATCCGAAGCCCGATTGAAAGAAGCTCAGCAATTGCGAGAGAACATGTTTATTCGTGCTCCGTTTGATGGGACCGTCATTTCGAAAGATGCGGAAGTGGGTGAGTCGATTCTTCCTGGCGGCATGGGGGAGGCATCGGGACGCGGTTCAGCTGTGACAATCGCCGACCTTGATAACTTGGAGGTTGAATGCGACGTCAAAGAAGATTACATCGGTCGCGTGCGACCTGGTCAGCGCACAGAAGTTGCCGTGGATGCCGTTTCCGATCATCGCTATCATGGACAAGTGCGTAAAGTGATTCCGATGGGTGACCGAGCTCGTGCGACCATCAAAGTAAAAGTAACCATTACGGATGCTGACGATCGCCTCTTTCCCGAAATGAGCAGCACCGTTTACTTTCTACCCGAGGAGAGTGCGAGCGATCTCTTGAGTAAAGAACCTCGAACTTTTTGTTCGGAACAAGCAATAATGTCTGATC
>CAZVBC010000118.1:0-17759 GCA_964625155.1 uncultured Pirellulaceae bacterium
TCGGTCTCCGAGCAAGTCGCCATTCAACGAGACTTCTTAGAAAAGGAGTTAAATCCAAGGCTAGACGAGGCCCGCCAGGGAAAACGCACGCTGCTGTTCATGGACGCTGCTCACATGGTTCTAGGAGCGTTCCTGAGTTGCTTGTGGAGTGTCGTGCCTGTGTTCATTCGCTCGGCCTGTGGTCGTCAACGTTATAACGTGCTCGGCGCGATCAACCCTCTGAACTTACAGTTCTTTCGAGTCTGCAATACCGAGTACATCAACAGTACATCTGTGTGCGAACTGTTGCGGCAAATCGCGTCGGCGGGTATCAGTACGCCGATCACTTTGGTGCTGGACAACGCGCGGTATCAGCGTTGTGAGTTGGTGCAATCGCTGGCTCGAGAGTTGAACATCGAACTGTTGTTTCTTCCCTCCTATTCGCCCAATCTGAATCTGATCGAACGCCTATGGAAGTTCGTGAAGAAGCAAGCTCTGAACAACCACCATCACACCAACTTCGAAGATTTTCGTCAGCGTATCGATAGTTGTTTGGATCAACTCTCATCGACACATCGCGTAGCACTGACCAGACTGTTGAACGCTCAGTTCCAGACGTACGATCAGGCGACAGTCTTGGCCGCCTAGTATTGGGACTGTCCGGTCCTGGCCTTTTGCTGGGTTGTCAATCCGCTGGTCGCGTCGTGAAAATGGTGAGCGACTGGAGGTTTGGGAGAGGCTGGCAGCTTGCAGCCAGTGCGTACTCGTTACACCTCATCCTGCCAGCCTCTCCCAAACCTCCAGTCGCTCACCATTTTGTAGGTCTGTTGTGAAGTTTTTCTATCCGGCTGCCTTGACCTCCAATCTCAAGACCTTCAAAAATGTGTCATTGCCCACCGCGTGTGGTATAGCAACTTCATCGACGTTGCGGGCTTGCCTGAATCCAACCGGACCAGCCGCGCGGGTACATTTATCCGTTGGGGTTGGAATACATTTCAAGTGCCGACCATACACTACTTCATCACTCTCTAATCTAAACTGTTTGGGAATGCGAAACAACGACGAAAACTTGATCGCACTTGTCGCTGCAATCGCAGCTCTATTGATCCTGGCTTGGAATGTAACCCAAATCCAAGCGGACGATTGGCCTCAGTGGCGAGGGCCGCGGCGCGATGGAGTCTCATGGGAGACTGGATTGATGCAAACCTGGCCCGAAGGTGGTCCGAAGGTTGCCTGGCAAGCGGCTGGATTGGGAGGCGGATACTCGAGTGTGATTGTGGGACAAGGTCGCTTGATCACCATGGGACGGCGAGAATCGGATGTCGTGGTGACCGCCTTGGATGAAGCAACGGGCACGACGTTGTGGGCGCGGAAGATTGGCCAGACGACGCGCAACGCATGTTCAACGCCAACTTTGGATGGCGATCTGCTGTACGCACTTGATCCCGATGGTGACCTGGTTTGCTTAGCGGCAGCCACGGGTGACGTGGTTTGGCGGACCAGCTTTATCGAAAAATTCTCTGGACGCATGATGTCGGGACGAGGATACGGCGAGTCCCCGTTGGTCGACGGCCAGCAGTTGATCTGCACGCCCGGCGGTGCTGATGCCGCATTGGTCGCCCTCGATAAACTCACTGGCCATGTCATTTGGAAAGCCGTGTTACCGGAGCTTGGCCCACGAGGCAAAGATGGTGCGGGTTTTTCGTCGATTGTCGTCACCGAAGCAGCAGGCCTGCGCCAGTACGTACAACTCGTGGGACGTGGTATCGTCGGAATCGACGCGCGCGATGGACGTTTCCTGTGGGGTTTTAACAAGATCGCAAATGAGACAGCCAACATTCCAACTCCGGTAGTCCACAACGAATACGTCTTCGCCGCCAATGGCTACACGGCGGGAAGCGTTCTGTTGAAACTTGTCGCTGACAGAGACCAAAACGGTGCGAATCAAGGAGTCAAGGCCGAAGCTGTCTACACGCTTGCGGGCAATCAGTTTCAAAATCACCACGGCGGCTTTGTCCGTTTGGGCGATTATCTTTTCTCAGGGCATGGAAACAATAACGGCTTGCCCACTTGCTTAGACTTCAATTCAGGCCGCGTGATCTGGAAACGCCGTGGACCGGGCGTCGGTTCGGCGTCTGTCGTAGCCGCGGATGGGCGGCTCTATTTTCGATATCAAAATGGAGTCGTTGCATTGATCGATGCGACGACTCGCGGTTACGAACTGCAAGGCACTTTTGAAATTCCCGGGGCGGGCGGCGACAGTTGGGCTCACCCAGTCGTTGCCAATGGTCGCCTGTATTTACGCGAACAGGACTCTGTGTGGGCCTGCGACCTACGAAAGGATGCCCAGCTTGCGGAGCCAGCCCCTTCGCAGCCTTCGCTAACTTCAAATGCCACGCTTGCAGCCCTGCGCCAGCTGGGCGTTTCGATCGAACAATTCTCCTCGGTCAGCATCTCCTCGCCCATTAAAAGCCGGCGGATCTACGACCAAGCCATGGCCGGTACCGATAGTCGACCACAAACAACGCTGCTGGTCACAATCACCGACTCACAGCTTTCGCCTGAGGGAGATTTGTCACCAGAGCTGGTTGAGCTGTTGCGTGAAGTACAGAATCCGATGATTGCGTCTCTTGCCGGAACGCGAGTGTCCGACCAAGCGCTAGCGCAACTTCAGCCGCTTGGAATCGTTGGCCTCAACTTGGAGCTGTGCAACGGTGTAACCGACGCGGGAATGAAACATCTGCGGCAAGCAACGCAGTTGCGAGTGCTGGTACTTGCCGGCACAGGCATCACACATGTCGGTATCGAGCAGCTCGCGATGAGCAAAAGCTTGGTGGCACTCGATCTGGAGCTTTGCGACGGAATCCATGACGATGCGTGTGATGCCCTGGGGAACATGCAGCAACTCCAGTGGCTTGGATTAAAGAAGTCCGGGTTTGAACCACTCCGAATTACCGACACAGGCTTGACGCGGCTCAAGAATCTTACGGAACTCAGAGTTTTGAATCTTTACGGCAACAAGATAACCGACACCGGTCTAGCCCACTTACAGCCGTTTACAAAACTGAATGATCTGAACCTAAGTTTGCTGCCAATTACCGACGAGGGGCTGAAATACTTGACGTCACTGACCGCGCTGGAGCACTTGGAATTACTCTACTCTGAAGGATTTGCTGGCCCCAAATTAACTGATGGCCTGGTCGACTCCCTGGTACAGTTGTCCAAACTGACGTCGCTCAATTTGACCGGCGCTAAGCTCACCGACGCGGGGCTCGTGCGCCTGCGCGGCCTCAAGGAGCTGAGGATATTGCGGCTGGTAAGAACTCAGATCAGCGACGAGGGCGTTCGGGAATTTCGTAATGCGGCGACGAACTGTGAGGTTATCAAGTCATGAAGTTACAATGGCGGTGAAGTTTTAGATTGAACTGTACGAATCCCTTCTTAACTGAATCACAGCCGTTGGAATGCCCTGTGCTGGTGGTTGCTTTTTATTGCAACAAGTGAGCCAGTCGGCTCAGCATTCCCTGGGGTTTTCCTGAGTTCTTTTCATTTCCGCGCATATCGAGTAGCTTTTCAACAAGCGAATCGATATCGGCCAGGGCTCTCGAGCGTGGTGACGTTAGTCGCAGTGGTTGGCCTCGATTCACCGCACCATGAAAGGCCGCTGAGTCATTGGCAATGGTACGCAGGCAGTCGACTTCCAGCGCCTTCATCAATCGATCGCTATCGAATCCGTTAATGGAATGTTCGTAGCGGTTCACTACGACCGTGGGCGCATGAGCGCGAATTCCCATTTTCAACATTTCGATGGTCATCTGGATCGAGGGGACGGTTTGCTCGGTAACCAGAATGATCTGATCTGCCGCCCGCAGTACACCCAATTGCAAGTCGTCGAGAGCGGCAGGAACATCCAACACAAGGACGTCGGACAAGTGACTTACATCTTGGATCAGATTCAAGATTGTCGGAATTTCGTAACAGCCGGAATGTCTTGCATGTGTTGGACCGGCCAGTACCGACAAACGCTCTCCGAAAGGTGCCAAAGCGCTCTTGATGGCATAAAGATCAACTTCATGTCCCATGTCCAGCAGTTGATCTATTGTAAAACTCAATTCAACGTCGAGAAACGATGCAAGCGAGCCTAATGACGCTTGCAATTCCATAATAATTGTATCCGTCCGATGCTGCTGGGCGATTTCGTATGCGACATTGACGGCAATCGAAGTCGACCCAGCCCCTCCGTGCGCGGCGGTCACTGCAATGACGCTTTTTCGATGGACCAAGTGCCCGAATTGAACCAGGATACTTTCCATCGCTTCTGTAAATTCACCGACAGAAAACGGAAGCGTCACTACTTGGCTGGCTCCATGGCGTATCGCACTTACAACGTGTGAAGGATCGTTTCCCGCATCCATCAGGACCAGGATTGGGCGCCCCGCAAACTTGCCGCTGAAATGCTTCAGTAAATTCACATCCTGGAACTGTTCGAGATGAATCACGAATAATCTGGCATCTTCATGCCTCAAGTGCAGCGCCTCGAGTGCGCTCTCAATATCGGGAAATGTGGAATCCACTTCTGCGGAAAGATTGAGTAACTCACGACGAATATGAGGTTGCAATGATTCATCGTTTCCAACCAAGACAACCTTGAGTGGGTACATAGTCGAGCCCCCGATCATGTATTGTTGACAGCGATTGACCAAGATTGATTGCCGACTGCCGGCCACCCATCAACTATAGCTTACGGTTCCGGAAACGAACGGTTGGCTTTTCTTCGGAAAACTAGACCGATGTGCCCGATCTGCAACACTCGTGGGCCGTACTGTCTCACCATTCCCATCGACGCGAGGGCAGTGGGGCGGTTCTGAGGCAAACCTAGTTGCTGACAACGGTGGTCCGCTCGACAAGGTAACCGAGCGAGTGCGTCGTACACATTAGGTCGAGAATGTGGGCACAGGTGCACATGATTGCTTGCCGAGTCAACCATCTGCGAAGTCAAAATGATTTCTGCGATAGTCCAGTCCTCGCTGGAAAACTGCTTTTTGTCGAGGCAACTACGCCCGTAGCCGACACTCGGAAATGCACGAGTTTCTCATCGAAAGGGATAATCGAACACGATTCAACGCACCTGCATGCCCACCCGGTGCGAGATTGCTAGAGGGCAATGATTCGCAAATCGAGTACGATAGCTGGGGAAACCAAAGTGCTCCTTCGGACTCTATCGGAACTTGATTTGCGATTACGTGAAACAAACGTCTGCAAAGGCCGCTACACTAGTTCGTATTAAGTTATTACTTTCTGAACAAATGCCAAATGTCCGACGTCACACATATTTTGTCGCAAATTGAATCGGGCGATCTTACTGCTGCGGAACAGTTGCTGCCACTCGTGTACGACGAACTGCGGAAACTTGCGGCGGCAAAGCTGGCGTTTGAGAAACCTGGGCAGACGTTGCAAGCCACCGCGTTGGTTCATGAAGCATATTTGCGATTGGTTGCATCGCCCAAGAAACATGCCGACCAGGCCGCTTCGCACTGGGATGGGAAGGGGCATTTTTTTGCTGCGGCTGCGGAATCGATGCGGCGTATCTTGGTAGAAAACGCTCGCCGCAAAGGGCGAACCAAACATGGTGGCGAGCGTATGCGCGAGGAACTAAAGGATATTCCAGTCGTTGCCGCCAATGTTCACGAAGACCTTTTGGCTTTGGACGCTGCCTTAGACCGCCTAAAGACAGTTAACAATCAAGCCGTGGAACTGATTCATCTCCGATACTTTGCCGGTCTTTCTCTGAGAGAAGCGGCGGAGTTGCTCGATCTATCCCCTCGTACCGCCGGTCGTTTGTGGGCCTACGCCAGGGCTTGGTTGCACCAAGAAATTACTGGACAAACAACTAATCCCAAAAAAGTTTGAAATTCGTGGCCAATTTCAACAGGAATCGTCGCATTGATAGTGGACGGCATTTCTTCAACTCGGCTGAGGAATCAATGTGATGAACGAATTTGAACTCTTTCAATTAGCTCTGGATATCGATGATCCTGCAGCCCGACGTTTGTTTTTGAAGTCGGCCTGCCAAAAAAATCAAGAAATGCTTGGTCGTGTCGAAGCACTGCTCGCATCTCACGATGGCGAAAGTCAATTCCTCGATACGCCGGTGGTCGAACAAATAGGTAACACAGGGAATGTCGATCCCGATGCTACAGGACTTCTTGCCAACGGATCTGCAAACGCGATGGCACATCAGGACGAAGTAGATGACGAGATTCCCCTCGGGTATTTGGAGCCTTCGACCAAACCTGGCTCGCTAGGACGACTAGCTCATTACGAAGTTCTTGAGGTTGTGGGCCGCGGAGCGTTTGGAACTGTGCTGCGGGCATTTGACGAAAAACTACAACGGGTTGTCGCGATCAAAGTCATGGCACTTGAGTTGGCGGCGACCTCACCAGCTCGAAAACGGTTCATGCGTGAGGCCCAGGCTTCGGCAGCAATCCGTCACGAGAATGTTGTTAGCGTTTTTGCGGTCGAGGAAAAGCCGTTGCCCTATCTCGTGATGGAGTACATTCCCTGTCGGACGTTACAGCAACGCCTTGATGAGCGGGGACCGCTCGACGTGCGCACGGTGTTGCGTTTGGGTCGGCAGATCGCCGAAGGGCTGGCCGCCGCGCATGCTCAAGAGCTGATCCATCGCGATATTAAGCCGGGCAATATCTTGCTGGAGACCAACGTTCAAGATCGGGTAAAGATCTCCGACTTCGGCCTAGCCCGCGCAGCGGACGACGCCAGTCTGACGCAGAGTGGAACTATTGCCGGTACGCCGATGTATATGGCACCCGAACAGGCTCTTGGCCACAAACTCGACCAGCGGGCAGATCTGTTTAGCCTTGGTAGCGTGTTGTATCAAATGGTCAGTGGCCGACCCCCATTCCGTGCTTCAACTGCGTTGGCTGTCCTTAAACGAGTCGTTGATGAGACACCGCGTCCGATCCGCGAGATTATTCCCGAGACGCCGCAATGGCTGTGCGACATCATTACGAAACTGCACGCCAAGAACCCGCACGAGCGATACCGATCCGCGAGGGAGATTGCCGACGTGCTCGCCAACTGCGAATCCCAGCTCAAGGCACAAACCGAACTGAAGGATTTCTCGCTCATTCCGCAAGCGAAGACGCGGACTACCGGTTGGTGGAAGTGGGTGGCGATAGCAGCACTCGCATCGCCATTGTCGGCGTTCGGTCTGATCTCCCTCAACGACCCTGGACCACGACTGTCGGTGTCAGGCAAGCAGACACCTGATGAGACAAAGGATGAGATGCCAGGCCAAGTGACGGAACTGGGCATAACGGAATCCGATGGCTGGGAGCAACTTTTCAACGGCAAGGATTTAACAGGCTGGAAGTTACTTCCTGGTAGTTGGGGGGACTGGAAAGTGAGTGATGGGATTCTACAAGGCAGCAGCCGCCAAAGCCACCTATTCAGTCTACGCGACGATTATACAAACTTCCATTTGCGGGCGGAGGTCAAAGTCAATTTAGGAGGCGACAGCGGCATCATGTTTCGCACTCCCTTCAAACTGACGCAAGGAATGCCAGGCAACTACGGAATACCAAATTGCTACGAGGTAGAACTTCATGAAAACCGATCCTCTAAGCGACGGACCGGCAGCATAGCGCATACACGAGGAGATGCGTCCCCAGTGGTCCTTGGCTTAGTCAGCGACGACTCACTGGCGCAACCCGATGAATGGTTTACTATCGAGATCATTGCAGTCGACAATCATTTCGTTTCTAAAATCAATGGACTCGAAGTCGCGAATTCCAAGGATTTATCGAGCAAGCACAGGACAGGTCATCTTGCGCTTCAAGTTTGGAATCCGAATACGATAGTGCAGTTTCGTAAGATCGAGATCAAGGAGTTACCATCGTCGAATTCGCCTGTTAAGGAGCAGGTGAAACGCCGCTTTGCCAGCGACGAATGGATTGACGTCATCCCGCTCATTGAGCCCCAAGAGGACAAGTGGGACGTTCCTAGAGCGACAGGTAAGAATGCCTGGCGAATCGAGCAAGGTGAGTTGTCGATTGACGGAGATAGATTTCCCTCCAAGCTCGTGCTGCCTCTGGACTTCGACGGGCCGGCCTTTGAGTGCGAAATCGATTTCACGCGTCGGGCCGGAGAAATCGGCTTCATCTTGAATCTTCCGGCCGCACTTGGCGAATGCCATTTGCTCATCGATTATCCACATGGCTTGCCAGGAGTATCGCTCGGAACAAGAACGGCGGGCGTGCGGCTGAATGCAAACGCCCAAATTGCAACCGCGCGGCGTACGATGTTGCGAGTTGAAGTCCGACGTCAGCAGGACGCTGATCACGTGTTTGTCGATCTCAACGGCGAGAAGATTGGTGAATGGACCGGCGACCGAAACGCGATTTCCACCATGGAAAAAGTAGGTTATCCCACAGATCGCCGAATGAGCCTATGGATTGTTCCGGGCGAATTTGTCTTCCACCGGATTCGAGTGCGGATGCTGGATGGCGGTAGCGCCCAAACACTTCGTCCTGTTCTAGGTACGCTCTTAGCGCCTGCTGCGCCGAAGGAAGCCAAGCAGGCTCAAGAATAATATCGGCATGGAGCTGGTAATCGTGCCACAGGGCAGGTCAAGGCAGGGTATTTGGGTGACATTGAAAGTTGCCTGCGATTTCTAAACCGCATTGTCGTATCAAGAATGATAGCTCAAATTCAGGGATAACTTTCCCACACCGCGTTTGCGCCACAATCTGTTGGCTCTAATTTCTTCTGCCTGGCTCAATCCGCTAACTTCGAGGTTCAACTGAAGACAAAATGCTCAATCACCTTGGCATCCTTACTTACCGCACTTGTAGCGGTGTGCACGTCCCAAGTAGTGTTCGCCCAGGAAAAGTCGATTTCGTACGTGACGTCCAACGTCCAACCGCTCTTCAAGGCGCACTGCACGAGGTGTCATGGGCCCAAGCAGCAGAAAAACGGGGTCCGACTGGAGCGTCGTCGCGATGCGTTCTGCGGTGGAACTGCAAACCAGACTGCGATTGGAAACAGCGAGACCAGCCATCTTTACTTTCGACTCGTGGGTGACCGGTACGGGTTGAAAATGCCTCCCGACGGACCTCTCACTCCAGACATGCTCAACGTCATCAAGGCCAGGATCGACCAGGGTGCTGAGTGGCCGGATGAAGCGTCCGGCGAACGCCCGTTCCACCGTCCGATCAAAGCCACACGGCACATGAACCTACGTCGAGAGGGTGACCGGTGAGCGTTTCGCAAGTTGTTGCGGCTAGATCCAAAGTCCGCCATGCTCAAGGGCTCCGGTGGCTCAAAGCCTTTTATGTATGCGACACTTTGCGGGGATGCTGAGTCGGTTCGATTCTTATTGGAAGCTGGTTGCGCCCCCAATATCCGCAACGAATCCATCGCCACCGCGCTCATGTGGGCCGTAGATTAAGGTTCGGAGTTCCCATGGCTTGCTGTGTTCAGAGCGTCTTGGACAGGCAAAGTCAAACTGGAGGACGCTTGAGAATTTGGGCGACGATTTGGCCCGGCTGGCCGTCGAGTAACGAGCCGACTCCTCCAGGGCGCGGAATGCTCAATAGCTGGACGTCAAGGCCGAACAAGTAACACAGCGTGGCATGATAATCGTAGTGGTTGACAATATTTGTCACAGCCTTGTGGCCCACTTCGTCGGTCTCACCAAAAATACAACCGGCTTTGATGCCTCCACCTGCAAACCAACTGCTGAAACCGTAGGTATTATGGTCACGGCCTACATTTTTTTCGTTTTGGATCACTGGCAATCTTCCCATTTCTCCACCCCAGTGTACCAAGGTTGAGTCGAGCATCCCTCGTGCTTTTAAGTCTTTGACTAGTGCACTGGCTGGTTGGTCGATTTTTTGACATGCTTTTGGTAATGATTTTTCAATTCCACCGTGATGGTCCCATTGCTGAGTTGACGTGTACAGTTGCACGAAACGGACGCCACGTTCAACCAAGCGACGAGCGATCAAACAACGCGTGCCAAATTCTCTGGACGGTTCATATTCCAGCCCATATGCTCGATGAGTGGCTGCTGATTCTTGTGAGATATCCAGCGCCTCTTTGGCAGCAGTTTGCATCCGCGCGGCCAGTTCGTAATTATTGATGCGTGCTGTCAAGTCCGATTCTCCTGGGTGACTTTCCAGGTGTTCGCGATTGAGTTGCTGTAGAAAGTTCAAATAATCCGTTTGTGGTTGTCCGACCAATTTCCTGGGTGGATCGAGATTTAATATCCGTGGTTCACGCGGCCTTACTACTGTTCCCTGGTACAGTGACGGCAACCAGCCGTTCGACCAGCAATCGGTACCAAGCACCGGCAACCCCCCGGGGTCAGTCAAAACGACAAACGCCGGTAATTCTTGACTCTCACTGCCTAGCGCATAGGTCAACCAGGAACCGACCACGGGTCTGCCTGCGGTAATTCGACCGTGATGCAGAGCATAAATCGACTGACCGTGATTGTTAACACCTGTGTGCATCGAACGAACTAAAGTAATCTCGTCCGCAATCGAACCCAAGTGGGGCAATAACTCGCTCAGTTCCATCCCACACTCACCATGGCGCGACCATTTCCATGGTCCCGACCATAATTTGGCTGACGATTCGGCTGCGTTGTCGTATTTGATCTCACCAGTAAAATTCTGTAGGTGGTGTTTTTCGAGTTCCGTTTTTCGATCGCACAAATCCAAATGTGAAGGCCCACCTTGCATGAACATTGAGATCATGGCGCGGGCCTGTGGTTGAAACTGAGGTAGCTTGGGCTTCAAATCAAAATCCTGATGCACCAGATTCGGTTTTTTCGGTTCAGCCCGCAGGCCGTCTTGTTTGGTGAGCCAAGCAACCGCCAATGCACCCAACCCAAAGGCTTGCTGCGACAAAAAGTGCCGTCGCGAGTGAAGCGATGGTAACCAGGAAGTTCTCATATGCAGTTCCGATTTATTGCGACTGAACGAATCATGCAAGCTGAATTAGTCCACATGCAAGAAGCGATTTGATGAGATAATCGCTTGGCAGTACAAAGCCAGCGCTTGCAATGCGGGTGGCAACGGTTCAGGCTGTACCGCCTGTCCACTGTTCGCTCGGGAGCTGACTGCTGCCGACTTTTCCCTGTCAGCTTCTTTTTCTTTGTTAGCGACTTGTTGCTGAGCGGTGAAGTACTCCCGTTGACGATTGATAAAATCCACCCCATGAGTCACTTCGCGATCGGAAGCCACTGCGCCAAACGCGATGTGCACAGCCGCACGAATTTGCTGGTCGACATGATCGCCGACCTCATGAATCAAGCGCTGCGCAAACCTTTCCGCCAAGTGAATGGAGACTTGGTTATTCATCAACAGCAACGATTGAGTCACCACAGTTGATGAAGGCCTGCGATCGCAATTGGGCGACAGGGCTGGTACATCAAATGGCTCTAACATACCCAGCGGCATCGAGCGGCGAACTTGGACATAAATGCTGCGGCGATACTGCTCTAGTTCATCTTTCAAGCTGGCGATCATGATGCCATTTCCGTCTCGATTTGCTGTCCCCACGATTACCTGACCAACATCGTCCGGATTGACGGGCGAAGGAGGACCATACATCGTGCCAGCTCGCAAGCCTGCGACATCGATGGCAGCATCCCGAATCGCTTCCGCTTCGAGGCGCCTGATGGACATGCGGCCGAGTAAGCGATTGTCCGGATCGACGCGGTCGAGAGCGGAGGATCGCTGCGATGTTTGGCGATAAACTGTCGATGTAACAATCATGCGGTGCAGATGCTTCAGGTCCCAACCACTGAACACCAATTCCGTGGCTAACCAATCCAGCAGCTCAGGGTGAGATGGTCGTTCGCCCAGTACTCCCAAGTCACCAGGAGTATTCACGATTCCCCGGCCAAAGTGGTGCATCCACAGACGGTTCACGAGCACGCGTCCAACCAAGGGGTGCTGCCCATTGGTAAGGTATTTTGCTAGAGCCAGCCTCCGACCCGTGGTCGGCAAATATTCATCGTCTTCAGGGATTGGAGGAGCCGCTGGAAAGATACTAAGGAATGCCGGGTGGACGACATCGCGAGGCTGATTCATGTCGCCACGGTAGAACAAAAATGTGCGGGGAGCCTTACCGGGAACTTCAGTCAAACAGGCCACAAATTGATCGGCCGGACGTTCGCTCCGTTTCTTGGTTTTTGTTTCCTCCCAACGTTTATTGAACTTGTTCAGTCGATCAGGTTCGTACAGGTACGCGCTGCCACGATCGACGTTGAGGCTGGGATAATCCTTCATCAATTGTCGCTGGGCGTCTGTCCGTTGGTCACGTTTGACTGAACGAGCTACGATGGCTTGGGAGCGTTGATCGTCAGGCAATTTTTCGACTTCACGATCAAATATCTCCTGTACGATGCAATCCAATTCTACTTGCTGCCGTTCATCCAATTCTCTCAATTGCGAGTCAACTTGCGCCACTCGATTACGATCATTGGGAGGGAGGATATTGACCAATCGCGATTTCTTGTCGCGCCATTCTTTCCAATCCAGCGCAGGTTCAAAGATCGCTCGAAAAGCATAGTAATCGCGTTGTGAAATGGCATCGTAACGATGGTTGTGGCATTGTGCACAGCCAACCGTCATGCCTAACAGCGAGGTCGAAACAATCTTAATCGTCTCAGCCATAACGTCGTTGCGCGACTGATTTACGTCGCCACCATCTTCCGTACCATCCGGTGCCATGCGTAGAAAACCAGTAGCGGTCAATTTGTCGACAGCATCCATGCTCAAATTCTCGTGAGGTGGCGCAAGTAATTCGTCACCCGCTAATTGCTCGATGATCCACTGGTCAATTGGTTTCGATTCGTTAAATGAGCGAATTACGTAGTCTCGATAACGATACGTCCATGGACGCACAGTATCCTTTTCGGTATAGCCGTCACTGTCAGCGTAACCTGCTGTGTCGAGCCAATGTCGCGCCCAACGCTCTCCATAGGCCGGTGAGGCCAGAAAGCGTTCGACCAACCGTTCGTAGGCGTGTGGCGACCGATCAGCAAGGTAATCGTTAACCACCGCTGGCGACGGAGGTAAGCCAAGCAAATCAAAGGAAAGTCTACGGACCAAGACTTCAGGTTTTGCTTCAGACGAATACGACAAACCTTCGCGTTCAAGACGTGCAAGTATAAAATTATCAATGGGTGTGCGCACCAATTGAGAGTGATTAACAACAGGAAGCACCGGACGGATAGGTGTTTGAAAGGCCCAATAACTGCGTTCTTCTTCTGTCCATGAATCGTCTTTAGAGTTTGATTCATTTTCAGGACGACGAGTTTTGGCACCCTGTTCGATCCAAGCTCGAACGATTTCCTTTTCCTGCTCGGATAATCCTTTGCCTTTGGGCGGCATTTCGCCTGAGTCGATGCGGTTCCACAACAGACTAGCATCTAGATTTCCAGGTTCAATCGCCGCGCCACTTTCACCTCCACGGGTCATCGAGCGAACTCTGCGAAGGTCTAAGTCTGCCTGGATCTCAGATTCTTCCCCGTGACAGTGAAAGCAGTGGGATTTTAGGATCGGCCTGACATCTAACTCGAAAAAAAGTTCACGCTCCACAGCCTTTAGGGAGTTGGATAAGCTCAGATGGCTGGCAAGCAAATAGATGTACCAAGTACATACTCGCATTGAGTTCATTCGAGCGTCCTTTCGGAAATACAGTCGGCAACCATAACCAAGCATGATCAGCCAGGGAAGTTGGCGTTGGATATGGTACCGCGAATGCCATCGGCAAGGTGGGATCGGGGCAGTTTGGTTAATTACGGCAAGTTACTCAAGTATACCAAACCATCAGCAAGCCACCAGCGCGGCCAGGTTACAAGTTGCTCGAGCGGTTTTCGTTGGGCTTGGTCACGCCGTCGGTTTACAGTGAAATGATGTTCGCAATATTTTCGCTGGAAGCATTTTGATGGAGATCAATTGTCTGTGAAGGTTTAGCTATACGTTAGTGAGTCAGAAAACAGGTTGCCGATTTCTGCGCCATCTGCCTACATTGCGCAGTCCCTTGGCAGGCTCAGAGGGCTCAAAGTCTGCCGCCCTGTAATTCGGTAACTGATTTCAGGGCGATTTCTTAAAGTTTCCAAGCCAACTCGACACCTTGCTGGGTAAGTAGAGTTTGGAATTGCTTTAATGACTGCGGAAGATTGCGAACGGCACGCGGTGATAGATGATTTTGAGCCGCAAATGCCGCCAAAGCTCCGGCTGCTTCGCCGATGCTCCATTCAACGGGATGCAATCGATAACAACCATTGGTGATGTGGGTTGTACCGATATTCTTGTTCGCCGCTATCAGGTTGTCGACTCGACAGGGCAACAACGCGCCCAATGGTATTTGGAATGGAACACTTTCGAAATCGATGTAGTTGTCTCCACCACTACTTGGATGCAGGTCTAAATGGTAATACCCGATACCTACAGAATCCGCAAACGATTCAGCTGTCGGGTTGCCTCCCTTAGCCAGTTCCGTGCGTATTTTTTTTGATATATGTTGCTCGACAATCGTAAATTCGGCACGGATGCGACGAGACTCACGGATATAAGGATATTTTGCAAGACCGTCATCGGTCCCTACGATATCGCGCCGCAGTCTTAGTCCTTTCCACCCTAAGCCGCCGTCAGGCCGAGGCGCTTGGGTTTGTAACCAGTATAAGAGTGACAAACTCAGTTGACGGCCACCATCCATGTGTTTGCGGACTTCGTCTGAGTTCAATTTGTCGCCGCTTAGCGAATTCTTCTCCGGCGATGCAATAATGTTGCCCAACATGTAGTCGTTCTGTGGCCAATTGACAATCGTCACGCCACTTCCGAACGCACCTGGTTGGTGGTTACCTGGGTCTTGGATTCGTCGGTACAACCACAGATTCAAACTGGACGTACGCGGAGGAGCCTGGCTGCCTAGTGGTGGTACAAACGCCAATTGCCTCGGTTCCAATGTCCTGGGATTCGAGTATTCGAGACTCAGCAGTTTTCCGCTCCATGGCGGGGTGAGTTCCGGAATGTGATCGCGCCAAAACTCATACTGACTAGGTTTTTCGATGATATGATCTTCGCCATCAACATGATCCATGGCGAAACACCAAGCGAATGATTGAATATTCGCAGGGTTAGCCTGTTCCGGCGCGTGCGGTTCACCGGTATCGCGGCGCGACTCGGCTCCCACAACATACTCAACACTTGCCAGCGGCAACAAGTCTCCTTGTTCGCTGGCGTCTATGAAGGTTGAGCCATGCAGCTCCATCAAACCACTTGGCAATTGAACGTGCACCGACTCGATTCGATCCCCATTTACATCCGCAGTAGTAGGTTGGCAGTTGAGCAGAATTGTCAGTTTGCCAGAACTCAAGGCCTGAGCGAGCATTTCACCCAATACAGCCAATGCGACTCGCGGTTCGTGGCACAGTCTCGAAACACTTCCATTACCAGGATTGAGGTTCGGATTGTTTTTAGCCACTTCCGTAAGTGGATAGTTGCGACGATAGTAATCGCGCACGAGTGTTCGAAATCGGCGGTACGACGCAGGGGCGCCAGTGGTTTCGATCCACACGTGCTCATCTGGTGGAACCGCTTGCTGAGTTAACTGACCACCAATCCAATCGGTAGGCTCCGTCATAATGACGCTGAGGCCATTCCGCAATGCCGCCAAGGCAGCGGCACAACCTCCAAGTCCGCCGCCAATAATCACCAAGTCGGCGCGCATCGAATGGCGACCAATGCGGTCCTCGGCCATCATTGGTATCCACGCCGGATACCAAGCCGCTGCGGCTGTCAATCCGCTCAGTTCCAGGAATTCTCGCCGCTTCAAAATTGTGGTCCTGTGGAAATCAACTGTGGTATTACTTGGCTTGCTTACAAAAACCGCTGCGGAGCCGCCGAATGATTCGACCACTTCCCAAGCTCAACCCCAACACACACATGGTAATCGAAGAAGGCTCTGGAACGGCTTGCAGTGTGAACGAGAAATCCGTAGTAGGACTATTCGGATTGAAAAACTCTGCACTGATGTCTGTGGCAAATAAGCCACCACGCTGCGCATTCTGGAAATCAACTCCTACCGTGTAAGATGAAGCGGCCCCAAGGACTAAGTCCAACGTAAATAAATTCGCCGAACCACCATTACCGATATCAGCAAAGGGCCCCGATGCGGCCAGGTTCGACGCCGCGACAGTATTGTTCGTCTGATTGTAACTGAACAAGCCGCTGCCACTAACATTCAATCGTTGAGTTGCAGCAGTAACAGAAACACCGCTCGGGAGAACTCCAAGGTTAGCGTTCGCAGGTTGTCCTAAACGAATGGTGTAGCCCGAAAGTGAACTTGCTCCAACACCATTGTGTGAAATCACAAAATCGATGCTGTGATTGCCAGGACCATTAAACTGCAGGTCCGCCGGATCGACAAACAAGGCGAAGGCTGCCGAAGAAACGTTGCTGTGCGCTAAAACAAGAAGTAGTCCCCAGATGAAATGACGCATGATGCTCTCAATTTGAATTGAACACTTGGATGGTGTCTTTCGATTTGTAACGCACTTGGCGATTGTGCCCTGCTGGCAGTCTTTATCGCAATACGCTTCATGTTCGAAAAACGAAAACTGGTACCATTGAACTTACTCCAGGCCCTGGACGCAACGGTCAATCGTACCAGTTTGACCGATTTCCATGCTCTGGGTTGCCCGCGTTTTTCATTGGTCGAAATATCGCAGTTCAGCCTTTGGCGACAATAGCTGAGAACTTCCGCCCCAAGGAGTTTCTTCTTCATCTTCTTCTTTCGACCAACCACCATAGATCAGGTCGGCAGCCTGAATCGCAGGTGGCAAAAACGAAGCTCCGTTCCCAAAGCTCAAAGCGCCAGGCGCTGTCGCAGGGAGTGATTGATTGAAGTTTAAAGCAAACAACGGTAGGTCGCCGCCATTGACTGAGCCGTCGGAATTCCAATCGACGCGAGGATTGAATCCGTTGCCACCTGCGCTGAGGTTAAATGCCTGTGCGAATGCTGGCAGATCACCACCATTTACACTTCCATCCCCGTTAGCGTCACCGACTAATACGCCAAAGACTAGATTGACCGGCCCTCCTGGAGAACCATTGGAGTCACCATCCAGAAAGTTAAGAGCGATATCCGTAACGGTATCGGCGACACCAATTCTCACCCTGTCTCTCCCGATCGGTGTGGACAAGCGAATTTCACCACGCGTATTGGTTTGGTCATAAATAACGGTAGAGATGACATTGGAGTAGTTAGCAACACTGACTCCTAGTAACTGGACACGATTCGCAGCAAACCCTGAAACTTGTTCACTAAAGACAATGTACAAGCGGTCGATGCCTGAGTTAGGAATTACTAAGTCCTGTGTCACTGCGTATCCGAGACCATTACCTTGGCCAGTACCGCCACCATCCACGGAATCAATAAAAGCTGCACTCCACGTCGAGTTGGAAACAATTACTTCGCGAGCAGTTGGCGCAGCATTATCAACCAAGTACGTTTCGTCAACCGTCGGCTCGACATTGGGCAATGGGTTTCCAAACAGATCAAAGATAGTAGGAGAATTGAAATTTAGTCCGACCGTCCCATTCAAATTGGCTAGATTACCCCCTGCGACCAAGATCTGATAATTGGTCGGAGAGACTTGACCGACACTGATTAATCCAGTTGTCCCTGTCGCCATAAAATCTTCGGCGCCTACACCTGTGACCGGTTCATTGAACGTT
>CAZVBC010000119.1:0-17740 GCA_964625155.1 uncultured Pirellulaceae bacterium
AACTAATCTCAGTATCAGCCGATCAACAAGCGCGTTTATTTGACTCCACCAACGGCCGTAGCGTGCGATCCTTCTCGGGTGCCTCCGACGCCTTGTTCAGTGTTGTGGTTACACCCGATTCCAAGTTTATCATCGCCGGCGGACAGGACGGTAACTTGCTATTGTGGACCGTAGATAAAGGGGAATTGGTACAAAAGCTTCAGTAGTAATTGGCCGGCGCCACTTGGCGCGCCAAAAGTGTGATTCTAGGACCCTGCGAAGTTGTCGTTAAACTCCGTTCAGTCGGACGGGCATCTCACCGCGTCTGAAACACATAACCAACATCGCCAGCGTGTTTGAACGGCAAGCCTGAACAAGTAGCCGAGGCAGTCTTCGGCTAATTCTGTTAAAGAGGAGGGTCAACACGTCGGGATCCGCATGCGCGGCCCGGTGGGCACGCGGTTAAACGACTTCGCAGCAATAACGTCGTTCTTCGCGCAATAATCAAAAGTGTCTCGCAACAACGGCAACTGACTACATTCTCACCCAAGAGCCTGCGCCGATTAATCTCGCCGACGATTATGTCTTGGATGGATTACATCCATTCCTTGATAGGCTTGCCTTCGATCAAGCGCACAGGCCGCTCGTCGATGCTTTGGACGATTAAATCGTGCGGAATGCCAAGTTTCGTATAGATCGTGGTCGCGATATCAGGAGTCTTGTATTCGTCGCGCACGACCATTCCGCCTTCTGCGTCAGTAGCGCCTAAAACGTGACCGCCTGGAACTCCTGCGCCAGCCATAATGGCAAACCCGGCAGTTGCCCAATGATCTCGGCCGCTCGCCGAGTTGATCGTGGGCGTGCGACCAAAGTCTGTAAACCAGCAAACTAACGTATTGTCGAGTATGCCGCGTTCTTCGAGATCAATCAACAGTTGCGGCAACGCCTGGTCGATTGGAGGAAGTCGACTTTCCTTAAGACTCTTGAAATTATTCTGATGCGTATCCCAACCTCCATCCGTGACCGTTACAAAACGGACTCCGGATTCGATCAATCGTCGTGCGAGCAAGCAACTTTGACCAAATCGGTGGCGACCATAGGCATCGCGCAGTTTGTCCGGTTCCTGGTCCAATGAAAACGCACGCTTGGTTTCGGGTGCCGTAATCATGTTCAAAGCAGTTTTGTAATGTTCATCCAACGCATCAAAAGCACTCGGTTGTAAGTCCGCTTTTCGCTGAAGTTTGTCGATGCGTGCCAAGATGGTGCGTCGGCGGTCGATGCGTTCTTGAGTCACGCCTGTTGGCGGCGTAATATCTCGCACGTTGAAATTTGCCGCACTCGGATCGGCCAAAACTTCGAAGGCGCCGTATTCCAACCCCAACACACCAGGCGAACCACCTCCGAAGCGTTTATCCAGTCGGTCACCAAGCTGTACAAAAGGAGGCGTGGCGTTCTTGAATCCTTTGTAGTAGCTAACCACTGAACCGTAACACGGATAATGCACTGCTTGCGAAAACTTTCGACCCGACATCACAAACTGATCTGCCGTACCATGACTACCGTTTTCAGGGTTCCATCCTCGCAACAAACCGAATCTCTTTTGTTCTTTGGCCATACGAGGCACGACATCCATGAATTGCACACCTGGAGTCGCAGTAGCAATTGCATTGAACTCACCACGCACACTTACAGGCGCATTGGGTTTTGGATCAAAGCTATCATGGTGACTGGTGCCTCCCTGCGTCCAAATCAAAATGCAGTTTACGTCCTTATGAGACTTCCCTTCGCTGGCCGCCAGTTGCCGCGATCGAAGCAGGGTAGGCAGCGAAATCCCAAATCCAGCGAGACCGCCAATTTTTAATAGATGTCGACGACTAATGCCTTCACACGTTGAATTCAATTGCGGTACGACATCAAACACATCAACACTCCTCGGGTAGGAATTGAAGAAGGAATTGAAAAACGGGTTGGTGGGGTTGGGGCAGGCGGCTCCAAAACTCGAGCCATGGGGAACCGAACAATGCAACAGGGATCGGGTTTTCAAGCTAATAAGCATAACAAATCAATTCGGCCAATGCAAAGTCGCAATTCAAACTATTATGCTATATAATCGGACGAACTTTACCCGCCTGACTCCCTGCCTACCCCCGGTACCCATTGTCGAAGGATACATCCGTCGCAGTGGACACTCGGCGGGTCCTTGCACCATCGGCCAGGAGGCACAGAGTCCACATCTGTGTTGGCTTTTTCAAGTTTTACTCAATTACGTCGAGGCTCGACCATTCTGCGTTTTCAAGCCAGAACTAAATGGAGATGATCTTCATGCGTCTGCTTTGTTGGATATTCGGCATCACCGTTTCGTGCACACCTCAGATCGGGACTTGGGCAAACGAATTTTCGGTTGTTCCGGCTCATGTCCACTTGCGAGGCAAGCACGATCGAATCCAGTTAATTGTTACCAGTCGGACCGGATCGACCGGTTTGGATCGCGCAGAGGATTTTACGAGCGTTGCCAAGTTCGAGGCTAATGATCCACACATTGCAGTGATCGAGGGTGATGGAAGATTATTAGCTGTTGGAGACGGGAAATCTACGCTGACCGTTTCAGTAGCTGGTGTGAAGCAGTCGATCCCCATTGAAGTTGAAGGTGTGAACCCGACAAGAATCGATTATGTAAAAGATGTTCGCCCGATTTTAAACAAAGCAGGTTGCGCAGCAGCGGCCTGTCATGCCGCTCAACACGGCAAAGGTGGATTCAAGCTCTCGGTGTTTGGTTACGATCCACCAGCGGATTTTGAAGCCATTGCCCGTGCCAGTCGCGGTCGTCGGTTGGATTTTGCTCGCCCCGATAACAGTTTGTTGCTTAGCAAACCATCCATGGAGGTTGCGCATGGTGGCGGCAAGAAACTAGAACACGATTCGGTCGAATACCGCATCGTGCGCGACTGGATTACCCAAGGTGCCCTACGGCCCAGCAAGCAAGAGATCCAAGTCACCAAGCTGGAGGTTTATCCTGGCAGTCGAGTTGGCCAGATCGGCATGTCACAACAACTGCGAGTTGTGGCACATTACGATGACGGCTCGACACGCGATGTTTCTGCCTTAGCCCTTTACGACGCCATCGACACAGGAGTGCTCAGCGTTAGTGCGGCCGGGCGAGTGCGCGCGATCGGAAAAGGACAAACAGGCGTGATGATTCGCTACGACGGTCAGGCCGCAGTCAGCACGTTTGTGATTCCGTATGGCGAGCCCGCCAAATTAGTTGGCTGGAAAAACAATAATTTCGTGGATCAGTTGGCTGCTGACAAGTTTCGCGATTTGGGACTGGAACCGTCGGAGGTCTGCGACGATGCGACCTTTATCCGACGCGCGTTTCTGGACGCGATAGGAACCCTGCCAAGTGCAACTGAGGTACATGCGTTTGTCGAATCGCAGCAGACAGGCAAGCGCGAGCATTTGATCAAACAGTTGCTGGGGATGACAGGTGATCCGCAACAAGATATTCACAATGACCAATATGCCGCTTATTGGACGCTCAAATGGTCGGATCTGATACGCAACAATAGCAAGTCGGTGGGTGAGCAGGGCATGTGGGCGATGCACAATTGGATTCGCGAAGCGTTTCGCAACAATCGCCCATTTGATCAATTTGTGCGCGAGTTGGTTACCGCTAAAGGTTCCATTTATTCCAATGGACCAGCCAATTTCTTTCGCGTCAATGGTGACTCATCCACGTTAACCGAAGCGACGTCGCAATTGTTTTTGGGCGTACGTTTGGAATGTGCCAAATGCCACCACCATCCGTTCGAGAAATATAGCCAAGCAGATTATTACGGGATGGCTTCGTTTTTCTCTCGCGTAGGGACAAAGAACAGCGAAGATTTTGGCTTGTTCGGGCGCGAAACTGTGGTCATGGTTCGCGCTGCTGGAGACGTTTCACATCCGCGCACAGGCCAGCGCATGCAACCGACTCCGCTCGGCGGAAAGGAGATCGATGATCCACTGGACCGCCGCATTCCCTTGGCTCAGTGGCTAACCAGTCCTGAAAACGAATTCTTTGCTAAGTCGGTCGCAAATCGCTACGTGGGCTACCTGTTAGGCCACGGGTTGGTCGAACCAGTCGACGACATGCGCAGTACAAATCCGGCGAGCAACGCCAGCCTGCTCGATCAATTGGCCAGCGATTTTGTTGAGCACCGCTTTGATTTGAAGCGTCTCATGTATGTCATTATGACCAGCCGGCTATATGAGCTCAGTTCACAGCCCACGCCGCAGAATGTCGCCGACCGTCGTTTCTTCAGTCACTTTGCCGTCAAGCGATTGAGTGCAGAACCACTGCTGGATGCTATCGACCAAGCCACCGGGGTGAAGACCAAGTTCAACAACCTGCCGCTGGGAACACGGGCAATCGAATTACCGGATGCAGAATACCCGCACTATTTCTTAACGACTTTTGCTAAACCCAGGCGAGCCAGCGTATGTGAGTGTGAGCGTTCGCCAGACGCAAGTCTTTCGCAAGCACTGCATACGATCAACGGCGACACCTTAGCTTCGAAAATCTCCGACAAAAATGGACGTGTGGCCAAGTTAATCGCTGATCAACGAACTCACGACGAGATCGTCCGCGAGCTTTACATGGCCTCGTTGTGCCGATTTCCCACTTCCGAAGAAATGGATACCAGTAAACAGCTTCTTGCTGAATCATCCAGCCCAGCCGAATGTTACCAAGACTTGATGTGGGCGCTGATCAATTCCAAGCAGTTCTTATTCGTGTATTGAGTGAAACAACACCTGGGGCGAGTCAAATGAAAAAAGTATATCAATTGAGCCGCTACCTATCCGGTTTGCTGGCCATTGTGCTGCCGTTAGTAATGCACACCTCCTCGCGCTCGCAGACGTCTTATCCTATGTTGATGTCCGTGGAACCTGCGGCAGCGCAAGTCGGCAAAGCATCAGAACACGTGGTGAAATCCCGATACAGCATGCAAGGCGCCTACGAGGTCGTTGTGTCTGGTCGAGGTGTGCATGGCGAAGTTGTCCAGACGAATGCCACGAACAATGAAAAGCCTACGTCAAATTCCAATGAGTCTTTGCGAGTTCGTTTTCGCGTCGAACCAGATGCGGTACCTGGTGTGCGAGATTTTCGCATCGCAACTCCACACGGAGTGAGCACAGTGGGCCAACTGGTAATTGTCCGCGACAGCATAATTGAAGAAAGCACCGAGAATTTGACCGCTGGCCAAACTGTCAGCTTGCCCGCAGCAATTTGCGGGCGCATTGAAAAGGCTGAAGACGTTGACCAGTTTCGGTTTACTGTTACCAAGGGACAAGCGTTAGTGTTTCACGTACTGTGTATGCGTCTGCAAGATCGCATTCACGATTTGCAGCAGCATGCCGACCCAATTTTAATTCTTCGCAATTCAACGGGCTCGACTATTGCATCGTCGGATAACGGATTTCGTGGGGATCCGTTTATTTACCACAAATTCGAACAGGATGGTGAACACACGCTGGAGATCCGCGACGTTCGATATCAAGGAAACAATTATTGGGGATACGTAATCGAAGTAAATGATCGACCATTTGTCTCGTCGATCTATCCAATCGGATTGGTCGCAGGAAGAACTACACCGGTGCAACTGATTGGCTGGGGGTTGCCACAACAAGCTACAGCAGAGATTTCGCTTCCTCAAGAGCTTAACCCGGGACCGACTTGGTGGCCTGTCGGCATCGATCCGCATACCACGCGCCCGGTTTCGATTGTCGTTAGCAATACGTCAGTACAAATCGAGTCTCTGTTACCGAACAATAAAATCGATCAAGCCGAAACATGTTTGGTTCCCGGGGGTGTCAACGGACGGGTCGAGTCGGATGGCGACATCGATTATTTTCAGTTCGAAGCGGTCAAGGGGAACGCTTATTCTTTTGAGGTGTTTGCCAGCCGCGTTCAATCGCTGCTCGACTCCCATTTGCGCATTCTCGATGCTAAAGGAACCCAACTGCAATTCAGCGACGATATTCGCATCGGCAAACGCAATTACTCAGATTCCATCGTTGAAAACTGGGTTGCACCGGCGGACGGCAAGTACTTTATCGAAATTCGTGACTTGCATTTGCGCGGAGGCGAATCCTATACATACTTTCTGAAAATCAGTCGCAGTGATCCTCATTTTGAATTATTTGCAGACACTGACAAAACCCTCTTAACTCCAACTACCACCGGTGTCGTTTTCGTACGAGCCGAAAGGCACAATGGTGCCAATGGTGAAATTCAGCTTGGTGTGGAAGGGTTGCCTAAAGGCGTGACGGCATCGTGCGGGCGAATTCTGGCCGGTGCGCAAGACGGCTGTATCGTATTCCAAGCTCCCGTAGATGCACAACCGACGATCGCCAACGTCAAAGTTACTGGTGTTATGAAAATGGCTGCAAAGGAAGATTCGACCACCACCCTCACTTCCCAAGCTTTGGTTTATCAGGAAACCTACCAGCCTGGCGGTGGTCGTGGACACTGGCCGGTCGACAACCATGCGCTCTCGGTCGGTGCGGCTGGCGATATTCGAGCAGTAGAGGTGGACACCTATGACGTGGTTTTGAAACCCGGCCAATCAACACGATTGGATATCAAAATCGAACGAGCACCCGGATTCGACAAGAACGTTCTGCTCGAAGTGACCTATATGCATCTTAACAGCATCTATGGGAACTCACTGCCCGAAGGTGTTACCGTGGATGCAGCAGCGAGTAACACACTGTTAACCGGCGGAGCCACTCAAGGACATATCGTGCTAAAATGTGCCGATAGTGCTCGGCCAGTGACCAAACAACAATTCGCAGTGATGGCCAATGTGTCCATTAACTTCGTCATGAAGGCCACCTATGCCAGCCGTCCTATGTTTGTAACCATCGAAAAGTAGACTGCTAAACTTAATTCTCCTCAATGAGTTGTACTATGAGTCGATATGCAATTGATCGATGCTTCTCCCATTCAATATCTGGCTTGATGTTAATGGCGCTCCTTGTTGCCAACCTTGGTAGTTGGACTTGCGGGCAGACTTCAATTGATGTCTGGATCGGAACAGGCAAGACATCGCTCAGCAAAGGCATTTACCATACGACTCTGAATACTAACACTGGCAAGCTTGCCGAACCTGATTTGGCTGCCGAAGCGGATGGACCAGGGTTTCTGGCCCTGCATCCGAATGGCAATCGATTGTATGCGGTTTGCAGTGTGGCGGCCAAACCTTCAGTGGCTGCCTACGCGATCCGAAAAAATGATGGCAAATCCAAGTTGGAGTTTCTCAATAGCCTGGAAATCGGGGATGGAGGCGGAACACACTTGAGCGTCGATGCGACCGGACGCTCGATCGTCACCGCACAATACGGCGGAGGTTCAGTAGCAGCATTTTCGTTAAAAGAAGACGGAACGTTAAACGAACGCACACAATTGATCGATCACGTGGGTGCATCCAACGCCGTGCCCGATCGGCAAGCGGCTTCGCATGCTCATTGGGCAGGCTTCTCGCCAGATAATCGGTTTGTATTTGTACCAGACTTGGGCCTGGACAAAGTCGTGATCTATCAATTCGACTCCGCCGCTTCACGGTTGAAGCCGAACGGTTTTGGTGTGACGCCGCCAGGCAGCGGTCCTCGGCATATGAAGTTTCATCCGAATGGTAAGTTTGCATTTGTGTTGAATGAGATTTCATTAACCATAACTACCTTCGAGTACGATTCACGTTCTGGTTCACTGACGCCAATTGATACCGTTCCGACAGTACCAGAAGCCGACAAACAAAAAGAACAGGCCATCAGTGCATCGGAAATTCGAGTTCATCCGAACGGAAAATATGTCTACAGCGCCAATCGGGGGCATGACACGATTTCTGCTTTTCGTGTCGATGAAGTTAGTGGCAAATTAACGTTGATCGAACGCGAATTCATGCGCGGTGCGACGCCTCGCAATTTCAACATCGATTCGACCGGCAAGTGGCTCGTTGCCGCCGGACAAGACTCTCACACCCTTGGCGTATTTGCAATTGATCAGGCAACTGGTGAGTTGGTTTGGAACCGCAGCAACGTCTTTGTCCCATCTGGAATCTGTGTTTTGTTTTCCATGTAGTTGCATTAGATGCTCGACTGCAAGGGGTTTGGTTCGGTGATGGAATTCATCCAATGAACCGTACCATCCTAATTGTTGACGGAGGTAAGTTTACGATTCTATTACCCATGGGCGCTTTTGAATCTAAGTACACCGCTAAACAACAGGGATCGCGAAACGAAATCGACATCAATCGATTTGATGGCGCAAGTCAACTGGGAGTATTCGACGTCTCGGAATCACAATTGCTGATGAATCTGAGCAAGCCAGACGGATCGCGTCCCGCTCTCACGGACTTTCGGCTCCGTGACGGCAGCCAGCATTGGCACACAAAATTCCGTCGCCGCCCTACGCAAGAAGGCTTAGAGGTACTCACCAAACATATCGACAAGATCCCCTCGTCAAAATAACGAACTTGCGAATCTATCGATACCGGTAACGTATACAAGGTACTTAAAATGTTCGCGTGCAATTCTTGAAAAATTATTGCACGCCTTTGCGGCCTGGGCGAATGCTTGGACTTATGGGGCCACCGGGACCGAGTGGCGCGTTTGGCTGTGGGATAAAGCTGGAGACCTGTTCGACTGCTTGGTTGAATTGCTCTTGAGTGGCTGCATTGGCCAGCGAGCCCACCATACCACCTACAGTTGCCAAGCCGAGCGTGGTGCCAGTTCTCATTTGACTGACTTGTTCAGGCGTCAAACCCTCCAAATTTGACTTTGCTTGTGCCAACGCATCACGCCAGTTGTCCGCGATCGGAGCCGGTAACCACGTGCCTTCGACCTGGCGCATTTCAAATTCTGGTGATGGCTTGCCTTGTGGATTGAATACGACAACTACCGCTTGACCAGCCGATTGACGCACGATTTTATACGAGACAGCGTCTAGGGACATCACAGGTACCTCTGCCCCAGTCGCTTTCTTTGCATGCTGGGCAGCGGCTTTATTGCTGATCTCGATCAAGGGATTAATCATAGCAGTCGCCAATCCAGCGATCCAAGGACCAACTTTGCGGGGCTGGAAGTTGCTTACTGACCAAACAGATGGATCGGTAATCGAATCTGTTAGTGACACGAGAGTCGGCCAACTGGCTTCCAGTTCAGCCAACTCTGCTTGCCCCTGAGAAACAACTTGCGGATGAGCCAGTATGAATTGCTTTTTTTCACGAACTAACTTTCCTACACTTTTCATGATGCTGGCGAATTGTTTGAGCACGGGCTCACCGAGAACGCTCACACCTTTCACGACGATAGCATCCAATTCTTGTTGCATGGATTTCGGCATGGCATGCCAAAGCACTTTGGGTTGGTTAGCTTTCAGTTCGCGAAGGGTGATATCGAGAAACTGTTCGATAGTCGGGTTCGAAGGGTAAGGTGACGCTCCCAATTCAAATGTTGGTCCGATGGCTGCTGCTGGGACTGCAGGAGGAGTTGGTGTCGCTGGACGTTCGAATGCTTTCGGGTTCGCCAATTTTCTTGCTTGTAATTGGCTGGCAAGACTCAGTTTTTCCAAGGGAACTTTGATTACTTTGCCTTGCGAGTTTTTCAGTACTACCGAGTTTCCATCCAACTGAACAAAGCTGGCTTCGATCTTGAACGCACCGGAAGCATCAGTCCAAGTTGCTGTCTTCGAATCCTGAGCATGCAGAACTGGTAATGCGTGTGGCACGGTGAGGAGCCAAAATATGAATGCGGTACTGGCCAGTGAGCACACTCGCCGACCCAACAAGTTGTGAGAACTGTTGACACCGAGCACTTTGGATCTCCCTTACGTCGCACAATCGGCCGGATAGTAACCAAGCGAACATTTTAAGGTCCGCATCCGCACATTCGCAATTAGGGCACGGAACTAGAAAACTTTGCGACTGGCCAGCGATGAGTACTCGAGCCTGTGTCCTAATCGCGCGCGGCGGCCACCGACGGCAAGACCAAGTGGCTGGCTGAAGTGCGAGTTTTTGATTCTCGACAGGTGAGAATCCAAATCGCTAGTAGCGCCTCGCTGAGTGCAAATGTGGCAGGCCAGCAGCGCCGTGGCAAAGTTGCGAATCGTAGAGGGGGAACAGGATGACTCCCGTTTGCCACAGCACCCCACGTATCACTTCGTTCCCATCCGTGTTTTGTGCGTCGCCAAACGTCATCAATGTTACTGGCAAGAGGCACCGCAGCCACGTAACAACTGACCATTAATCCCAAGGTTATATACAGGAAGATTCTGAAGTGTTCGTTTCCCGGCTGTCCGTCCAACTGCCGCTGCGATTCTTGGCCTACCGCAAAGTGCTGCGTCGATGCGAAGATAACTGGACACTTTGAGCCTCCGATTCCGACAGGCTTTGTCGACAACAACTGAGTGTCATTGCGAGTTTCACCAATCCCGTTCGGCTGATGTACCATGCATGTTCCTTGTAGCGAAAAACTTGCAACCAAAGAATGCACCAGTGGGGTGCCATTCGATGAACACCAAGAATCATTCAATGCACTCAGTGAACCAAGAATGCAATTTCGCTATCAAGAAACGACGCAACCCCTTTGCTGATAGACACTTTGCGTCTGAGGCATGTTTTACAGCCTGCGGGGGCATTGTGGCGAAAACAACACAGCCGCAGCAGGCGATGTTTCCAGTTCTCAACATGCTTGGCTCGGGATCGAAGCCAGCACCCGCACCCCGCTCGCGCAAGTCTTAAGACGAGTTCTCTGTGAATAGGAAACTTCGTTTGGGCTATTTGTAAGCTTTCTCTACAACTTTCCCAGGATGACTTTTGCGTCTTTGTAGTGATTTCACTTTGCAAAAATAGTCGCAGCTTAGCTACAATCAAGACTGAGCTGGACTGCAAATTTTCTGAGCGATTGGCTGAAGGAGGTTGTGAGCAATGGCGCGAAATGAATCGATGAATGATGCGCACAATGTTGAACTCACGGCATCCGCATTAAGCAAATGTGATTTCGGCGAAAAAGGCGTTGCCGACGTCTTATCCGGGGAGACACAGCAGATCGTTCGAACTCCCGAATTGCTGCAAGCCAATAATGCCGAATTAGGGCCAGAGGTTGGGGAAAAGCAAACTGAAGCCCGAACGGAACGCGAATCGCGGACCAAAGCCATCTCTCAACTCGCTGCTGCACATTCGGGACCGGCATCTGGACAACTAATTTTATCTACTCTTCTGAGCTTGGCAGTTGTATTGGCGCTGATGCTCAGCGTACGAGTCATGGTGCCGCCCCTGGTCGAGAGCATTCGTTATTCTTGGTCGCACGGACAGTTGCGAGCTGAATACGAAATGAGCGGCCAACGACTAAATAATGTATCACTTAAATCGCTAACCGAAGTCTCGAAGCTGGTCAGTCAAAGAACTGGACCAAGCGTTGTGCATATTAACTTGAAAGCGGACGCCGAATCCAATGCGACAGCCGAATCAGAAATTATCACTCGGCCGCTTCCTCCGCCATTTGATCTGTTAGGCCAAGGCAGCGGCTTTATCATCGACACAGCGGGACATGTGATTACGAATCACCATGTCATTAATGGTGTCGGCAGGTTCGAAATATCGCTCAGTGACGGTCGCATAGTCGAGGCACGCTTGGTGCAGTTCGATGCTTTGACCGACTTAGCCGTACTCAAAATTGAAGCCGACGGCTTGATGCCTATCACCTGGGGCGACAGTGATGAAGTTGAAGTAGGTTCGCCTGTATGGGCCGTAGGCAGCCCCTATGGATTAGACCAATCTGTGACGTTCGGCATTCTCAGTGGCAAACACCGAGTGAATTTAAAAGGAACTCGGTACGAATCGAAACTCTTGGGGGACACACCGGCATACGGTGATCTCATGCAAAGTGACGTGGCGGTGAATCCAGGCAATAGCGGAGGTCCGTTGGTAAATGCACTTGGCGAAGTAGTTGGAGTCAATACTGCGATAGTGGGCGAACATTATCGAGGTATCAGTTTTTCGATCCCTAGCAATGTGGCGCGACAAGTCGCCGAGAATTTGATTCGAGATGGGCAAGTCGTTCGTGGCTATCTGGGGGTTAGGCTGAGCGATGCGACCGAAGAAGACGCTGAGGGAGCCGGACAGACAAAACTGCGCGGCGCAGTTGTCGAAGGATTTCCAAGTGACCCTAATTCGACCAGCCCGGCAAAAGCGGCGGGAATTCTACCTGGTGACATTATTACGAAATTCGATGAAAAAAAAGTTTCCAATTCCGGTGAGTTGATGATACTGGTAGCGCACGCTAGCGTAAACAGCGTTGCAAAAATCGAGCTGTTGCGGGGTAGCAAGTTCTTAACGGTGGAAGTTAAAATCGGGCGGCGTCCTTAGTGCAAGCGAAAACACAAAAAGCATCCGAGCGACGCAAGCCCGGGCTGCACGTTCTGACCCAATCCGGCTGACTACTAATCGATAGCGGTCTGATTATGATGGTGCTTTGCGATGGAAATGGTCCGCTGTATCGGTGCTGGCTGCGTCTTTGTTGCTATCCTTATATCTATGCGACAATGGATGGGTGGCGGTGTATTTCAATTAGCTTTAGGACTTTCCTCATTGTGGTTTGTGATTTCGTTTGTGCTGCTCACTTGCCCTCCAAATGTTAGTGAAGAGCAATTGCGATCCGGTTTTTTTGAACCCGCACAGTTACCGAGGCGCCGAACCTCGCAGTTGCCAATTTTCCGTCGGCTGCTGCTCTCCTTATCGGTAGCCAATGCATTGTGCTTGATGCTGTGGGTTAGCTTAGTATTGTTTCGACGATAGGAAACAGAGATGCAATTCAATTGGAAAAGTGCCTTGGCGATTGGGATGTTCGGAGTATGGCTAGCGACCGGACCAGTCAACGGTGAACAAACCGACACGTCGCTGCTAGGATTTTCCAAGACCAAGCCTGAGACAGGTCATGTGGTGGCCGTCAAAGATGGCTTCTTGGTGCCATACAAGGCAGTTATCCCTGGTACAGAAATAGCCATTGAAATGGTACCTGTACCTGGCGGCAAGCTGCTCATCGGCAGTCCAGAAAACGAACCCGGACGAAAGGCTGATGAAGGTCCTCAAGTAACGATCGACATTGGCCCGATGTGGGTTGGCCAGAATGAGATTAGATGGGTTGAGTATCAAGCTTACATGAACATGTATAACATCTTCAAGAAGCTAGAAACGTCGGGATTACGAAAACTCTCAGCCGATCGCATGATCGATGCTGTCACCGTTCCCACACCACTGTACGAACCCGAGTTCACTTACAAACTTGGAAACGACCCTGATTTACCCGCGGTAACGATCACCCAGTTTTCTGCGAAACAATTTACTAAATGGTTGAGTAAGTTGACCACACACCAGTATCGATTACCAACCGAAGCTGAATGGGAATATGCTTGCAGGGCAGGGAGCACACGAGCCTATGCCCATGGAGACGACCCGGCTGAGCTTGACGCCTATGCTTGGCATGCTGGAAATTCAGACAGCTTGCCTCACAAAGTTGGTATGAAGAAACCCAATGCTTGGGGACTGCATGATATGCATGGCAACGTGATGGAGTGGGCCATTGATGGGTTTTCGGACAAGGGTTATGCCAGTTTGGTAGGTAAACCATCTCCCATATCTTTTTTTGATGCCGTGCAATGGCCTACCACTCCGGATCAGAGAATCGTGCGGGGTGGAAGTTGGCAGGACGATCCCGAGTTGCTTCGCTGTGCTGCTAGGCTGGGATCGGCGGATGAAGACTGGAAATCCGATGACCCCAATATTCCACTGAGCCCATGGTGGTACACCAGCGATCCAGCTCGTGGCGTTGGATTTCGATTGTTCCGTTCCTACCAACCACTTTCAGATGCACAGATTCGCCGTTTTTGGGAAATCGATCATGAGGATATCGAATTCGATGTAAATGCCAGAATGGAAGAAGGGCGTGGCGTCACTGGATTAGTGGATCCGGCGTTAAGCGAATTCATCAAACAAGCTATCGAGAATTAAAGTAGCCTCAGGAAGTCTGGAGTTGGATCATGGAAGAAACTGGTAGAGATCGGGATTCTCAAGAATTAGCAGACAATTTAGACTGGGGACGCTGGCAGGATTGGGCTCAACTGGTGCGCCTCCCCAATGTCTTTACCGTCTTGTCGGATTCCTTCGTAGCAGTCTTAGTCGCGGCAGCCAACGTAGGCATTGCGACCATGGTACTGGTCATAGCATCTTCCGTGATGGCCTATTGGGCCGGGATGATTTGGAATGACATCCATGACTTGGACGAAGATCGACAAACGCGCAGTTCACGCCCATTAGCTGCTGGAAAGATATCCTTGGCCGTTGCCAAACATATTGGAAACGGTTTTCTACTAGTCTGTCCAATTGTGATTCTTTTCGCCAATCAATTGGTCGAGTCACGTCCGCTGTGGATGGGTTTGTCGTTTTTTTCGGCAGTACTCTTGGTCACGTGTGTACGCTGCTACAACACAGTTGTTAAGGCCACGCCCGTTGGTCCCTTGTTGATGGGAGCCTGCCGCACCTTGAATATTCTCATGGTTGGACTGACCTGTTATTCCGTCGGGCAAGATGAGCCGAATGCACGTATGCTGTTATGGTTCGCCGGCGCCATTGGCATTTATATCGTGGGAGTGACGATTTATGCCAGACGCGAGGAACGCGAAAGTTCGGCGACCGGTTTGATGCTAGGCTTGGGTCTTGAAATTGTCGGCATGGCAACCATCGCGGCTCTGCCACTGCTTGGCGATGCCACTCGCGAATGGAAAATCGATCCTCAAAGAGCTTACCTACTGCTCATCGGATTGATTGCGGTGACCGTGATCAATCGCGGTATGCAAGGTGTATTGCACCCGGTCTCCCGCAAAGTGCAATTAGCGGTAAAACATGCCATTCTCACATTGATTTTGCTGGACGCCGCAGTGGCTGCAGTGTTTGCTGGTCCCTGGTACGGAGCGGCTGTGGCGATATTGCTTGTCCCAGCTATCACCGCCGGCCAGTGGTTCCGATCGACTTAAAATTGCGAGACGTTTGTTCATGAAATCGTCACCCTTGATTTTTGTGTCTCTTCCCGGATTGCGCAGCCAGGATGTCGACCGGATGCCCTGCTTAAAGCAACTGGCCACAAGCGGAGATAGCAGCAGTTTTGTTACCAGCTTTCCCGCTGTAACTTGGCCCGCACAAGCCAACATGCTGACTGGCTGTACACCTCGAGAGCACGGGGTCATCGCCAACGGTTTTTTTTGGAGAGACAAGTCTCAAGTAGAAATGTGGACCGCGTGGAACGACAAAATCATGCGACCGCAACTTTGGGACCTACTCCACCAAGCTCCCCAACCTCGCACCACTGCGGTGTGGTTTCCGATGCTCAGCAAGGGTTGTGGAGCGGATTACATTTGTATGCCTGCCCCAATCCACAATCCCGATGGTAGCGAATCGTTGTGGTGTTACACAAAACCGGTTGAGTACTACGGTACGCTCCGCGATCAACTTGGGCACTTTCCGCTGAAACATTTTTGGGGGCCATTAGCAGGCATTCCATCTAGTAAGTGGATTGCCGATTCCGCAGCGATTGGTTTCAAGCAGTACGGCCCCGATTTCTTTTTTATCTACATTCCGCACCTCGATTACGCCGCGCAGAAAAATGGTCCCGACAGCCCTCAGGCACTACAAGCAGTCGTCGAACTGGATAGTCTGCTTGCAAGTTTGGTCTCGCAAGTCCGTGCGTCGAGCGAGTCTGAACCAGTATTTGTGTTCGCGAGCGAATACGTGATAACGGCAGTCGACCACACTGTTTATCCGAACAGGCTGCTACGTGAGGCGGGCTTGATTCGCGTGTTAACACAACCCGGCGGTGGAGAAGAGTTGGACGTGGCTAATAGTCCTGCATGGGCCTTGGTTGACCACCAGTTCAGTCACGTTTTTGTCAAGGATCACGATGCCAGCACTGTGGATCGAGTAGCGGCTTTGATGCGTAATGTCGAGGGAATTGAAGAAGTATTGGTTGGAAGTGAGCGAGCCAAGTACGCCATGGACCATGAGCGCAGTGGAGACATCATCTTGATCTCCAGCGCAAACAGTTGGCAAGCATATTACTGGTGGCATGACGACGCGCGCGCTCCCGATTATGCGCGTACGGTGGATATCCATCGAAAACCCGGTTATGATCCGGTTGAGCTGCATTTTGATATGGCTAATCGATGCATACCATTAGATGCCAGTCTGATTCGCGGCTCGCATGGAGCACCCGTCCGCAGTGCCGCACAGACTGGTGTGTTGCTGGCCAGTCGTTCTGGTTGGATTGGTCAATCTGCCGTCCGCGATGTCGAAATTCCGCAACTTGTGATGCGTCATTTTGGAATTGGGTATCGACAATAAACCCATCTCGAAACGGCTGTCTCAAAAACTAACAAGCATGCAAATCTAAGCCGCCTCGAAGTAAGCCGGATGAATGTCGCGCAAGGATTTTTCAACGCATTCGACAGCCGACAAGATTTGTTGTTCGCTGTGCGTACAATTGATGAAGAACCTCAACCGCGCTGCTGACTCTTCAACTGCGGGATAAAGGATTGGCTGGACGTTAAATCCTTTTTCGTACATGCGCCTTGAGAGAAGGAGTGCATGCATTGAATTTCCCGTTATTACTGGAATTACAGGTGTATCGTGTGAGTTTCCCGTATTTAAGCCGCGTCGCCGGGCTTCACCGAGGAACAGCGCAGACAGTTCGTGCAATCTCTCAACTCGCTGGGGATTGTTTTTCAACACCCGTAATGACGCTAGCGCGGCAGCGGTGTTGGTCGGAGAGAGCCCGACACTAAATACGAATCCTGGTGCAGTGTAGCGCAGGTACTCAATCATCTCTTTACAACCGGCAATATAGCCACCGCAGCTTCCAAAGGCTTTGCTGAGCGTCCCCATCCAAATGTCGACATCTCGAGGGTTGATCCCAAAGTGCTCGCCGATTCCTCGTCCGGTTGGTCCCATCGTCCCCATGGAGTGAGCTTCGTCAATCATCAACCATGACCTATGGCGTTTCTTGACGTCGATAAACTTGGGCAACTCAGGATAGTCGCCGTCCATGCTGTAAACCCCTTCCAGGATCACCAGTACTCGCCGGTAACTGGCGCGCACTTCTTGCAGAATGGATTCGAGCGCCTCCCAATCATTGTGAGGAAATGGTCGGCGACGAGCACCGGAAAGGACCGCGCCTTGGACGATGCTGTTATGGGACAAAGCATCATGCACAATCAAGTCTCCCGGACCAACCAAGTGGCCAATGGTTGTTTCATTGGTGGCATGCCCCCCAACCATCACCACCGCCGCATCCACCCCGACCCACTGGGCTAGACCTGATTCCAACTGACCGTGAATCTCTTTTTCGCCACTTACCAACCGCGACGCGCTGACGCTGGTACCATATTGTTTGACAGCATCCACCACAGCCTGGGTGACTTCGGGATCTCCGCTCATTCCCAGATAATTGTAGGATGCAAAACTGACCAGGTCCCGTCCGCCGATGCGCGTGGTATCCCGAGTTACACCTTGGTGCACCGAAAAATATGGATTGGGCACACCCGTTATTTCAAACTGAGCCATCATACGTTTGAGTTTGCGATATTCTGGCAATTGCTCAAAGCAGTAATCTTCTGCCGGAATCTCACGCTGTTTGTCTGCAATCAATCCGGTTTCAGTAGGCACCAAATCTCGACGCA
>CAZVBC010000120.1:0-17729 GCA_964625155.1 uncultured Pirellulaceae bacterium
GCAACAGAAAACGAGTTTTCTCGAGTTCTTGGCGTATTCAGTGGAATTAAAGCAAACTTGATTCAAGTTAGCGTTGAATGGCCAGCTCTTAAAGCCTCACGAGTCATGGGCGACCATACAAACAGTGACGAATTCCTTGAGACGGCTGCCGAATTTACCCCTGGGGAGATACTTGGCTTTGCAATTCATGCTCTAGTGCATGGCATACATGAGTCAGCACGCGAGAATCCTTTGCAGCCCTCAACCTCTCGGTAGTCGAATCGAAACGTAGCTAGATCTCCCGCGTCAGCAGGTGGAATTCGCGATCAATGACACCCGAGTGGACCTATAATCGCAAGCGGCTATGGTCGACATTCTTTTTATTAGTTTCCATATGCAACACCAATGGCGTATGTTATCGTCGTATATTCGAAACGAATCGAACTAGGATCGTGATTAATGTGGCAGTGTTCGGACTATGCCTAACAGTCAGGATCTTACTTCATGGGTTGGAAATGAGTGAACCATGGAGCATTTTATCGGACAGTATTCCGCATCGCTTGAAAATGGCTTGACAAGGCGCGGCCTTCTCAAGGCAAGTGGCCTTGCGCTGGCGGGGTCACAAGTCGGCGAATTATCTCCGTTCGCTGGCATCACACGCGCCAAGCGCGCGCATGCGGGACAGGCGAGCGGTGGCCGTCCCTCAGGGCAAGCGAAGTCGGTAATCTTGTTCAATCTGTTGGGCGGTCCAAGTCAATTGGACATGTTTGATATGAAGCCTTCAGCACCAGTGGAAATTCGAGGCGAGTTCTCGTCGATCCAAACATCGCTTCCGGGGCTGCGGATCTGCGAACACCTGCCGAAGATTGCTCGATTGATGCACAAGGCAGCGCTCATTCGCACCGTAACTCATGGATATAACTCACATAACCCACTCAACATCATGACAGGATGGAGCCTTGGCAATCCGGCGGCGTTGAGGCCCGATCCTAATGATCCGCCGGATATCGGTGCCGTCTGTCAGTATTTTGGAATGGGGCCGGACGACATGCCGGGTGCCGTCTGTTTGCCGTGTTATCCTGGCTGGGGCGAAAGCAGCATGTATCCCGGCATCAGACGGCCAGGCCCCTACGGCGGTTCTCTCGGCAGCCAATACGATCCGTTATTTGCTCTTTGTGATCCGACCTTCGATCGCAAGCCCGATCGACCGTATTACGGCACCGCGATCGCGCTTGGGGAACCCAAGCTGCCGGGTGCTGAAGCTGTGCCAGGTTTGACCATCGAGCGATTGAATTCTCAGCGTTTGCTACTGCGGCAGATGGACGTCGAATTTGCACGCGTGGCCACGTCGAAGTCGTTAAAGCGGCTCGACAAGTTCAAGGACATCGCGTTTCTTTTGCTCAGCGCGGGCAAAGTTCGCAATGCGTTCGACCTCTCGCGTGAGTCGGCAGATTTGAGAAAGAAGTATGGCCAATCGCTGTTCGGAAACTGCATGCTGGTGGCTCGAAGGTTGGTGGAAGAAGGCGTGCCATTCATCAGCGTGCATGCGGAAAACTTCCTGCCGAACGGATCGTTTACTTACGATATGCACGAGAATAATTTTGCGATGCTAAAAGAGCATAATCTACCTGTGCTCGACACCATACTTCCCGCGCTGGTTGAAGACCTTGAGCAGCGAGGGTTGCTGGACTCCACGCTGATCTACGTGATGGGCGAAATGGGGCGTTCTCCAAAGATTAACGCAAAAGCTGGCCGCGATCACTGGCCACAATGTGGATTCTGTCTGATGATTGGCGGCGGAATTACACCAGGAGTGGTCTACGGCGAAACGGACTCAATTGCCGCTTATCCAAAATCGGCTCCCGTATCACCCGCAGATATCGTGGCAACTATTTACCATCAGTTGGGCATTGATGTGCATACCATGATTCCGGACCGCGCCGTCCGACCGATGCCGATCGCTCATGGCGGCCAGCCCATTCCGGGACTGACCTGAAAGTACCTGCACGACGCGACTCGCCGTTGCAGAGCGAAGGCTCTTTTGTTTTGCGACGAATCAGTTTTAGGTGCTGAAATGAGCAAAGCCGGCAATGGTATTTCGCCGGCTTTAAACGTTGCGTTTACCAGTCGAATGTCTTTGAGACATTCGATGTAATGGTACGAGCTCTACACGTTTTATTAACGATAGAGTGTTCCCGTTGGAGCTGGACCAGTCACGCCAGGACCAGCGCCGTAGGCGGTGTTCGGTGGCAGGGACGTACCTGTGTTGTAATTCGAAGTTGGCATCGATGGCATATTGATTGACGGTAGGGATGTGCTGGGACTCGATGCGGAGGGTGCACCTGGAATCGCTGGAACCGTGCCAGGTTGGCTATAGGTTGGCATAGGCGAAGCGGTCGTCGAATTGACGGGAGTTCCAGTAGTTCCAAAATTGTAACTTGTGGACCGACCTGTGGTGCCTGGACGGAATCCTCCAGCGGTTACGGTAGTCACGTTTGGATTGGTGTTATTTGCAGCAGGTAGGTTTGAACCCAGATTCGATGTCGGCTGGTAACCTGTTGCATTGGGTACAGTTGAAGCCTGCATTGAAGTTGCTGATGGTAATCCGCTGGTTTGCGAGGCCGCTGAAACGGCACCAGACCAAGGGGTCGAACCACTGGCAGGATAACCGACTGGTATTGTCTGTCCAGTTAATGGTGCGCTTGGCGATCCGGCGGCTTGAACGTGATTTGGAATGGAAGTGACTTGAGAACCGACGGCGTTGGGCATCGAATAGCCATTAGCCATAGTTGTCGGTTGAGCCATCCCGGCTGGCGAGGACATTGTCGGTGCAGCAGCATGCGCCGAACCGGCTAACGTACCTACGGTTGTTGAAGGTATGGTGCTTGCAGGAAAGCCTGTGCTTGGCGGCAATTGAGTGTTGGGGGCATATGCCGACTGTGTTGGCATAGTAGCAGGTCGACTTGCGGTCATCGAGGGTGCGAGCGAACCGGATGGATACGGTCCGGTTGATGTGGTCGGTTGGGCAGGACTGATCAACCCAGCATTTCCGGTGTAGGTACCGCCAACTGTGCTGCGATTTGACAGGTTGCCGGCCAGTGTCGCGCCACCACCAACTGTGGCCGTTGGATTGTATGCGCTGGTGGTGTTGTAAGGGCCAGTCTGATAACCATTCGCGGCGGCGGCTGTTGCCGGAGCTCCATAACTGCCAACTGCGGCATAGGGATTGGACGCTCCGTAGGGACTGGTCGCTGTCTGCCCCATGGTGCCGACGGGCTTTGTTGTCGGAGAGCTAGCCAGGGCACTTGGAGTGCTTTTGTTGGCAGGGCTTTCCGGGAATTTTGATGTTGCCATATCGCTGGATAAAGTCTCAGCGGAGGGCTCGCGATTCCATCCGAACATGCTTGAACCGGGAAACTTCATTCCGGATTTGCAGCCAACGCTGCTGATTCCAGCCGCGATCAGCAATGGAGCAGCCCAACGTAACGTCCGTTTATTGCCAAGGCTCATGGCTTTCGATCCTTCGAATTGTGTTGATCAGCTAGCGGGAATTTGCGAAAACGGTGAAATCACTCGTCCCTTGCAATCGGCTATTGTTGGGGATTGGGTTCAGCGAAAGAGGGTGTAGTTTCGGAAAAACCGAAAAAATCCGCATCCTCAATAGGTTCCACTTAGCTGCTTCCAAACCAACATTCAGAAAACTGCCGTGCCCGTTGCGCTATATAGCGGGAATTTGATGTATCCGTCAAGTTGAAAAATTTTATGGACGCAGCCAAACCGCGGAAAGGTAACCAATGATTGATCCCACAAGCACTGCTGGTGGAATGGCGATCGCCAGAGTGAGCGCCACAATCATTGAAGTACTTGGCTTGTTGAGTTGTTCGGTTGGGAGTGAAAAAGAAAGGGGAATGGAGTTAGTCGCTGGCGCCGGCGAACGCTGATGTGTTTGATCGATTGGATTTGGGCGAATCACAGCATGGCTCGCAGCCGAACTGTCGTACCCTCGCGAAATCTCGTCATCGACTTCCTCAGAATACTCGGGCAATTCCGATGGAGGTGGAGGAGCCATCCAGGGCGACCGAGATAATCTCGCTCCGCTGACGATTTGTCCGTCGCCGATCCATGGCTCCAACCGTGCAGCAACTTCGGCAGCGCTACTGATTCTTTTGCTGGCATCCTTTTCCATCATGTCCGCGATAATGTCAACGAAATCTTCACTGAGGTCAGCGGCAAATTTTCGCGGATGCCAAGGAGTGTCCTCCAAATGACGACGAATCTTCGAGGCAGCATCGCCGCCAGGGAAAGGCACCTTGCCACATACGGCATAATATAGGGTACAACCAAGCGAGTATATGTCGGACGCTGGTCCGACTTCGGTCGGTCGGCGTATTTGTTCTGGCGACAGGAAATCGGTGGTGCCTATGATCTTCTTGGAGCGGGGATCGTCAGATAATTCACGCGCGTAACCGGCTAAGCCGACATCGGAGACTTTGGCATCGCCATCTGGAGTGACCAGAATGTTTCCAGGTTTGACATCCCGATGAATCAATCCTTTGGAGTGGGCGTAATCAATTCCTCGAGCTGCATGCATTACGATCTTTGCGGCCTGCTGGACCGGTAGTGGTCCGCTGGCTTTAACCAAACGCCGCAGATCCATACCAGGAACATATTCTGTTACCAAATAGTGCACGCTTCCATCTTGTCCCGCATCGTAGGCGCGCACCAGAAATGGGCAATCCAGGGCCGCTTGCATGCGAATCTCGCGCAAGAAATTCTCGCGTGATTCTTGCGTCAACCGAGGCAGAGGGAGGACCTTGACGGCACAGACTCGCCCCATCACTTGATGTACGGCTTTAAATACTTGTCCCATTCCTCCTTGCCCGATCCAATCGGTGATCAAATATCCACCGAGATCCAATTTCGTTCTGCCGGCTGCCAACTGTTCGGCTTGATAGGGCGTAACAATTTGTTGCTCAACCAAGATCTCGCCTAGCAAGCGATCCCGTTCTGCGTTATCGAGTCGCGCTTGACCGCGCTGCATCGAGCGGTAGTTGGCCACGCGCAGTACGTAATCTAATTGTTCATCGCTGACTAACCCGCTGATGCGCGCGGAAGTAATTAGTGTTGATTCTGGATAACTAGCAGACATGCAGCATAATGTCCAAAAAGTCCGTCTACCCCATTCACGGAGTGCTCTTGACCTGACATGATTACAATCACGGGGCGCTTGATGCAATCCATGTGGGTAGCACGTTGTAGAAAACAAATCTATTTTACAGTTTAACGAACAGTCGCGCTGAAATGCCTGGAAGAGTCATTGCAATTGGGGATATCCACGGATGTTCCGCTGCGCTTCGCACCTTGATCAAAGAAATCGCTCCAACCAGGGAAGACACAATCGTGACTTTGGGGGATTATGTTGATCGCGGCCCAGATTCGCGTGGTGTGATCGACCAACTGATTCAGCTTGCTGATCAATGCCAGCTAAAGCCACTGTACGGCAATCATGAAGAAATGATGCTCGATGTTGTACGCGACGGCGAGCCACCCTTCCGTTGGTTGCAATTTGGTGGCGTCGATACTTTGGATTCTTATGGTTTTTGCGGGAATATTTCCGTGATTCCCCAATCGCACCGGGATTTTTTGGAGTCGTTGCTGAACTACTACGAAACCGATACTGAATTTTTTGTCCACGCTAATTACGACCCACGATTACCCCTTGACCAATTGTCCGAGCACTCGTTGCGTTGGCAAAAACTGACCGAATATGTGCCTGGACCACACAAGAATGGCAAACGAGCGGTCGTGGGCCATACGCACGATCGAGGTGGTGAGATCTTTAACGTTGGACATCTAATCTGCTTGGATACATTTTGTTACGGTGGCGGGTGGTTGACTGCCATGGAAATCGGTACCGATCGGATTTGGCAGTCCAATGTCGAAGGTCAATTGCGACGATAGCAAACCGAATCCGCCATTCGTGCCAGATGGATTTCTCAGGGACTGGGTCAAGGTTCAGCTGAGCCATCGGGAAAACGAAGGGTGCCCACTTCACTCTTGACTTGGTATCAAACTAAGAATTAGCTGAGCGGGCTTTTCGTAGCCGAACGCGTCAAGCGTTTGGTTCTTACATCCCGACGAAATGCTTGACGCATTCCGCCACCTATGATTGCCTACCCCTGATTGCTTACGCAATGATCTAGGCGATCTTACCTAAATCGCTCGCGAAATATCTTTTAATCGCCTGGTCAAAGCCCAGTGACTGCTCGGCGCGTCGCTAGAGTCATCTCAATCGATAAATCTTTCCAGCTTTACTCAACCGTTACGACCGGAAAAGCCGAATTCACTGGTAAGCGTTACTTGTTTCGAATCTCCACTGCAGCGGATCTAACATCGCTCGCAGAATTACGCCAGCGAATTCGATTACAAGCAGCAATGTATGTGAACAGCCGCCTGTATCAATGGTGGCGTGAGAGTAGAAGGATTAGGCATAATGGCCAAGATTTCTGCGATGAAGCGATCCGACATATTTCTGCGTGCTCTCCATGCCGTGTGGCTGCTGTCTTTCACGACTGGCGCTATGTACACCGATTCAGCGCACGCGCAACTGAGAACTGGTCGATCGGAACGGTCTTTATATCTTGGTAACGCTGCAAGCGAATCGCCACGTCCGGTAGCTCAATCCTCCAAGCCACGCCAGTCGCCCGGTCCTACTAAAGAGAATCGAAAGGACGCGAATGATGTGGCCGATTCGCCGGTGGTCGTGCGCACATCGGGCCAATCATCCATTCTCGATCGCCAACGCCGACCTACAGCGACTAAGCAAAGCGAGAGTTCGACTAGCCAAGCTCCGAGTGTACCTAAGGCCGATTCGGCTCCTACAACTCCTGAGGTTTCTGCAGACGACTACATGGCATCGCCAGAGGCCCCGGAAACTGAGCAGTCAGATTACTATCTCAACGACGAAGCTGAGTATTATTCCAGCGAAAGCAACTGTGACGACATGGCGTGTATTGCACCTACATGTATGGCCAACGATTGTTACTTTACGGGAGGACCGCTCGTCAATTTGATTAGCCGTTTAAGCGTCCGGGCCGAAGTGCCTTTGTTCTGGCGACGAGCGATGGGGGTTCCGGCTTTGGTCACGACGTCACCTACGGGAACCGATGCATCAGTCGCAGGCGAACTCGGACAATCAACCACTCAGATATTGTTGGGCGATCGGCTCATTGATGAAGATATGTCAGCGGGTTTTCGCATCACGTTGGGCTCGTGGTTTGGCCATGATTGCTATCGAGGAATCTTGTTTCGTTATTGGACCGCAGGCGATCAAGACAACGACTTCAATTTCACGCATACACAATTCCCGATCTTAGCTCGACCATTTAATAATGTTACCGGAACGGCAGCTCAAGATACTCAGTTGATCGCTTTTCCCGGCGAGAGTGAGGGAAGCATTCGCGTCAACACAACTTCGCAAGTCGATGGCTTGGATATTGCCCTGCGACGCTTGGCTTATCAAGATCGTTTTACTCGAGTGGATTGGTTGATTGGTTATCAACGGGCTAAGGTGGACGAAAGTCTATCAATACACAGCTCTACAACAGTGACCGGCGCGGTACCAGGACTTCAAGGCTCATCGATCGCGGTGAGAGATACTTTTCAGACGGAAAATGACTTCAATGGTTTTATGTTAGGCTTGATGAGTACTCGACGCCTGGCCTGCTGGAGCTTTGAAAGCAAATTCCGGCTGGGCATGGGAAATCTCCGCCGTCAGGTCAATTTGTCGGGCTCAACAACCACGACCTCGGCTCAAGGGGACCTGGCCACGGAAGCGCAAGGGTTGCTAGTTCGTAACACGAATAACAACCCGTTCAGCGACGATACATTTATCGTGGTTCCCGAAGTTGGCTTAGATATTGCTTATCAACTGACATCGACTCTTGATTTTAACGTTGGCTATAACTATCTGTTGATTCCCAAAGTTGCACAACCTGGCCAACAAATCGACCCAAATCTATCGGTCAACCTCTCCGATCCTCTAACCGGAGCGCTGAGACCTCAATTGACATTTGATGAACGAAGATATTGGGTTCATTCGCTCAATCTAGGTCTGCAATGGCGATACTAATCGAAGCTACCCTAAGTTAAACGCCAGCGAGCTTGTCGCAACTGTGCTAACGGGGACCCAGCCAAAACCTCGTACCAAACGGTAACCATTGTCCCGTCGTCGCATTCGACTGTAGACGGGTAACCGAGATCGCCGCCGATTCCATCTTGCGACAAGATCATGGGCTCAGACCAAGTTTGCCCATGATCGGAACTGAGTCTAGCTTGCACGCCGTGCGGCTTGCGGCGATAACCATACGACATCAGTAGTCGACCGTCTTTGAGCCTTAACAAATGGGACGGCAAGCCCCAAACTCCAATGCCATGCGGAGTGGTCCAGGTCTTACCGCCATCTCGAGACTCACTTTGCAAAGTCTCCCTTGGGTTAGGTGAGTTGTGGTTGCGGATGTGGCAAATGATTGTGCCATCTTTAGCTTCGACTGCATGCAACTCGTGATACTCGTCGGCCTGGTCGCCAGGACGAATTGGCATGGTAGCCAGCCATTCCCAAGAAACTCCATCATCTTGCGAGTGACATATACCAACTCTCTTGTCACCCCATAGCGCTTTTCCGGCGTACAGCAGTCGCCCGTCGCTTAACGCCACAGGACCATGAGGACTGTTAACCGGTACACGGTAGCGAGCAGACCAATTGACGCCACCGTCCGTCGATCGCAACATATAACACCCCAGTTCTTGCTGTCTCTGGTGTGCGGTAAGGCGATGATGAACGGCCTGCCACTCGTTGATCAGTTGCGGATCTTTGAACGAGCCCGGTACGCCAGGTTCGGCACGAATGGCGGTTGCCAGCACCGGTTCGTACGCTAACGATGTAAAAGTGGTCACCAAGATCGAGCCACGCGGAGTTTCAAGCACTCCAGCGTCTCGGTCATCGATTGGCCCATCGTTAAGGACCTGTGGCCATCCCCAAGTCACGCCGTTATCTTTCGAACGCATCAGCTCCACACGTCCAAACGGACAAACGTGCTTTTCTCGCCCGCCGGAAAAAACTAATAGCAACTCACCGTTTTTACGCCGAGCAAGAGTCGGCCAGCCGTGATAAAGGGGCGGTTTCCAACTGATCACGCGTACGTCAAGTATTGAAAGTTTTACTGCAACTTCACTTTGCGCATGCCCTTTGTTGGACAAAGATGCAGCACAAGCCGCAAGCAATATCTCTCGACGAGACGGAAGGTAGTTCATGCCTATGGTCCCTTAATAAATCGAATACATCAGGAGTTAGTCGAACATTGTATCTTAAATATCCGTACTGAGCACCCGAATTGATCAGTTCGTTCAAGGCGTCCAGCGACAGCGTTTTAGAGGTTCGCTAATGTGATTGCTATTCCATGCCGCGAGAATTCAGCCGGCTGTACTTCGTGATGTTACAATTACGGAAGTTATGATCGAATTGAGCTGAGCAAATTGTTTTTGTGTTTAGGTATTATTTGCAGTCGAAATACGATTGCACTATTTTGTATACTAAGAATCGAATGTTTCGGCATGAACTCAGAATTGACATTGCAAGCTTAGCGGCACACCACCAATCTTTCTGTCGCATTAAGGTTGACTCAAGAAGGAACGAACAACATGCGATTTTGCCACAGAATGTTGCGGAATGCTTTCAGTCTGATCGTGTTTTGCGCATTGTGTTTGGCGATGGTTAATTGGGTGCGAGCCCAGATTTCTGGTAGTGAAGGTAAGTCGAGTGTGGACCAGGGTGTACCCACTCCGAACACTCCTGCGTCGGAAAACCCACTGGCCAACCAGCAGTCGGCGGTCGCGGAGCAATTCAAGAAACTAGAAGCTTTGCTTCTTAAATCAGCGGAATTAGAGGCGGCTGATAATCCAACGCGCGCTGCACTGCTGCAGCAAGCTGCTCAATTGGGTAAACAAACACAATTGAGTGATTTGCTTGTGCGGGCCGCTAGAAGTTTGGAACAGAAGCAATTCAGTCAAGCGATCGAAGATCAGAAGAACAGTCGAGATAGCCTCAAGCGTTTGCTCGAACTACTGCAAAGTGAAAATCGACAGGACCGTATTCGCGAACAAAAAGAAGAGGTTCGGCGTTGGATCGAGGAAACGGATCGCCTGCTGCGATTACAAATTTCTCAACGTGGGAGGACCGAAGGAGGACAGGAAAACCAACAGGCCGCGAAAGACCAGGCCAAACTGGCTGACAAAGCACAGGACATTTTGCAGGGGATGAAGGGGAGCGAGTCACCGAATTCCGAATCGAAGAACGATGAGTCCAGTAAAACCTCGCCAAAAGAGGCCAATAAAGACAAGCCTAACTCACAATCTGACAAACCCATTGAATCTCGCCAGCCCCAGGGTGAAAAACGAGACGGTGATGATTCTGAGAATAAGCAACAACGTGAATCCAAGGATGCCGCGCCCAAGGCTCCGCAAGCCTCGCCTCCAGGAGAAGGCAACCAATCCCAAGGAGATAAAGAGCAAACCGCTGAGCGTTCTGAGAAGGAAGAAAACAGAGCTGGAAGTAAACAAAAACAACAGAATTCTCGAGAAGGTGAACAGTCACCTTCACAAGGTGATCGCAAGCAAAAGAATTCGCCGGAAGCGCAACCAGACAGTGCTCCCGCTCAGCCTTCTCCTTCCGAGCCGCCTCAAGGAAACCGAATTGAAGAGCCTCAGTCACAGTCTGAAAAATCGGGACAGCAACAAAACTCACCTCAAAGCAATACGCCTCAAGATCCGCAACAGCGAGCGAAGCAACGTATCCAGTCCGCCAAACAGAAGATGCAGGACGCTCAAGAGAAACTGGAGAAAGCTGACCGAGAAGGCGCCGTCGATAAACAACTCGAAGCCGAAGAACAATTGCGTGCGGCTATCGAAGAGTTGGAGGAGATACTTCGCCAAATGAGAGAAGAGGAAATCGAACGCTCTTTAGCGGCTGTCGATACTCGCTTGCGAAAAATGTTGGAGATGCAGGTCAAGGTATTCGAAGAGACCAAACGGCTGCAAGCTATTGCAGGTGATAAAGTGGATCGTCAAATCGAAATCCGCGCTAGTAATCTATCTTTGGAAGAACGCAAAATCTTAGCCGAAAGTGAACGAGTTCAATTGCTGCTCCGCGAGGAAGGATCGAGTGTTGCATTTCCTGAGGCTATCGCCCAAATGACAAGCGATATTCAAAGTGTTGTCGACCGATTGGCCAAAGCAGACATTGGGAAAATGACTATGGCCATCGAACAGGAGATCATCACAGCACTCGAGGAGATGCTTGCCGCTCTAGCGCAGGTGCAGAAGGAACAGCAACAGCGCCAACAGCAACAGGATGCCCAGCCGCAGCAAACGCCATCATCTGGCGAACAACCTTTGGTCGACAAACTCGCCGAATTGCGATTGATTCGCACCTTGCAAGTACGAGTCAACAAGCGGACGAACATCCTTTCCGAAATGTTACAGGATCCCGGCGATCCGGTTGGTCAGGCTGCGGCCAGCGATATCCTGTTGCAACTTCGTGAGCTTGCGCAGCGCCAGTCGAGCGTCCAGCGTGTTACGCGAGACATCGTCGTTGGCAAAGACAAATAGTTATTTTCTTTGGGGTTAAGTCAGGAATCCGGTTTTAGTAGAACGATCGACCGCTGCGCAATTAGTTGAACAGGTCGTTTGTTGCAGCTAAGAATCAGGGTGCTCGCGGAATCGGGAGCGCGAGGTTCCTACCGAGCCGCCGCTAAATTGGCTCAGCCGGAGCTTCGCCCTCCCGATCACAAAAATTAAGCTGTAAAAAAGCACTCGTTGCTGCGAAATCGTTTAATTAAACCGCGCGCCCAAGCGGGCCGGGAGTAAAGAGTAAAGTTACCGCGAGTGCCACAGCAAACCCGCTTCGAGTCTGTCACTCATTGTCTTACAGAGCCTTACTCAGTGGGCTACAAACCCACTGGTGCTGGTGGCGGTGGCTCGTAGCTCGGTGGTTCGTATGCAGGCGGTTCGTATGCAGGCGGTTCGTATGCAGGCGGCTCATATGCAGGTGGCTCATAGCTTGGCGGTTCGTAAGGCGGCGGTTCGTAAGGCGGCGGTTCATAGGGAGGTGGTTCGTAAGGTGGTGGAGGATCTGAGGGAATTGGTGGTGGCGCTGGAACACTGTTGATTTGGAAGATTGGTGCGCGTTCGGTCAGCATCGAAATTTCAGATCGTGTGACGGCACCGGATGAAAGCTTGGGGAAAATCCACTGATTCGCATCGGCTGGTACAGAAACGGTTACTGCCACACGTGAAGTGGCTTCTCCGATCGTTGCTGGATTTACGGTTACAACTGCTCCACGCACGCCCACCAGTGCAAGGACTTCGTTTGCTCTTGCCGTCGCTTCCTCGCTTGTTGCGCCGGGTACAATTACACGCCGAGCTGCTTCGTCGGCGGCAGTCTCCGTCAAGTGATTTAGGAGCGAAAGCCGAGTCAATTCGATACCGGCTGTGACCATCAATAATAATATCGGCAGCACCAACGCGAATTCGACGGTAGTTGCCCCCAGTCGGTGACTTTTTGCTTGGTGTCTCATGTGGATACTCTCGGTTTGGGAGTCGTGCATCAGGGTTGAATTCTGTGAACGTCACTTGGTCAGCAAAGTAGGTAACGACTTGGCGATGTTGGAGAACACAGCTTCGAGATCGGAGCTGTTCGAAGCATGGAATTGTTTGCCCATGCCTATTTCAGCAACTTGCTGCATAGTCGCTTGGCCTGCTTCGGCAGAGAACGTGACGGTGAAGATCATCACTCCTTGGGCGACAGCACTGTGCGCAGCGGCAACTGGGTCGCCAGGAGCGGTTTGAAGTCCGTCGGTCAATATGACGACTACTTTCGTAGCCCAAGGACGGGATAAGCCCGACGAAAGAGAATTGACGCCTGCCGTAATTCCTTCGGCAATATTCGTCTTTCCGGATTGAAAGCTGAGGGTGTATGGATTCGTCGCCGCTAATACCGATTGGTAATCGTACGTCAACGTTTGGTCCGTGGTGCTCGTATCGTTGTAGGTACACAAGGATACTAACTCGCTCGCAGGAGACAGGACAAGCTCATCCAAGAAGACATCGGTCGCAGCCACAACATCCAACCAGCGGCTATCAGGTGGTACCGGATCGCCAAATTGCCAACCAGCGGGCGCTGCGGCTGGAATCGGTGGGTGCACAGCGATCTCGTCAGCGCTGTAAGCCATCGAACCCGATCGATCCAGAACTAACGCAATGTCGACTTCGACCAATGTCGAACGAGCTTCTTGGACCGCTTGAAAACTGTTGACGGAAAAAATATTTGGCATCAGCAAGCCAATCGGGCCATTTACTGACCCTTGGTCGCGTCTCCCGAAAATTCTTACCGCGTTAGGACTGGTTCCACTCGGATTGAAGGTGTATTTTTCCACCACCGAAGCGCGAATTGATTCGCCAAACACGATATCGGAATCGGCCAGCTGCAAACCTACGCCAGCGACCTTGTTTCGCCCTGCGGCTTCGCGAGCTTTGGCCTTGGCCGCCGCGAAATCACCTGTCAACGCAAATTCTCGACCTGATGCTCGCGCGGCTGCATCGGTGGCGATGTACAGTTCCGTGCGGTTCAGTTCCATGTAGGCCAGATTGATGGCAAAACCTGCCAAGATGATCGTGACGGGCAATAGGAGAGCGACCAGAACAATGATGGCACCAGTCTTGCGTCTTGCTGATCGTGCTTTAGAGAGTTTCATCTTGTGAACCGTATTCGTATGGTTGCTAATTAAATCGGTAGATCATGAACAGCGCTCAATCAGTTTCTTTCATCATTTCGACTTCCGCCGAGAGTGTCTGTCCTTGATAGAACCAAGGTGAAAACTTGGCGTTCTGGTCGCATGACGCAGTGACAGTTACTTTCACAAAGGTTCCATAGGGGCGATTTGCAAAATCGCCTGGTGATACTGTAACCGTGGTGCCCTGAATGTTCCGACCGGTCAAAATGACGTTACTGGCTGCGATTACGTTGGCTGACGTTGTCGATGGAACCAGCGCAACGCGCGCCCCCTCGTGAGCAGCAACTTCGATGCTCTGTTGCAGGAAAATCATTCCTGAAGCTTCAATTGTGCCCAACGTGATGAGTGTCAGTATCGGGATGCTCACAGCCAGTTCGACGGCTGCAACTCCCGCTGGCTTTCTTGAGAACCAACGGATTTTTTTGGTACTTCGCATGTGGCTCACCTTGCTGATATGGCGAATTCGGTATTCGCAAAGTCTGTGGATTCGTCTTGGGTCTGCGCTGGAATCTCGCAGGGTGAGTCTTCCGCACGATCTTGTTTGACTTCAATTCGCGTCAGCATCGAATTGAATTCAGCAGCCACTTCATGCCAAAAATCGTCCGCTCGCAGTTGCAGCGGATTTACAGGAGCAACTCCAACTTGCTTAAGTTGCGAGTGCAATCTCAAAATCGGGCCCACAAAGCGGTGGCTGTACTTGACCGAATCGTAAATAAACAGTGGCAGTAAGCATCCAGAGACGAGACAGTTCGTAATGAATGTCCCCCACAACACGTCGAGGTTGACTTGCGTACCAACTGGATTGATAAAAAACTGAATAGTCATGGACGCTAAACACATGGTCCATGCAAAACAGATCCACTGCAAAAGCAGCCGGCGCACCAAAGCAAATTGGATAGCCTTGTGAACCACACTTTTTCGCCGTTTATTCTTGGGTCGCGCCATGAGCATCACCTGTGGAATAGAAGCTGTTCTACCGCTTAACAACTCTAGGTTGAGCTCTGTGCCCTGGATGAAATTTCTGCCGTGAATTCAAATGAATTCAGTACTTTCCACAGTGTTGAGGCTGCTGGCTTAGCGATTATTCCACGCATCGGAACCTACAAACGCTACATTCGTCGTAGTCTGGCCATATCTGTTTTGTAGACGGGACTTGCTGGCCAGCTAACTCGGACGATACTTAGGGCTCAAATCCATCGAGACTTTATTCATTTGGTTGAATCCGTGAAACAAATTGTGGTCGCTATTGATGGCCCCGCCGGAGCTGGTAAAAGTACCGCAGCCAGAATGTTGGCAGGACGGCTACGTTTTGACTTCTTGGATACGGGTGCAATGTACCGATGTGCAACTTTGGCAGCTTTGCGAGCCGGTTTGGATCTGAACGATCAGCCTGCAGTAGCGAAGCTGGTCGGCCAAATCACAATTCGGCTCGCCGACAATGTCGTTTGGCTGAATGATCACGACGTTACGTTGGCGATCCGCGACCCCAGTGTCTCGTCGCAAATTGGTCCCATTGCTGACAATCGAGAGGTTCGCCGCTTGCTGAGTCAGCGGCAACGGGATTGGGTGCGGGAAAAACGAATTGTCACCGAGGGACGTGATCAAGGTACCGATGTCTTCCCCGATGCGCAGTGCAAGATATTCTTAACCGCTTCCAGCGAAGAGCGCGCACGGCGACGCGTCGAGGAGCTGGCGGTCAAAGGCATTCAAGCGGACTATCAAACTATCCTCGACCAACAAAACCAACGAGATCGCGAGGACTCGCAACGACAATTCGGTGGCTTGCGTCGAGCCCCGGATGCAATTGAAGTTCTCACAGACGGATTGTCACTTCAGCAAGTCGTTGACCGTCTGGAAGCCATCGTTCGCCCATTTGTTGATGGTCACCAAGGTGATTCCTACAGCGCGTGCTCGGCTAATCATCCCACCACGCGACACGGTGATTGACCGTTCGCCACACCACAAACAGTTTTTGTTCCAAACGCTTGTCAATTAGCGGAGCCACACATGGCAGTCCAAATCATAAAAAGAAGTCTATTCCGTCAATTCTTCTATACTTTAGTACAGACGGGATCGCGGATCGTCGGCGTGCACCTCTTTTCGCTACGTGGCCTCGATCGACACCTGATGGACTTGGATGGCGGTGCATTGGTGCTGTGTACTCATCAAAGCACCCTTGATCCAGTGATGGTAGGTCTTTCCTACAATGGTCGTTTAAATTACCTCGCCCGCAAAACATTATTCAACAACGCGATTTTTAGTTGGGTGATCTCTACGTTGGACGCTATCGAGGTCGATCGCGATCGCAGTGGATTGAGCGGACTGAAGGAAACGCTGAAGCGACTCAAGCGAGGAGAAAAGGTATTGATCTTTCCGGAAGGAACACGCTCTGAAGATGGCAAGCTCCAGCCTTTGAAACGCGGCTTCATTTCAGTCGCACGTCGCGCCGAGGTGCCTTTGATTCCTATCGCCGTCGCCGGAGCCTATGATGCGCTGCGCCGCGGCGCAAAGTTACCTAGTTGCGTTCCGCTGAAGTTGGCCGTTGGCCAGCCAATTCCGGCTGCGGATGTGGCACAGCTCGATGACGATGCGCTTATTCTAGCCGTGGAATCACGCTTGCGAGCTTGTTTCGAACGGACAGCAACGCTAAACGATTATTCCTGCGCGAGCATTTAATGCTGGTGGAAACTTCCATCGTCGAATCGCCAATTTGTAATGAGCCATGTGCTCGTCAAGTGCCTCCAGCTTCTGCCTCAGACCTGTCCTAATTGCGCGGATTCCAGTCGGGCTGAAACATTCGCATGGTTGCCGAATCATCACGTTCCCGCATGCCGCAACGTTGGTAGGTTGCATGTGCTTTGGCAAGTTTGTCTTGGTCGAGAGAGACACCGAGCCCAAATCCTTGAGGAACCTGCATTCGTCCGTTGGTAATTTCCAGCTTTTTGCCCTCGATGATATCTGCGTCGTCGGGCAACCAAACGTAATGTGTATCGCTGGCATATGTCAACTCAGGTGTGATGGCACCGGCGAGTATCATGCCCGCCATTGTGATACCAGCATGATTATTGCTATGTTGGCTCAGCCCCCAGCCCAGCGTTTTAGCAATTGTCCCCAGCGCCTGAAATGCAGTGACTCCGCCCCAACCATGATGATCCCCCAAAACGATATCGATTGGCTGAGTGCGCACTGCAGAGGGAATGTGTTGGAACTGTGTAACACATGAATTGGTGCTCGTCTTTAGCCCCGTTTGCGAGCGAATGTCCGCCATCGCGGATTGGCCTTCCACCGGATCCTCGTAATATTCCAGCGGCAAATCTCTGATCTGTCGAGCCACTTGCAAAGCAATAGGAACTGACCAGCGCCCGTTAGGATCGATACGTAGCAAATGCTTGCCATCGAACCGGTCGTTGATCGCTTTGAGTGTTTCGACTTCGAACTCTGGGCTGAATACTCCCGCTTTGAGTTTATGAACGCGAAATCCAAACTTCTGATGAAACTTCCACGCCAATTCGGCCATCGCCTGAGGTGTGCGCACCTCACCCCATTGATCCAAGGCTCCGGTCCCTTTACCTCGAGTGTCTACCAATCGAGGATCGGTCAACACTTTTGTGTGGTCGGCGGCATAGCGAAAAAACAGGTACGAAGAGAACTCGACTTGCTCGCGCACTGGCCCACCCAATAACTCACAAGCTCGGTGCCGCGTAGCCTTGCCAATCGCGTCCAAACACGCCAGCTCGATGCCAGCGTAGATCGAGTTTCCGATGTTGAGTATTTCACCAGCCCATTTTCGATAGGCAAATGGGCTTTGGCCGACGAGCAGCGAACGGCATTTGTTCAAATCGTTGGTCGCTCGTTCCCCACCTCGTGTTTCACCAATCCCAATAATTCCGGCGTCGGTCTCGA
>CAZVBC010000121.1:0-17640 GCA_964625155.1 uncultured Pirellulaceae bacterium
TACGAGTAACTCATCGAATCCGTCGAGCCATCCTAGTCCGCTTGGTTCGCTCATCGGTACCCACATGGGGTGAACAGGGCCATCGACAGGGGATCGCCAACTGCAATTGATGCCATCCATATCTGCGCGCCACAAACTCATTCCGCGTGTTGGCAGAATAACGGCACGTACAGCACCGCTGTCCACAACCAGCAGCTCAACTCCGTCGCGTCGCCCTCCTGACAGCAAAAAGCGGTGAATTTTGAATGTTCCAGCAGCAGTTCTTGCAAGTGTACCAGGTTGAGTCAGGGGCTTATCTAAAGCTGGAAGTGAATTGGAAACGACTCTTTCCGGTAAATTGAGATTCATCGTAGAGGACTCCAAAATTAAAAGCTTTGATCTAGTACAGCCACCTAGTCCAACGGTAGGCGAATTGCCATAATTGCCATCCGAATGTCGAATGGCTGGTACTTTGTTAGTGTAAGACAATTGGTAAGTTTATTCAGCCACCTGTCAGCGAGCTGTGGACAGTTTAACCGACTGAGTTGTACTGTAACCATCACCTTGTTTGTAGCTTATTCCCGATTAGAGATGGAACCATGAGCACTGTAAAATTAGATGAAGGCTTGGTCGCAAAAGACAATGTTCAAAGGATTTTGCAACAGGCGATGGATGCTGGTGGTGGATTGTTGCGATTGACTCCGACTTGGGTTCCACGGAGTTTTCTGCATCCCGGACGCCGAATCAAGCTGTTTCCGGGTGATTTGTATGCGTTTGGTGCGGATCGAGGAGGGATCGACGAACGGTGGTTTTCAAGTACTACAGAAGCTGCCAATGACGGTAGAGTTTGGCATGAAGGGTTGAGTTTTTGTTTGTTTGAAGGGCAAAAATTTCTGCTCCGCGATGCGGTCTCTGAGGCGGGTAGCCGGTTGATTGGCTCTGCCATGCATACCAAGTACAATCGGTGGCCGGTCTATTCTAAGTTTTTCGATAACATGGGACCGATCCCTCACCATATGCACCAAAGCCAAGAGGATGCGAAATTGGTGGGGCAGGAAGGTAAGCCAGAGAGTTATTATTTTCCACCACAATACAATAACGTGGACAATAACTTCTGCTACACGTTTATGGGATTGGAGCCGGGAACCACTAAGGACGATGTGCGCAAATGTCTTCAGAATTGGAACAAAGGAGACAACGGAATTCTGGATTTGTCGCGAGCTTATCGACTCAAGCGAGGAACAGGTTGGTTGATTCCGCCCGGTGTCTTACATGCTCCCGGTTCGCTATGCACTTACGAACCACAATGGGGAAGTGACGTATTCGGAATGTTTCAGTCGATCGTCGAAGGACGTTATGTGCCTTGGGCGCTGCTAGTAAAGGATATGCCCAAAGACAAACATCAGGATTTGGATTTCATTATCGGTCAACTTGACTGGGAAAAGAACGTCGATACGCACTTCAAGAACAGCAATTACATAGAGCCAATTGTTGATCCACAAGCTAGCGGGCAAGGGTATACCGACAAATGGATTGTCTACGGGACCATTGACGGACAACAGTTGTTTAGCGCTAAGGAGCTTACTGTTGATCCTGGAATGAAATGTGTGCTGCGCGACCCAGGTGCAAGTGGTTGGATTACTGTGCAAGGAAAGGGACGAATCGGAAAACTTGCTTTACAGACACCAGCGATGATTCGATTTGGGCAAAACACTGAGGATGAAGTGTTTATCAGCCACGAAGCGGCTGTGGCTGGCGTTGAAATTGAGAATACCGGAAGCGAGCCACTGGTTGGCCTGCGCTACTTTGGGCCAGATGTTCATGGCAATTTGCCGACAAATGGCGCGTGGATGAAACGGTAGTTACCGATCGAACCGACAGGTTCCCGTCAAGACTCCACCTGCGTTAGGCGCAACTGCATTGCAAATGCTGTGCAGATGCTAGTACGAAAAGACCAATTGGCAATAATCGCTATTACACCAAAGATCCTAGAGTCGAATTTCCCATCCTTGGAGAGCCGAGTTATGAGTTTCTCTTTTCCCAAAATACATAATGCAATGTGGCCCGGATTGGTTGGCAAAGGTGATGGTCCTGGCCAAGAGCCTCCGATCAGCCTCGAGAGAATGCTGGATTTAACAGCGGCAGCAAGCGTGGGTGGTCAGAAGTTTGAGGGCATTGATTATTTTCTTTTCTTGCCACATACAAATCCCGAGGCAAGCGAAAATGAGCTGATAAAGATCGCGGACTTGATTGCCTCGAAGGGCTTTAAGGTCGGTTCTTTGGTAGCACCTGTTTGGCCTGGAACCGTGGGTGATTCGGCGATGGGAGATGCCGCTGCTCGCGAAAAATTCCTGTCCGCAGTGCGCATGGCATGCCGCATCGCAGGAGTATTTAATAAACAGGGCGTGCGCCAATACGGAGTGATCCGTATCGACTCGGCTGAGTTTGGTGTTGAGAAATGGCGCGCCGATAAGAAAGCTAATACCTCCAAGATCGCGGAAACGTTCCGAGAAGCGGCCAAGATCGCGGCGGGGCATGGGGAACGACTGGCTGCTGAAGGAGAGATATGTTGGGCAGGTATGCACAGTTGGAAAGATATGCTCGACTTGCTGGAAGAAGTCGGCATGCCGCAGACGCTTGGCTTTCAAGCCGACTTGGCTCATACCTACTTGTATTTGATGGGCTATAACGCTCCAGAACACGCGTTGTTGCAGCCGAACTATACTGCAGACGAGTTCTATGCAGCTTATGAGAAAATGACGGATAAATTGCGACCCTGGACTATCGATTTCCATGTGGCACAAAATGATGGGCAAGTACACGGAGCTGGATCGCACGACAAGACCGGCAAGCACTGCCCGGCCGACGATCCTAACGGCAAGCTAGATATCGTGCGGTGTGCAAAGTATTGGCTAAAAGACGCCACAGCGCGAGGAATCAGGCATATCTGCTGGGATGGTTGTATGTTCCCCAACAAGACCTTAGAAGACGGACATACTTGGAATACTATTCTGCAAACCATGCTTAATGTGCGTGCCGCGCACGGTTGGAATTAGGTACCGGGAAACTCAAGGTTAAATGGCGCTAGCATATTAGCCGGCAAAATAAACTGAAATTAGCAGGGAGACTTGTGTGTCAGAAACGGCGGGTTTCACCGACCCACATGATCGTTTTGTGAAGCACAGTTTCTCTCGGCTGGACCTTGCAAGAGATTTTTTTGGCACTGCATTGACCCAGGATGTGTTAGCAGAAGTTGACTTGTCAACTTTGGAGTTGTCTCAGGAGTCGTTCGTAGATGGGGAGCTACGCAAGAGTTTTTCGGATTTGCTGTACAGGGTAAGACTACGCAGCGAAGGCGAAGCGATCTTGTATGTGCTATTTGAACATAAAAGCCAGCCTGATCCTCTTACCCCATTTCAGTTGCTGAGGTACTTGGTTCGTATTTACGAACGTCAGATTCAGTTGGGATTACCATTGAATCTTGTTATTCCATTTGTGTTCTATCAAGGAGCCCAGGTTTGGAATGTTGCTTCAACGATTCGAGATTTAGTAAAATGCCCTGAAGCCCTGCGCAGATTTGTGCCTATTTTTGATGTAGAAACGTTCGACTTGAGCCGCATTTCCGATGAAGAATTGCGAGGCAAGTCGATTTTGCGGGCCACACTGTTATTGTTAAAATACATACAAAACCCGGAACTGACTGACCGCCTTCCTAGTATCTTGAGATTGTATTGGGATTTGTTGGTGATTCCGGATGGGTTGACTTGCATGCAAGCAGTGTTGCGTTATGTCGCCACGGCATCGGAGTTTGTTACTGAAGCCGACTTTACTCGCATTGTCGATGAACATTGGAGCCAAGAAAGGGAGGGGCTTGTGGCCACACTCGCTGATCAATGGGAACGAAAGGGGATCGAGAAAGGAATCGAAAAAGGAATCGAAAAGGGGGAATTGGCTGGCAAAGTTCAGCTATTGGAAGAATTGTTAGGTTTGCGAATGCGATCGATTCAAGAGCTGGGCGAGCTGACTGTCGACGAGTTGAGCGAGTTGGCGGAGTCTTTGCGTGCAAAACTTGGCAAATAGTATTCCTCTTAGAAAGTACATTGAGAACAGTCTAGTCGTTGGTAAACAACTTGGCGCTTTTGTTATTTTGGACACTAATGAACAATTAAGCTCATGGCCGGTCATGGGGACACAATGACTGGTCATGGGGACACTGCCAGGTAATTCCCAGCCACGATTGACGCGCGCAACGACTCGTTGTCTGATATTGACCAGTAACCGCAGAGCACCGCGTTTCGATCCAAACTTCATACCCTACAACGAGAATTGAAAAATGAAAGAACTTCGCATTGGAATGATAGGATATGGTTTCATGGGCAAAGCTCATTCAAACGCATATTCCCAAGCGAACCATTTTTTTAGATCCGAATATCGTCCTGTGTTGAAAGTACTTTGCGCACGCAACGCGGAAAAAGCCAAATCGTTTGCCGAAACATGGGGTTATCAGGACATAGAAACAGATTGGCGCAAACTGGTCCACCGTGCCGACGTGGATGCGGTTGATATATGTACTCCCAATAATATGCACAAGGAAATTGCCATAGAAGCTGCGAAGGCTGGCAAAATGATCCTTTGCGAAAAACCGTTGGCCATGGATGCTGCGGAAGGAGAGCAGATGTGTGCCGCAGTCGAGCAAGCAGGCGTACCTAACATGGTGTGGTACAACTACCGCCGAGTTCCGGCTGTAACATTAGCCAAGCAGATTATCGACCAAGGAAAGTTGGGACGCATATTCCATTATCGAGCTAACTTTCTACAGGATTGGACGATCAATGCGGACGTTCCACAAGGAGGTGCGGGTACTTGGCGATTGGATGTCGACGCCGCTGGTAGTGGTGTCACCGGAGATCTGTTAGCTCATTGCATCGATACGGCTATTTGGCTCAACGGATCCATTCGAGATGTTACTGCTGTCACCGAGACATTTGTAAAAGAACGCACCCACTCGGAAACCGGCAAGAAAGAACCAGTTGGAATCGACGATGCTTGTTCGTTTTTGTGCCACTTCAACAATGGTTCCCTGGGGTTGTTTGAATCCACTCGTTATGCTCGCGGACATAAGGCTCTTTACACGTTCGAAATCAACGGCGAAAAAGCCAGTATTTTTTGGGATTTGCACGACCTGCATCGTCTACGGTATTTTGATCACGCAGATGATTCAATTGTCCGAGGATGGCGCAGCATACATGTATCCGATGGCGACCAACCTTATATGGGCAATTGGTGGGTACCCGGATTGCAAATCGGTTACGAACATTCTTTTACACATCAAGTGGCTGATTTTCTGAAAAGTCTAGAGACAGGCCAACCTGCACACCCGACGTTTCGCGATGCTCTAGAAACCCAACGAGTATGCGATGCAGTGCTTAATAGTGCAAAGCAAGGTAAGTGGCTCGCTGTCTAATTGAACTGAAGTGAAGGTGTCAAATAGTGGCTGTCGGCTGAGCGAAGAAGCAGTTTCGCTATGGTGTTGGCGCAAACAACATGAATTACTTTGCTCACGCTCGGCGGTTCCTTGACGACCCGTATTTTGTTGCGGGAACTGCGTTGCCCGATTGGTTGGGAGTTCTGGATCGCAGAGTTCGAGTGCGCTCACAAAGTGCGAAAGGACTGCTGGATGACCCAGATCCGCGTGTAGTCAGTTTGGCTCGCGGTATTATCCAACACCACTATGACGACGGTTGGTTTCACCAGACATCGACGTTTGTGGAGTTGAACGCGCGGCTCGCCATTAGTTTGCGCCATGAATTGCCTGGCGACCAAAGCTTACGCCCTGGTTTCGTAGGGCATGTTGCTGTGGAATTATTACTGGATGCATGGCTGGCACATGAAGCGCCGACGCAACTCGAGGATTACTACAAAGCTTTAGATGCAATAGAACCACAATTAGTACAACAGACCGTCAATCGCATCAGTCGAGTTTCAACAGATCGATTAGTCTGGTTGGTGCCTCGATTCTCCAGTGAGAAGTTCCTATTCGATTACTCTTGTGATGAAAAGTTGTTACGACGAATTAATCAAGTATTGAAGCGAGTCAATCTGGCACTTCTTCCGGATTCTCTCACCCCTTGGTTGGCACAGGCCCGCTTGGAGGTAAAATCCCTACGAAGCCAATTGCTCAGTGGTGAATCTCAGCAACCCGCATGGGATACCATGACGTCAGCAGAAATGAGCAGACAAACACTTCAGGAAATCATTCAATGAAATATGGTATGAACCTATTGTTGTGGACGGGCGAGTTGAACGAAGGCTTGTTGCCAATTCTGGAAAAGCTCAAGAAGATGGGCTACGACGGAGTCGAATTGCCATTCTTCAATCTCGATTTGGACTACGCCGCCTGGGGTAAGCGGTTGGACGACTTGGGACTGGAAAGAACCGGAGTAACCGTTCGAAACGAGTCCGATAATCCGCTCAGTCCCAATCAGGCCATACGCGCCAAAGGAGTCGAGCTCAACAAACGTACACTGGATTGCTGTGCTGCGGCAGGAGTGCAGACACTTGTGGGGCCGTTTCATTCCGCCCTCGGTTATTTTACAGGCAAAGGTCCTACCGCTGACGAATGGAAATGGGGTGTCGATTGCATGCGTGCAACGGCGGAGCATGCCCAGCAAGCAAGGGTTAAGCTTGGCGTAGAGCCACTCAATCGATTCGAATGTTATTTCCTAAATGCTCACGCTGACGCCGCCAGATTCGCTCGTGAAGTGAATCATCCTTGGTGTGGGATCATGTACGATACTTTCCACAGCAATATCGAAGAAAAGAGTATTCCGAAGACATTAAAGGAGATCAAAGACGTTCTGTGCCATGTACATATCAGTGAAAACGATCGGAGTACACCCGGTCAAGGCAATGTACGTTGGCGAAAGAATTTTGATGCACTTGTAGAGATCGGATACGATGGCTGGCTGGTTATCGAGGCTTTCGGATTAGCCCTGCCCGAATTAGCAGCAGCCACAAAAATCTGGAGGCGTATGTTCGATGACGAACTGCAGCTCGCCAAAGATGGGTTAGCTTTCATGAAAAACGAGGTAACTTCCAGGCGACGATAGAGTGGCCAAGAAGTTTATCATCTAAGTTAGTATGTCATGAACGACATGGCCATGAATATCGGTCAGCCGATAATAACGCCCCTGGAATTTATAAGTAAGTCGTTCATGATCGATTCCCAAGAGGTGCATCAATGTCGCTTGAAAGTCGTGTACATGGACTTTGTTCTCGACTGCATTGAAACCAAAGTCATCTGATGCACCGTAACTGAAACCCGGCTTTACCCCGGCTCCTGCCATCCACAAAGCAAACGAATAAGGGTGATGATCGCGGCCCCATTGTTTTGTTTCTTCGATCTTGCCTTGCAGGAAAGGGGTGCGCCCGAACTCGCCGCCCCAAATTACCAGCGTGTCGTCCAGTAGTCCGCGCTGTTTGAGATCCCGTACCAATGCTGCACTCGGTGCATCGGTATCAAAGCACTGGATCTTTAGTTGGGTATTTAAGTTTCGATGCTGATCCCACCCTGCGTGCATGACCTGGATAAACTTGACACCGCGCTCTGCTAGTCGCCGAGCCATTAAACAGTTGTATGCGAACGTCCCTTGTTGAAGAACATCCGGGCCGTACATGTCGAGTACTTTTTGCGGCTCGTTAGAGAAATCCGTTAATTCAGGAACACTGGCTTGCATCTTGTATGCCATTTCGTATTGCGAAATCCGAGTCGCAATTTCGGGATCTCCAATACTGCGCAGTTGCATGCTGTTCAAACGAGCTAAATCATCAAGCAGGCTGCGGCGCACGCTAGCATGCAGACCTTCGGGATTGGACAAGTACAAAACCGGTTCGCCACTGCCACGAAATTTGACACCTTGGAATTTGGTCGGCAAGAATCCACTTCCCCAATAGAAATCATAAAAGATCTGGCCGCAACTCGCTTCTTTGTCCCGCGAAGTCATCACTACAAACGAAGGCAATTCATCGGTATCTCGCCCCAAACCGTAACTCAACCAAGCTCCCATGCTAGGCCGTCCGGCCATTTCGGACCCGGTGAGAAAAAACGTGATGCCCGGCGCGTGATTCACAGCTTCAGTGTGCATTGATTTGATGATGCACAAGTCATCGGCAATCGACGCCATCTGTGGAGTAAAGTCGGAAAGCCAGTTGCCCGATTGGCCATGTTGTGAAAACTTGGTAATCTCCGCGAGGACAGGACGATCGGTTTGATTGCCAGTCATCGTACTAAATCGCCTACCACCCACGACTTCGTCAGGGATTTGCTTGCCGTGCCATTGCCGAAGTTTAGGTTTGTAATCCAGCAAATCGACGTGCGACGGGGCACCGTTTTGGAACAAGTAAATGACTCGTTTAACCTTGGCAGGAAAATGAGGCAAGCCTGGCAGCGCGCCAGACGAATCGTTCGAGCTGAGTCGGTTTTCGCCCGCAATGTTCTCACTAACGAGCATTGCCGCTAGAGCGGCGCCCCCCAACCCGTTAGCCGCCTTACCAAACAACGCTCGGCGAGTCATTGTGGAGCGGCATTGAGCTGCTTGTTGTTGTATCAGCATATTCATTTCGACAGTCCCTCATCAAGATTGAGGATCAACTGGCATAATGCCATCAAGGCAGCATGTTGGACTGAATCTAGCTCGTGCCGGCGCCGCGATTCTCCAGCGGTTAACAGTTTTTTGGCAGACTCCGGCTGTTCAGTAAAGTGCTGCACTAATTTCGATAATCGCTCTAACAGAATAGTTTTTTCTTCACTGTCCACATGCCGTGACGTTACCAGTCGGAACGCCATCTCCACTCGCTCTTGGTCGCTGGGTACCGCCAGCATCACGCGTTCCGCTAAGGCACGTGCGGCTTCCACATAAGTCACATCGTTCAGCGTCACTAATGCATGTAGTGGTGTGTTTGTGTGCATCAAACCGACCGAACACGTTTGTCTGGCGGCATTATCAAAAAACATCGTTGGTCCCACAATTCGTCGCCAGAAGGTATATAGACTGCGTCGATACAACGCCTCGCCATGGTCCTGTTGATAGCTTTTCTTTCCGAAGGTTGCCTCTTCCCAAATACCAGGCGGCTGGTAAGGTTTCACGGCTGGTCCGCCGATGCGGTCCACAAGTAATCCGCTGGCGGCAAGTGCTACGTCCCGAATCATCCAGGAAGGCATGCGAGATCTTGGTCCATGGGACAGTTGGCGATTTTCAGGATCGGTTTCCTGAATCTCAGGTGAAACGAGAGCCGACTGACGATACGTTGCGCTTGTGACAATTCTCCGGTGCAATGATTTGATGTCCCACTGACTGTTCAAGAAATCACTAGCCAGCCAGTCCAATAGATCTGGGTTCGATGGACGTTCACCTTGGAGTCCAAAGTCTTCTGTTGTTTTCACCAAACCGGTACCAAAAAATGCCTGCCAATGACGATTCACGGTCACTCGAGCGGCCAGCGGATTATCGGCGGATACCAGCCATTGGGCTAACTCCAGACGATTTGCTCGCGCTGTCGTTGAGGCATTTTCGTCGGTTATTTGCGAACTTCCCCTATGTGCCGACGACAGTGAAGTAGGGACGGCGCCGAGGACTTTCGTCGACGTGGGTTTATCGTAGGCACCTTTGGTAAGCACAAAAGTGTCGCGCGGTTTCGCGATCTGATCCATAATCATTACTTTGGTCACATTGCTACGAGCCGAATCACGCGAACGAACGGCGGCCAACTGGGCCTTCAGCAACTTGACATACTCTGGATCGTTCCCATCTTTTTCAAAATATCCGACAGCTTCAAGGAGTTGATCTACTCCTCGCTTACTCGGTTCCGCCCTTGCAATGTAGTTTGGTAAATTGCCAGGCAGATTAATCGCCGCCGACTCGGTCAACGGGGCACCTACTGCTCGAGGGAATTTAGTCAACTCGAATTGCTCAACCGCTTTGGCGGCCTGTTCGACATCCTGCTGGGTTTTTTGCACACGAGCTTCTTCTTCAGCGGTCGAAAAATCAAGCACCGGTTCAGCTTGTCCTCCTCGACCTGCCCCGGTTTCGCTCATCTGATTAAAGATGTCATACAAACCAAAATAGTCGCGCATGGTAAAAGGATCGTATTTGTGATCATGACACCGAGTGCAAGTAAATGTCGAACCCATCCAAATCGTGGCGGTCGTCTCGACTCGATCAAAGATATTCTCGACTCGAGTTTCTTCGGGAATACGACCACCTTCTCCGTTGTGCATGTTATTACGGTGGAAGCCACTGGCTAATTTCTGATCTCGTGTTGCCTGTGGCAACATATCTCCCGCCAATTGTTCAATCGTGAACTGATCGTACGGCATGTTTTCGTTGACCACGTTCACGACCCAGTCACGCCAAGGCCACATCGTGCGCTCGGGATCTCCTTGAAATCCATTGGTGTCAGCGTAACGAGCTGCGTCCAGCCAATCCCATGCCCAGCGCTGGCCATATGCCTTGGACATCAATAATCGCTCAACCACTCGGTCGTATGCGTCAGGTCGATCGTCGGCGAGAAAATCATCCACTTCCTGCAAAGTTGGAGGCAATCCCGTCAGGTCCAAAGTTACTCTTCGCAGCAGTGTTTCCTTCCTGGCTTCTGGGGACCACCTTAATCTATTGGCTAGCAATTTAGCTCGCACAAAAACATCGATCGCATTATTCTCACCACGGATCTGCTGCAATTCCGGTAGCTGTGGAGTAGAGATATCTTCGTACGACCAGTGTTTACCCCATTTCGCACCTTGAGCCACCCAGCGCTGCAGAGTGCTGATTTGCTCAGGAGTCAATTGTCTCAGCGCATCTCGGGGAGGCATCGCTAGATCGGAATCGGACGTCATTATTCGCCGAATCAGTTCGCTGTTGGCGGTCTCTCCGGGTACAACAGCGACCTGACCACTTTCCCCTTTACCATACGCTCCATCCTGAACATCGAGACGTAATGAAGCTTGCCGTGTCTTTTCATCAGGACCGTGGCAAGCAAAGCATGTGTCCGAAAGAATTGGCAACACATCTCTCGAAAATCGCACTTCTTGGGCTGGAGTCCCAGCGAACGGGACGGTTGTAGCCATGCAACAACACAGTTTTAGAAAACGCGACATCGTTCGAAATAAATTGTTAATTGTGCTCATAGCCAAATATTCTAAACCAATCTTGCCCAAACATCACCTTGCGTCGTATGTGCGACAACCCGACGCAGATTTAGCCATCGTTTTGATTATGGCGAACATGTAGCTGGCACGTACCTGACTCACATTCCTTTCCAGCTATGCGATAACGCCGTTGGGCTACTTGTCGATACAACCATCGCCAAAGCGGCATTGTTCCTGGAAAATGAAACAATGGTGCGGACCACCATAGTCGCGGGAGTTTTCTGCTCAGATAGCGCAAAGCGTCGGCGCCACCAAATCGGCGGTTATCGGGGCAGACGATCCAGAGCTGTTCCATCATCTGCTCGTAGGTTATATCGGGAAACCTAGTGGCAACTCGTGGATCATGGAGGCTGATGTAACTTAACCGATTCTTTCCGTCAAAGGCCTGTAGTTTCTCGACTTGTTTGCGACAAAACGAGCAATCGCCATCCCAAATAACAACGATAGACAGAGGTATGACATCGGGATCGGGCAGTGAATGGCTCTTGGACACGTCCAAAACACCTTTTGCATTACTTGCCAACAGGGGCAAAAGTACTGTATTAAATTTGAATCGTGTCTAGTTTAATCCACTTTAGTAACGACTGCAGCCATCATCGATCGACATTGTTATCGTCCTACAATAGTTGTCTAATCAAATATGAACTAAGCCACGCGGCACAGTAGTGGCTTGCCGTGTAGTCCGGCCAATAGATTATCGATCGACAATTCAGCCATCCGGCGACGGGTTTCTACTGTGGCGCTTCCGAGATGTGGAGTCAGTGTGACGTTGTCAAGTCGCAATAGCGGATGATCGCGAGGAAGCGGTTCCGGCTCAGTCACGTCGAGCGCGGCGGCAAAGATTTTGCGATCAAGCATGGTTTGCGTCAAAGCGTCCGTGTCGACGATCCCACCTCGAGCAATATTTATCAATGTGGCAGTGGGTTTCATGAGCGCCAACTCTCGGTGGCCAATCAGATTACGCGTATCCGGTGTCAGTGGAACGATAATCACCACGAAATCACTGATCGACAGCAACTCATCAAGTGGTACCTTCTTGGCATTCCAGCGTTGTTCAGCTTCAGGGCGCGGTCGCCGCGCATGATAGACAATTTGCATATCAAATCCGCAGGCGCGTTTAGCAATTTGACTGCCGATATTGCCCAAGCCGATGATGCCCAATGTTGCGCCGTGGACATCGTGCCCGTGTCGTTCGCTAGGATCGAAATGGTGGGCACTGGGATGTCGGGCATAGCGATCTCCTTCCGCCAATCTACGTGCTGCGGACAACAACAGCGCAAAGGCCATGTCCGCGACGGCTCCGTCCAAAATACCAGGCGTATTGCCGACCGGAATTCCTCGCCGACGAGCCTCCTCCAGATCGATGTGATCAACTCCGACACCATGATTAGAAATGACGCGCACATGAGGAAATCGATCCATCATTGCGGCACCGACCAGAGTATGGCCGTAGCAATAAATCCCATCGATCGGTGGTTCCGCAGTGTCCCAGTCGGCGATTTCGATTTTTCCAGACATCAACGATCGCATCGTCGAAGTCAAACATTTGGGAGCTAGAACTCGCGGTAGGCTTCCCAGGCTGGTCATGAACTGCTCCGCTGTAGAAAATGAAGGTTGGCAACATCGTCAAATCTGTACCAACGATAAGGAACTCAGCGGCCACGAGCAAGCCGTCGTGAATATTCAGCCGACTTTACGAACGCAATTCAGGGAACTAAAGTACGCTCTTACGAATCGCGATTGGTCGCGATTGTAGGTTCCCTTTGAGTCCTTGACTTTGCTGAACATTTAATGTGAGAAACGATATGAATCGAACATTGTGGGTGCTCTCTCTGGTCTGCTTGACGCCGACCTTCCAGCCGATGTTGTACGCGGCCGATGCACTAAATGAGCTGACAACTGCGGAATCACTTAGCGGTTGGAAGTTGCTGTTTGATGGCCAGACAACAAAAGGCTGGCGCAACTATCAGAAACAGGAAATCTCCAGTGGTTGGAAGATTGAGAATGGAGCGTTGGTCCGTGCGCAGCAAGGGGCTGGCGATATTGTGACCCAGGCTCAATACGGTGCGTTTGAATTATCTTTGGAATACAACATTTCTAAAGGTGGGAACAGTGGCGTGATCTATCATGTCCAGGAAACCAGTAAAGCCCCTTGGCATACTGGACCTGAGATACAGGTTCAAGATAACCGCGATGGACACGATGGTCAGAAAGCTGGTTGGTTGTACCAACTATTCAAACCCGATCCCATCAAAGGGGCTCCAAACCAGGGCACATTGGATGCTACCCGTCCGGCTGGTCAGTGGAATCAATTGTATGTCCGCATCGCTCCCAACCAATGCGAAGTTTCGATGAATGGCATGCTGTACTATCGTTTCAAAATGGGTGACGATAAATGGAATGAAATGGTTGCAAAGAGCAAGTTCGCCAAACTCGAGGGTTTTGGAAAAGCTGGTAAAGGTCACATTTGCTTGCAAGATCACGGTAATTTGGTTGCTTACCGCAACATCAAGATTCGCGAACTACCAAGTGATCTAATCGCGCCTCAGCCGATTCACGGCAAATTGGGACTCAAGGGGGCCCTTGCATTTCCAAAGCTCAAATGGGATGGATGGGATTCTGAAGATGAAGGCGGCAACATCCAGAAGTTGAGAATTATCGAATTGACGCATGCTGGCAAGGATGATAACCGACTTTTTGCAGCAGCGCAAACAGGCGAAATTTTCGTCTTTGAGAATCGAGCCGATGTGGAAAAATCGACATTGTTTCTGGATCTCAAGCGAAAAGTAACGCAATTCACCTTGCCAGGTGCCAACGAACAAGGCTTGCTGGGATTGGCTTTGCATCCCAAGTTCAAATCGAATGGTCAAGTCTTTGTTTCGTATACGAAAGCGCAAGACGATCGATCAGTGATTTCGCGTTTTACCGTTTCGAAAACTGATCCCAACAAAGCCGATGCCAGCTCGGAAGTTGTCCTCTTGGAAGTTCCTCAACCTTTCAAGAACCACAATGGAGGCAGCATCGAGTTTGGACCGGATGGTTACCTTTATGTGGCTTTTGGCGATGGAGGATTGCGCAATGATCCTCACGCAAACGGCCAGAATTTGTCTACCTTGTTGGGGTCGATATTGCGAATCGATGTGGATAGTCAGTCTGGAGACAAGAAGTATGGAATTCCAGCCGACAATCCATTTGTGGGTGTTGCCGGCGCAAGACCTGAAACCTTTGCGTTAGGTTTGCGCAACCCCTGGAGAATCGCCTTTGATCCGCAAACCGGATTGCTCTGGTGTGGAGAGGTCGGACAAGAACTGTGGGAAGAAGTAAATGTAATCCGCAAGGGTGGCAACTACGGTTGGAGCACTCGCGAAGGAACTCACGCATTTGGTAATCGCGAGGCAGTTAAAAACGTGCCAGCGCCAATCGATCCGGTTTGGGAGTACGATCATGGCGTCGGAAAATCCATCACTGGCGGTAGGGTTTATCGAAGTAGCCGCGTGCCTCAGTTGTCGGGCAAGTACTTGTATGCCGACTATGTCAGTGGCAGTGTTTGGGCACTGACTTATGATGCCTCTGCTGGTAAAGCCACTCGAAACGAACAGGTAATTGCCAGCGGCATTCCTGTCCTGGCATTCGGTCAGGATGCTGCGGGAGAAGTGTACTACACCATCGACAGCGCTAAAGGTGAATGCATCTACCGTTTTGAATAAAGCGTAAAGTTTCGTTCAGCCCATAAAACCTGCTTGCAAACGAACAACATGTCGATTGCAAGCAGGTCTTTTTGATTACTCTAGCTAGGTGCTTTGTCACGGCTTAAGAATTACGGTTCGCAGAAACGGGAGAGCGAGGTTCCTACCGAGCCGCTGCTCAAGTGGCTCAGCCGGGGCATTAACACTTCTTGGAAACGCCAGTCCTACAACTGCTTATTACCAGGCTTTGTGTGTTCGTTACCAGGCTTCGTATGCTCGTGTGCTCGTTACAAGGCTCAGCCTCGCAAGTATTCCAATCTCTACCGCCGCGGCAAGCGTAGAATAGCATGGGACATCTGGATACCTGGCAGAGCACAGTAACCAGTGCTTTAACTTAAGCGAGCAGTGCAGAGATCACTTCGCCGCCAAACTGGGATAACTGTTTGAATCTGCCCGCATGGAAATAGGTGAGTTTGTTGTCGTCTAAGCCCAGTAATCTGAGCAGCGTGACGTGAAAGTCGCGGACGTGATGAACTTGCTCTACAGCTTTCATGCCTAATTCGTCTGTGGCACCGATGGTATGGCCAGCGCGACAGCCGCCACCGGCAAGCCACATGGTCATCGCGTTGGGGTTGTGGTCGCGTCCATAAGCTGTCCCGCCGCGCACACCGTTGTCTGGCGAGCGACCAAATTCTCCACACCAGACGACGAGCGTACTGTCTAATAGACCTCGTTGTTTTAAGTCAGCGATTAGGGCGGCGATAGGCTGATCAACAGCCTGCACCAAGTTGCCGTGAGCCCGTTCGATAAAGTCGTGGCTGTCCCATGTTCCATGGTAAAGCTGTACGAAACGCACTCCTTGTTCGACTAGTTTTCTAGCTAATAAACATTTACGCCCAAAGGCATCGGTTGACCCTTTCCCGATTCCATACATTGTTTGAGTGCGTGCGCTTTCGCGAGATATATCGAGCATGTTTGGGACGGATGCCTGCATGCGAAAAGCCAATTCGTAACTATTCATTCGTGCCAACAGAGCTTCATGATTGGGATGGTCGTTTGCGTGCTGAGTATTCATCTGTCCCAATAAATCGAGATTCTTGCGCTGGTGTTCGCGCGTGTATCCAGGCGGTGGCTCGAGGTCGAGGATGGGTGATCCTTTTGCACGTAAAGGTGTCCCTTGAAAATGAGCTGGCAAATAACCACTGCTCCAATTCGCGGATCCACCCTGTGGGAAACTTACCTCGGGCAAGACAATGAAACCAGGTAGATCTTGATTGACCGAACCGAGGCCATAGGTCACCCAGGCGCCGATCCCCGGATCACCTCCCAAACGGTTGCCGCAATTCATTTGATACATTGCCGTCGGGTGGTTCACGCTATCAACTTGGCATCCGCGGTAAAAACACAGGTCGTCAGCTACGCTCGCCAAGTGCTGCCAATTCTCCGCCATATCGGCACCACTGTCACCAGGTTTGATGAACTTGAAAGGGCTGCGCACAAAGTAGCGTTTGCCACTTTCCATCGCCGATTTTCTTTGGTCTTCGCGAACGAACTCTTGCAGGTGGACTTTGTCGAGAGCCGGTTTGGGATCAAATGTATCGATATGTGACGGGCCCCCTTCCATCATCAAGAAAATGCAAGCTGTGGCTTTAGCTTTGACGTGCGCCGATTTGGGTGCTAAGAATCCATCGGTTTTAGGTGACTCCGATCCGCGCAGCAAGGCCGTTAAAGCGATACTTCCCAAACCTGCGCCGAGTCCGTAGAGGCATTCGCGTCGCCTGAAGAAAGTGTTCATGTTTTTCTCCACGTTCTCATGCAGTTCACTCAATATCCTGGCATGACCAATTAACCGATCAGCGATCCTCGCGTTCTGTCGCTCGTCAGTAGATGTACATAAACTCATTACTATTCAGCAGCACTAAGCATACGTCGGCCAGAGCTCGCGTCCGAACATCGCATTGATGTGGCTGTAAGTCAGGTACGAATTCGGAATTGGAATACAGTTTTTCAACGTAGGTAAATCTTTCACCAGTATTCTCTTCTACTGCATCTCGACGTACTTCCAGCGGAAGTGACTTTGCAGTGAGCACTCGAGACCGTTGCATATTCTGCATTTGTAACCAATGGCGCAGGCACAATTCGATTTCTTGCTCACTTGGTGACCGACCCAGTGCGCGCTGGAAGCAGCGATTGAGCGCCTGATTGTCATTGGCCGACTCGTGCAATGCCCGGTCAGCCAATACGAGGGCTCGGTTGTGCGTATTTTGTCCGTTGAACATCGTAAATACCTGCGGCGCAATTGTGCTGGTTTCTCGCCTTTCACAGGAAAAATCAGGTACAGGTGCGTTGAAGACCTCTAGGGCTGGATCCAACATCCCGCGAAGCTTTAGGGCGTACAACGAACGTCGATGTCGATGTCGCGGGAGAGGGTTGGGGACCCATGCAGCAGCAAAAGTGCCCATGACTTGCCTAGGTTGCATGGATGCTTCGAAGTTGATTTCAGGTCGAACCGGAATTCCTCCTACTGTCCGTACTAATTCGCCGGTCGCCGCCAACATCGAGTCTCGCAACTCTTCGGCTGTCAGACGCCGAGGTTTGAATACGGCATAAGAGCTGTGGTGCGGATCTAATAGTTCCAGTTGTGATCGAGCAGGATGTTCAGCGCTGCGGCGGTAGGCTGCACTGGTCATGATCACACGATGCATGGATTTAACGGACCACTTCAAGTCGACTAAAGTAGCCGCCAACCAATCGAGCAATCCAGGATGTGTG
>CAZVBC010000122.1:0-17587 GCA_964625155.1 uncultured Pirellulaceae bacterium
GCTCCAGGCCGTTGGCGATAGGCGTAAGTCACTTGTGCTGGGATTGAGGGCCATTCGTTTGGACTGGGCACATTGTCCAGCGAAAAACCGGCCGGCAAGTCCAAGCGACCGGTCAACATCATATGGCAAGCGACTTCGTGACCGTCGCTCAACGTTTGCATCGAACGGACTAAAGCGAATCGATCGGCCCTCTCCGCCAGCAAAGGCAAGTGTTCGCAGATTTGTAGGCCAGCCACTTTACTGGCTATCGGACGAAACTCACCCCGAATTTCGCTGGGCGCATCGGGCTTGGGGTCAAAGCTGTCATGCTGAGACAAACCGCCAGTAAGAAATACAAAGATTACCGACTTGGCTTTTGATGACTGAGCGGACGCATGCAAGTGGCGAAATTTCGCTAAATCGCCTATACCTAAACCAAGACCCAGCGCTCCCGCCTGTACGGCTACGCGCCGAGTAAGCATCTGGCTTTTTCGAATATTGCCGTTAAGTCCCATTGGCAGCCTCTCCACATTGCGAGAATTTGCGAGCTCAATGCACTGTGCGCGATAAACCGCATGGGGTCAACCAGCCTCATGCCTAATGGCTGATTTTGATTAGCGATTCACATGATGTTGGCGACGTCAACTTGGAGACTTGAAGCCATTGGCGAGAGGCATCAAAAGGCTCAGTTCCTGCACCATCGGGGATGCTTTAGTCCATCGCGATTAACGATGTGCTTCGGTTCGCGCCCCTGGACGATATCAATAATACTGCCGATGGCACCGTGGCCATTCAAGCGAAAGCACTCGTCGGTCCAGCAAAGGGCATGAGGTGCGACGATCACATTGTCGAGCTTCAACAGTGGATCGTCGGCTGGGATCGGTTCGACTTCGAACACATCCAACCCGGCCCCCGCGATCTGCCGTTTACTTAAGGCGCCGAATAACGCGGCTTGATCAACGATCGGACCACGGGCGACGTTAATCAAATATGCGTTTGCTCGCATCAGCGCCAATCGGTCAGCGTTGATCAAATGGCGAGTTGCATCGGTCAATGCGCACGCGATCACGACGTAGTCGGCTTGCCCTAACAGGTCATCCAGTGCCGCTGAAGATACTCCGAGAGTACGACCAGCGGCGTCGTCAAACCAAGGATCGTAAGCGACCATTTTCATGTCGAGTGTCGCACATACGCGCGCGATCTCCTGGCCAATATTACCGAAGCCTACGATGCCAAGAGTACGTCCGCTGACTCCCTGCCCAGTATAGGAGAGTTTCTCGCTCCATCGCCCGGCACGAGTGAGTTCATCTTTAATGCGCAGTTTGTGAGTCAGAGCCAAAAGGAACGTCAGAGCCGCCACAGCCACGGGGCGTCGCACACCATCAGGAGTGATTGTTAATAACACGCCACTTTCCGTGCAAGCGGGAACGTCGATATTGTCGTATCCCACACCAAAACGTGCAACGATTCGCGCTCGCGGCGAGCCTGCCACGGTTTGGCGTGTCACGCGGGGAGCTAGGACAAGCAAGCCATCAAACCGCTGAGCATCTTGGACGGAGATTTCCCCATTCTTGCTTGAGAAAAACTCCCACGGGACTCCTGCTTGATCCAACAACTCCAACCCGATATCTCCAAAACCAATCGTTCCGTCTGCCTTTAGAAAGTCGTCAGTTATTCCCACTCGGAAATCTTGGGGCTGGTGCATTGTTTTTCCAAATGCGAGCTAGAGTAAGGACAAGAAAGAATAGGTGGCAAGGATTTCAAATGGACATAAGCAAGCAGATCACTGCTTGCTTATCATGCGTCATCATTGGTCCAATTCGAACATCTCTGCGCACGAATATAAGGTAACAAGTGCACATTGCAACGTCGGTCGAACATTGATTGGTTGTACTGAGCTGCATTATTTGGACAACGAAATTTTGCGAGTCACATACCTGTTCTAAGCCCGAGCTATGTAGTCGTTGAACCGCGTGAACATCGCCCCACGCTGGCTCGCATCACCTAAATAACCAGCTTGTTTCTGTGTGATGAAAGGGAGCGGAGACTGGCACGGACAAGTGCTGTTGTAAGTGAGGGCTAGCACGCGGGAAAGCAGCGCACGCGGCCCGATGGGCACTGCGGTTATGCAATTTCGCTAGACCGAATTAATCCTTGCGCAACAATCGAAAGTGGCGCTGTCGGATTAATCAAAGGTAAGCAAAAAGGAAATCGTTGACGCTCTGGTTACAATGTGATAGAACCCGAAACGAAGTGGAATTGCCCAGCGATGGCGCCACTGTGCGGCACTTGGTGTCACTGAGCGGGTGGCATCGAACGATGAACCGAAGAGTTTACGGATTCCGATTGTGGTTCGGGCGCGCGTTTGTCCTTTATCAATGCTGTTTCAATCTATTGATTTGCGAGGTGTTCCAATGGGAAAGCATACGTCCCGTAGTGGATTCACGCTGGTCGAATTGCTAGTGGTTATCGCCATCATTGGCGTACTTGTTGGCTTGTTATTGCCGGCTGTTCAGTCAGCTCGTGAAGCCGCAAGGAGAATGCAATGCAGCAATAATCTGAAGCAACTTGGATTGGCCGTGCATCTTTATCACGATGCATTTAAGGTTTTTCCTCCCCAAATGTTGAATATCAGTACCAGCAACGATCGACGATGGGGATGGGGAGCCGTGGTTCTTCCGTTTATTGAACAGACCTCGCTGCACAATCAACTTAATCCCAATGGCGGCGCGCAGATACCGGTCGCGACAACTCTGTACAGCGGCGTGCCGCTTCTTCAGAGCACTGTTTCAGTTTACGTGTGTCCTTCGGATTCCGGACCAGCCACCAATCAATTTCATCCGAGCGTCAATGCCAGCAATAATGCTGCCAATTGGTATGCGAAGAGTAACTACGTTTGTAATCAGCAGGTGATGCGATATCAGGCTGGATTCTCGGGCGGTTGTTTTAAGATTGCCGACGTCACCGACGGTACTACGAATACGCTGTTAATTGGAGAGAGACGTCTAAACATTGCCAAACCATTTCGCTATCCGGGTTCAATCATCTGGGGCACGGCACAGGGAACAGGTGATTCGGCCAACGTGTTACACGTGGCCCACGCGATTAATACCCCCAGCGACAATAACGATTTTGATGCAGACGGTAACGACACACAGCGTAGGCGTTTTGCGGTCAGCAGCGCGCATGTCGGAGGTGCCCAGTTTGCTATGACCGATGGCTCGGTTCGATTTATCAGTCAGAATATACCACTCAACCCTGCAGCGACCGCTCGCGCCATGGCAAACAGTGGCAACGGGTGTACAACAGGAACCGACACTGGCCCTGGATTTCTATACAACAACCTGTGTGCCCGTAATGACAGCGAGGTTATTGGTGACTTTTAAACCGAATGCCGAATATGCTAGAGAAACAGAATTTCAAGTTTAAATTTGGTGCGACTATTAACTCAGCCACACTCTGCATATTCTTGGCAGGCTGCGGCCCAGCATATGATGGTGACCGGAGGTACCCGCTTTCCGGTGCTGCGTCATTTGATGGTCAGCCAATTGATCTTGGTTCAATCACTCTTATTCCTACCGACGGAGATACAAAATACCATTCGGGCGGTGTAATCACCGATGGGAAATACTCGATTCCCGAGGAAAAAGGCCCTCGATCAGGAAAATATCGCGTTGAAGTTCATTGGCTCAAACGAACTGGGAAACGGCTTCTCGATCGCGAGAGTGGAGAAATGTACGACCAGCGAATTGAGGCATTGCCGAACAAGTTTCATAAGAGCTCAGAATTAACAATCGACGTACCACAGCCAAAAAACACTCACGATTTGGACCTTGAGACCACGAAGTAAGTGCTCTTTCTGAAAGTCGCTGGGTTGAATTCCGCCCATATGGAAAATTCTAGCTCGCACCCTGAAGTTCTTGCCAGTTTGATGTACTCTGGTCAATGTCGTCATCGTCGCTGAGCCAAGGGTTCAAATCGCAACTTCGAGCTATTTTGGGTGTCAAACAATGCGCTCACAGGTTAACTTACGATTTCATCGAGGCACGTTTTGGCTGCGTTATTTGGTGTGCGTAGGTACTGTTTGTTTAGCTGACGCGGTGTTTGGGCAACTTCGAGTTTTGTCGCCGGGTGATCCGGTAGTCGCGTGGCGCACAGCACAATTGGATTCCTTAAAGTCGCAGACTGCGAACCCTAGTCTTCCTGAAGAGTTGAAACTGGAGTTGAAAGCGCAATCCCAATGGCTGGTCCAATGGAAGCCTGGTGAGCTGAATTCCAGGAGCATGGTTTTTCCTGATAGCGGAAATCAAAAGAGAGCTTTGACTGAACCGACTATCGACCCGTCAGGCAAAGCTGGAGGATTGCGCACCCGTTTATTTGGCCCAGGGGCTCGACCTACGGCAAAGGACACCGATGCGCTGCGCACAGCTTTGCAAGAATTTGGCAAGGACCTGGGTCTAAGGCAATTGCACGTACATTGGTTGGACCAACCGCAGTACCGAGAATCTTTTCGTGTCGAAATCATCCAAGCGTGTGACTTATTGATTCAATTGCTGGCTAATCAGTCCGAGACAGAAGAGTTAAAGTTGGTGCGGGCGTATGTTCATTTGCGACGAAGTCGAGTCGTGATGGGTAATGAACTTGTTAGTGACTTAGCAGTCTACGGCAAGATAAGGTCGGATTACGAAGAGATCATCAGGTTGGTCGGCAGAGACCGCACTGAATTCGCAATACTCGAAATTGCCATGCTGTGCAGTAATGGCTGGTATGGAAGATCTTTGGTGATGCTGGAGCAATCGGCCAGCTCCCTGTCGGTGCCGGACTTCCACAGGTTCCGGCTACAGCTTCTGAAGAGTCTGCAATGGCCCGCAGCAGCAAACGAACAACAACAAGTAGTCACACAACTTACACGCCCAACTTCTGGGTCATAGTCGACTTTTGGGTCATAGTTTTCACAGGTCGAAAGCTTGTGTATTACTTTTCTTAAGAAAAGCCAAGCTACAAGAAATTGACAATATTGTCGCACTTTGCGTGCGAAGTGCTGTTGTCAAAGTGCGACGCGCGCGTCATATTCTGGAACTGGTTGATCTACTGGTAATTGATTGGTGTGCACAACTTCTCACCGATCGTGTTCCAGACGGATCAGACCGCTAAAGCCCCCGTCTCCCGCAATGAAGCGTGCTTGCTCTCATCGCGGGATTATTTTGGGAATGACTTTGTGAAAATATTCACAAGCTTATTTGGTTGGACGCTGCCCGGTCGCAATACCAGAGTTCTAAAGTAGTGCATTATGGTTGAACGGTTTGAGATTTCGAAAGGGTTAACGATCCCAATCGAAGGTGAGCCCGAGCAAAAGATCGATATAAAAAATGTCGGCCAAGTAGGGATTGTGGCTGACGACTATCCGGGTTTACGGCCGACAATGTTGGTCTCCGAGGGCGATGAGGTTAAGCTGGGCCAGCCCGTTATGCTGGATAAGCAGAATGAAGGTGTGGTGTTCACCTCTCCTGCGGGTGGGCGTGTGAATGCAATTCACCGTGGCGCAAAGCGACGTTTCTTGTCGATCGTCATTGATGTGGCATCGACAGAAGCCAAGCAGCAGTTTGATAAATTCGATCCATCGCAAGTCGCTCGGCTAGACCGCGAGTTGATCAGAAAGCAAATTGCAGAGTCGGGTTTGTGGACATCGTTTCGTACTCGGCCGTTCAGTAAAGTGGCGTCTCTTCAGGCGGTTCCTCAGGCGATTTTTGTAAACGCCATGGACACCAATCCCTTGGCAGCGGCTCCTGGTCCAATTATCCGCGATAGCAAAGAGGATTTTGCTGTTGGAGTAGCGGCAATTGGTCGACTCACTGACGGCAATGTGTTTCTGTGTCGAGCTATGGGCGAAGAAACTCCTGGTGATGGGATCGACAAGGTCCGAATCGCTGAGTTTGGCGGACCGCATCCAGCAGGGCTGGTGGGGACGCATATGCACTTTCTAAAACCAGCTAACGCTGCCAATGTTAATTGGCACGTAAATTATCAAGATGTTATTGCCATTGGGCGATTGTTTGTCACAGGGCAAGTCGACGCCAGTCGAGTGGTTTCGCTTGGTGGCCCAGTTGTGGACAAGCCGCGATTGTTAAGGTCTCGTTTGGGTGCGTCTCTTGCTCAGCTCGTTGCCGGTGAATTGCGATCGCAAGAGAATCGCATCGTATCAGGTTCGGTGCTGTGTGGTCGCAAGCTAGAGTCGCCGTGTGATTTTCTAGGGCGCTATCATTTACAGATTTCGTGTCTTGCGGAAGGTAATCGTCGCGAATTACTCGGTTGGCAGATGCCAGGCTTTGATAAGTTTTCGATCACGAAAGCGTTTGCTGCAGCATGGAGTGCACCGAGGAAATTTCCGCTAACGACGTCGACCGAAGGTAGTGAACGAGCGATGGTGCCGATCGGCACATACGAGAAAGTGGTTCCGTTAGATATTCTGCCGACTTTGCTGTTGCGTGCTTTGATCGTTAAGGACACGGTGCGTGCACAGGAGCTGGGGTGCCTTGAATTGGACCCTGAGGATTTGGCGTTGTGCACGTTTGTTTGTCCAGGCAAGTACGAGTACGGCGATATCCTGCGCGACAATCTGCTTTCGATCGAGAAGGAGGGCTAGACAGTCCATGAAGTTTTTGCGTGATATGCTTGATCGGATGCATCCGCTATTCGACAAAGGGGGAAAGCTAGAGAAGCTTTATCCACTGTACGAAGCTGCTGACACATTCTTGTACACACCTGGCCATGTAACGAAGGGTTTGACCCATATTCGCGATGCGCTCGATCTGAAGCGAATGATGATCACGGTCGTGGTGGCGCTGATTCCATGTACGTTGTTTGGTATGTGGAACGTTGGTTATCAGGCTAACTTGGCTATACAGGCCATGAAGGCTAAGAATATTGAGCCCTATGTGGATTGGCATCATTCCTTGCATGCAGCGTTGGGGTTTGGGCACGAACCAGGGCTGCTAAATAATTTCGTGTTGGGAATGATTTACTTTTTGCCAATCTACATCGTCTGCATGACGGTGGGCGGTATTTGCGAGGTAATTTTCAGTATTGTCCGCAAGCACGAGGTCAATGAAGGGTTTCTGGTAACTGGCTTGCTGTTTCCCTTAACGCTTCCACCGGACATTCCGTTGTGGCAAGTTGGCATGGGCATTGCCTTTGGTGTCGTGCTGGGTAAAGAGATTTTCGGTGGCACCGGACGTAACTTTTTGAATCCTGCGTTAACTGCACGAGCTTTTCTTTACTTTGCATATGCCGGACAGATTAGTGGCGATAGAGTTTGGACTGCTGCAAGCATCACCACCGCGGACGGTAAACCCGATGGTTACTCGGGAGCAACCGCATTAGGTCAATTGGCTCAAGCTAATTTGAAAACCTATCCCAATGCGCTTGATTCGCTTAACCATATCGCCACGACTGGCGGCGAAACGGTTTGGGGATTTTGGAGTTCGATTATCGGGACGGTGCCTGGCTCGATTGGCGAAACGAGCGTGATTGCATGCGTACTGGGGGCCGTTGTGCTCATTGCTTCGGGTATCGGATCTTGGCGCATCATGGCTGGCGGGTGTATTGGCGCCTTGGCGTTGTCGTCACTTTTTTACTTGATTGGAAGCGATTCAAATCCAATGTTTCACGTTCCTCCCTGGTGGCACTTTGTGCTTGGGGGATTTGCATTTGGAATTGTATTTATGGCCACGGACCCGGTCAGTGCATCCATGACTGAAATGGGTAAATGGTATTACGGAGCGCTAATTGGCGGCATGACTATCTTGATTCGCGTGGTCAATCCAGCGTTTCCTGAAGGAGTGATGCTAGCGATCCTGTTCGCAAACGTGTTTGCACCATTGATCGATCACTTTGTTGTTCAAGCTAACATTAAACGGAGGGCCGCGCGATATGTTACCAGAACAGCGTGACTCCATAACTAACACTTTCGTCGTGACCTTGGTCCTGTGTGTTGCCTGCTCGCTGATGGTAAGCACTGCTGCTGTCGCGCTGAAGGAAGTACAGGGGCGGAACAAGATCCTTGATCGGCAACGCAATATCATTGCCGCTGCTGGGCTGCATGAGAATCCGAACAGTATGTCGGCTAATGAAGTTTCGGACTTTTTCAAGCCCGAACGTATTGAGCAAAAGCTAGTCGACTTAGCGACCGGCAAGTACGAAGAGAATCCGGAAATTGCTAATGACAAGTACGACGAACGTAAAGCGGCCAAAGACGAAAAATTGAACGCTACGATCAAATCTGAGCGATTCAACATTGGCATCAGCAAGCGGGAGAAATATGCCTGGGTTTATTTGATCAAGGGAGATGGTGGTAAACTGGAGCAGGTTGTGTTACCGATCTACGGTAAAGGACTTTGGTCTACCATGTACGGATTTGTAGCCATCAAAAGCGACCTAAAAACAATCAATGGGCTGACATATTACGAACACGGCGAGACTCCCGGCTTGGGTGGCGAAGTGGACAATAAGAAATGGAAGTCGATGTGGATTGGCAAGCAAATTTGGAATGGTGAAATGGACGATGAGAACCTCCGGGTAGGTGTGGCTAAGGGAACACCAACTGGCGAAAATGCCAATTTCATGGTCGACGGCCTGTCGGGAGCAACCATTACCAGTCGAGGCGTGGACAGTATGCTCAAGTACTGGTTGAGCAGCGATGCATTTGGGCCGTTCCTCAAATCGCTGGTTTCAAAATAAGGGGATTCGTGAAGATGGCACAACCTACTGCAAAAGAAATATTGGTCGCGCCAATTCTGAACAACAATCCAATTGCCCTTCAGGTATTGGGGATTTGTTCAGCTTTAGCTGTAACAACGAAGATGGACACGGCGCTGGTGATGAGTGTGGCTGTGACTTTGGTTACCGCCTTTGCCAGTGCTGCGGTCGCGGGAATTCGCCATTGGATCCCCAGCAGTATTCGCATGATCGTGCAAATGGTGGTTATTGCTTCCTTAGTAATCGTGGTCGACCAAATACTCAAGGCATACTTTTTTCAGATCAGCAAGACGATGAGCGTTTTTGTGGGTCTGATCATAACGAACTGTATCGTCATGGGGCGAGCTGAAGGCTTTGCCATGAAGAATACTGCGTGGTTAAGCTTTGTGGATGGCATTGGAAACGGTCTTGGATACAGCGCGGTGCTGATGTCGGTCGCCTTTTTTCGCGAACTGTTTGGATCCGGTTCACTCTTTGGCATTCAGATCCTCGCGAAAGTAACCGACGGCGGTTGGTACAATCCGAATGGCTTGCTGCTGTTGTCTCCCAGTGCTTTTTTTCTAATTGGAATTTTGATCTGGATCTTGCGAACCTTTAAGCCCGAACAAATTGAGAGGGCCTAATCCATGGATTTAATAGAACATTACCTGAGTCTGTTTGTAAAGTCTGTATTTATCGAGAATATGGCATTAGCGTACTTCCTAGGAATGTGTACGTTTATTGCTATCTCAAAGAACTTAAAAACAGCCATAGGCTTAGCTATAGCTGTGACAGCAGTACAGACAATTACGGTGCCGATTAATAATTTGCTGTATCACTATTTGCTGTCAGAGGGTGCATTAAAGCACACGCTGGGTGACAGTTATGCCTCCGTAGATCTTAGTTTTTTGGGGTTTATTAGTTATATTGGTGTGATTGCCGCGATCGTGCAAATCCTGGAATTGTTCCTGGATCGCTTCGTACCGTCGTTATATAACGCGCTGGGTATCTTCTTGCCCCTTATTACCGTCAACTGCGCCATTCTGGCGGGCTCGTTGTTTATGGATCAACGAGGTTACAGTTTTGGTGAAAGCGTCGTGTACGGGCTGGGTTCAGGGTTTGGTTGGGGACTTGCAATTGTGGCTCTCGCAGCAGTTCGCGAGAAACTGGCATACGCCAATATTCCGCCGGCACTGCGCGGCTTGGGAATTACCTTTATCACGGTTGGTTTGGTCGCGATGGCCTTTATGGCTTTTTCCGGCATCCAACTTTGAAGCGTTTTTGTTAACGCTCCTTTTGTTTTCGGCTCTTGGACAAATCTTGATTCGTAGGTCGTGACGAATGTCTGGATTATCGTTAGTTCTTCTGGGCGTCTTTTTTTTCACCGCAGTCGTTATTGGCTTGGTGATTTTGATTTTAGGCGCCAAGAAAGTCTTGGTCGCGTCCGGTGATGTGAAGATAACCGTGAATGACAGCAAGACGTTGACTGTCGCTTCTGGGGGTAAATTATTGGGCTGTTTGGCCGACAATGGAATTTTCGTTTCCAGCGCATGTGGAGGTGGTGGGACATGTGCGCAGTGTAAAGTGCGAGTTTTAGAGGGTGGCGGAGAAATTCTGGCGACCGAACGCACTCATATTAATAACGCTAAGGCTAAGGAAGGTTATCGACTGAGTTGTCAAGTTGCCGTCAAGCAGGATTTGAAGATCGAAGTTCCGCCCGAGGTTTTTGAAACAAAGAAATGGTTGTGTACTGTTCGTTCCAATCATAACGTAGCTACGTTTATTAAAGAGCTGGTGCTCGACTTACCTGAAGGTGAGCATGTAGATTTTAAGTCAGGTGGATATATCCAAATTGAAGTGCCGCCTCACACAGTGGCGTATAAAGGATTCGATATTGAGCCTCAGTTTCGTGAAGACTGGGATAAGTTTAACGTATGGCGATACGTTTCAACCGTAACGGAACCGGTCTACCGTGCGTACTCCATGGCAAATTACCCTGGCGAAAAGGGGATTATCATGTTGAACGTCCGCATTGCTTCGCCGCCACCAAGAGCCCCAGAAGGGACTCCTCCTGGTAAAGTTAGTTCTTATATTTTTAATTTGAAGCCTGGCGATAAGGTGACGATTTCTGGTCCGTATGGTGAATTCTTTATTAAGGACACCAAGAATGAGATGGTGTACATCGGCGGTGGCGCGGGAATGGCACCTTTGAGAAGCCACATTTTTGAATTGTTCCGTAATCGCAAAACGGATCGCAAGGTTTCCTATTGGTATGGTGGTCGAAGTTTACGCGAGCTGTTCTACGTAGATCATTTTGAGAAAATCGAGAAGGATTTCCCAAATTTTAAATTTAATATCGCACTTTCAGAACCGAAAGCCGAAGATAACTGGCAAGGCTATAAGGGATTTATACATAACGTAGTTTACGAGAATTACTTAAAGAACCATCCAGCTCCAGAGGACATTGAATACTATCTGTGCGGACCTCCCATGATGAATTCAGCAGTATTCAAGATGCTAGACGATTTGGGAGTACCTCAAAGTAATATTGCCTATGATGATTTTGGTGGTTAAGCAAATTGTGAGTAATGTGTTTTCAGCGTTGGATCCGCGATGAATAAGTTCGCATGGCCTGCAGCCAATGTAGTTATACGGTTGGCTGCTCTTTTTGTGCCCATGCTGGTAGTCATTTTCCTCGTCTCACGCTCCCGCGAAACCGTGATTTCCTCGCCAGCACAGCATCTGCTGCGTGGCGAGACGATGGGGACAACTTATTCTGTTCGGTTTGTCCCCAAATCGGAATCCAGTTTTCGCGAGATTCACAGCGCCATCGAAGCGGAATTGCTGTTGGTAAACCAACAGATGTCTACTTATCTCGCCGACTCTGAAATATCCCGTTTCAATAACTCAAGCGATCTTGGTTGGATTCCTGTCTCAGAGCACACAGCGAGAGTTGTGGAGTTGGGCCAGCAGATATCGACTTATTCTGAAGGAGCGTTTGATGTTACGGTTGGACCACTTGTCGACTTATGGGGGTTTGGCCCGCCGCAAACTCGCGATCGCGTACCTGCCGCGAGCGACATCCAAGGGGCGCTAGAGCTGGTTGGATATCGAAAATTGGACGTAACGCTTACGCCTCCCGCTTTAAAAAAGACCGTTCCCGGGCTGAGAGTAGATTTATCAGCGATTGCCAAAGGGCATGGTGTTGATCGAGTAGGTAATGTCCTGCGTCGTTTTGGAGTTAAGGACTTCTTCGTGGAGATTGGCGGCGAAATACTTACCGCTGGCAAGCGAATGGATGGACTCGATTGGCAGGTTGGCATCGAAGCTCCGCTCGAAAATGAGAGAGGCTTGCAAACGGTAATTCCACTATCCGATGCAGCGATTGCAACTAGCGGCGATTATCGAAATTATTTTGAGGAAGCTGGTCAGCGTTATTCCCATACCATTGATCCGACTACCGGGCGCCCTATACGTCACGCGCTTGCGTCCGCATCAGTCGTTGCCGATAATTGTGCGCTGGCTGATGCGATTGCCACCAGCATGATGGCCTTGGGACCCGATCGAGGATTACAACTGGCCCAACAGCGACAGTGGTCAGTAATGTTGATTTGTCGAGAGCAAGATCATTTCAATATTGTGTGTTCTGATGAATTTGAACGCCGATTTCCTGGTCTTGCGCAAGTGACTGTAAAACCTCCCGAACAGTAAAGAACTGCAACATGGCTTGGGGAACTTTGTTATCTGTGTTTGGAATTGCTTTTGCGGTCTTTTCTTTAGTATTTCTTGGACTGGCAACGGGTTTAGTATTGGCTCGGCGTGAATTAAAAGGATCGTGCGGCGGTCTATCTGCGCATGGTTCTGGAGGTAATCAATCCTCATGCTCGTTGTGTTCAAATGCAACTCGATGCCAACAGCCCAGTCAAACGCCTCAGTTGCAAGATTCTGGAATGCCTGACCTTTGCTCGTCCAGCACAAGCCAGGAGTGCATGAAAGATTGTGTTGCCGAAGGGTGTACTCCGGAAGAAATTGCCGCCTGCGAAGGTCGGGTAGGCACGTAGAATTTGAATCACTTGCCTTGTGGAGCGGGCGATGACGAAGCTGACACTTTAGTTGATGAAGTGCTTTGATTCGTTGCAGGTGCGGATACATCTATGGCTAGTAATGCGTAAGTATTCGACGCCCAAACGCTCTTGAGAAAGCCACTGTCGATTTCTCGTTGCAATGATTCGTACATGGGACCGAGTCGGTTCCACCATGTTGATGCGCGGTCGGGACCAACAGGCCGATTGGCGACCACCACGTGGGTAATAGCGGTTTGTTCTACATACTTGCGGAATGCGTCGTGTGTGGCAAACTTTTCGGGCGGTGTAAAACCGCGAGCTTGAAAGAAGGGAGTGCCAATCATGCATCGTCTCGCAATGTACAGAGTTCTGTGTTCCAGGAGCATTAAGATGGTCGCTTCTTTCGGAGTCGTTTGGTCGATGGCTGAAACCAACGGGACGTACTCTGAGTCGAGTGAGTCACGTACCCATTGAGTTGGGCTCCAAATTCCAGCGATCGTTTCCCAAGCTGCGAAATAATAGCCAGCGGTTGTCCATGGAAGGCTGTAGATGGTGGCGATTAAGAGTAACGTCCGTGCAAGCGTTTTCCACCTTGTTTCTAAAACATCGATACCCCAAGCCGCTAATATCGCGACGATGATGACGACTGGCAAAGCAAATCGCGCTTGTTGTGCGGTGCAGTACCAAGAGACATACAGCACCAGTGCCCCACTCATGAACGCGTACGACCAACTGCTTTGACCTTCGGGCATACCAATCGCCTGCGTACTTTCACCTTTGGTCCGTCTTTGACTGGTCTTGACCAGCAAGATGTTACTACGTTTTTTTCGCGCATGCATCGTTCCGCAGGCAATCAGGCAGAGCATGACCAGCCATTGCAATCCAAATGAACCATCAAATAAGGCTTGGTCCCAGGCCAAGAGAATTGGTGTAGCCATCCAGGCAATAGGGCCACGCATGCCGAATACTCCGCCGCCGATTGCATGGTGATAATTGCTGCACTCGATGATGGCCAAGTTAGTCGAGAACCAGGAGCCAAAATATGGATAGAAGGGATTTCCGCTCAACCACCAGGGCCTCAAATAGAATGGAGCGGCAACCGCGCCAGCGACAAGAGCCGATATTAGAGACGCGTGGACCGCTTGTTTGAATTGAACTGATTTCGAATGCTCTCCCTGCGCGCGCTGCGCTTTCCAAACGCCCTTGCCATCGGTGTCCAACGAGTTCGATTTCGTCGAGGGACGCTGCTGGCGATGCCGATGTGTCGTCTGCGTTCCCGTTATCTGCGGACGACTTGCGATCATCCAGAGTAACCAGCACAGCGGAACGGCCATCAAAGCTGTACCGGTTAACTTCGTTGCGGCCGCGCCTCCGACGAAGATACCCAGGAGAATTGCTGTTCCACCCTGGCTCGCGAACTTGATATCACCATTTCGAGTCGCCAACAGTAGGACCAACATCGCTGAACAATTTAACATCAAGAAAGATTCGACGTATCCATTTTGGCTCACCATCAACGATGTAGGATTACCAGCGAATGAAATGGCCACGCACAAAGCAGTTTTCCGCTCGGTAATCATGCATATTGCCGAGTAAGCCAAATAGCAACTTGCAAACCAGTTTACCCAGCCAAGCAAACGTGTCGTCACGAGTGCTTCGATAGGTGCCAGCATCCATGCCAGAATTTCGGCCAGCGACGGAAAGGCGGAATAAGGGATATCCTCATAGAACGCCGGCCAACCAGTCTCAGCCCATCGACGAGGGAGGACACAATGATAGACCAATTCATCCCAACCAGTCGGAAAATTTAGGGCTGGGCCAAGGGTGAATATCGCAACTGCAAAGATCATCCCCTGATTCAGATACCTGGGTAAGGATCGGACCTTCGGCATGGTTGCATTCACGGCATGTGTATAATTCTTAACGGCAGTACTCCATCGCCGATAGCATTCGATCAATCCGAAAACTGAAATCACACCGAGTAGCCAAAGGGGAAGTTTTCCGTTCATGTAGCCGAGGCTACCCAAACAGATTGCCAGTACTCCAATAGAATATAGGCCAGCCACGGCAAAAGCGATTTCCAAATCGGATCTGGTTTCAACAGTACAGCGGAGCACTTGCCGCAGTCCAACGCCTGCGCTCCATGCGGCAAAACACAGCCAAGCGACCGCTATGCTTGAATGCACGCTTGAGCCCATGGACTCCAGTTGTTCGATTGTTTCCATACTCGCTCCACATCACAATGCCATTAACAGACACGCCTCGTCAGTGAAATCTATGGTTGAATTTTGGTTCCGGTAAGTTGCCAAGGCTAGGAAGCAAAGCGATTTCTATGGTGCTTTTGGTGCAGAACTCGCAGTTTCCTCATGGTCAGTCTCGCTTTGTTGTAAGGTCCTTGAGCGTATCCGATCAGACTGCCTCTTCCCTACGAAAACCGCTCACCGTCCTTCAACGGACGGGAATTAGTTGGGTTCAAGTCTCGACCATGATTGCATTTTCTACTGTCGCTTGAGCAGCGATCTGGCGAACTATTGCATTTTGTAACTTATTACTCCCCAAAATTATTACAACCAATTGTTGATTGTCGCGTTGTACGACAACTACAAAGATGGACGCTCCCTGTTGACTTAGCGCGCGGACATCCGTATTTTCTAGCGTTACTCAATCCTGGTAGCGATTGCTTTCCAAACAGTTGGTTTTGGAGTGTCACCATGCTGATCTGCAATTCTCTGCCTAGCGCCTTCGCGCATCCCCTTCCACCCAGTCTCTTCTGGGGTGTGTGATCTATGAAATATCACCATTACTGGAACTCGGAGGATGATGAAGTTACTTCGCAATTGATTGCGAGAGCGCGCCTGGGAAGTAAGGAAGCTCTTAACTTGTTGCTAGAGCTAGTCATCTCGCCGTTGCAGAGGATCTGTGGGAAGATGTTTCACGACTTGGGCTGTCGCTTAATTGATGGGGATGAACTTGCCTGCGTTATACATTTGATGTTTCAAACTAGGTGTGTATTTTAATGATGGGCACTATATATGGCGCGATTATCATTGCTGGCGTTTGCAATAACATGCTCACATTTTGGTGTGTCACCTATTGAAGCTCAGGATAGATCGGGATTTCGGAGTAGCTACAGTATTCGGTTACCAATGGGCGGCGAGGTATCGCCAAGCGGAAAGCGATACCTGTCGCCGAATCCGAATCGGTTGACCCATCTTTTTTCGATGTTAAGCGAAGAATCTATCAGCCAAGAAATTGGCCTCTCGAAGGAGCAGGCCGAGGTAATAGACAAATTTGTAGCCGACGCTGAAGCTAGGGGCAGTGCTTTGGTACGCAGTCAAAGAAACGTTGGTGAGACATTTGCAGCCCAGGTTTTCACGGAATTAGAAGCGATACTTGAGGAGGTGCTGCTGCCGTCGCAAATCGAACGGCTCAAGCAGTTGACGTATCATGTGGAAATCTCGCGCGGAGGCTATGCGCATGCGCTGACTGAAGGCAGGTTAGGTTTAGAGATAGGCGTGTATGAAGGTCAGGATGCTGGCTTGATACAAAAAGTCGCCAGGATAGAGCGAGAACTGAACGATGAAGTGCTAATATTGCGTACAAAAAGCTTACAACAAATATTGAATTGCTTAACAGAACAACAACAAGTACTCGCGAAACAGATTATTGGCGAGCAATTCAACTACGAACACCAAGACCAGTACACTAAATCGAGACTAAAGATGATTAAGGCGGCCAAGGAGCGAAAATGATGCAGCCTCAACTGAAAACTGGTTTGAAACATTGTTTGCTGTGTTGCATGCTTGCAGTCACGCCCGAGGGGGCTGGCAATGCCCAGGAGATCCCCCGAAAACCGCTTAAAGTTGACTCTCGACTATTACTGTTTGATCCCAATGATCTGCGCAGGCTGTGTTCGTTATTGTTGACTGAGGAGTCGATAGCGAATGCAGTCGATGTCGGTGAAGAAGAAATTGCAGTAATTCGCGAATTATTGCGGAATAGTAATAGGACGCCCGAGGCGGAGGCAGAGTTTAAGAAATCGCTTCATGAATTACTTACTTCCGAACAACTAAAGCGCTTGAAACAAATCGCGTTTCAGATTGAGATTGCTCGCCTAGGTCCGGCGCTCTCGATTGCCGTCGGGCATTACGGTAAGGAGATTGGGATGACAGAAGTTCAAAGAAATGAGTTCTTAAAAGTCGCATTTGAGCTTGAGAAGAAGCTTGAGGCGGATGTCTTGCAAGCGCGACTGCGGGCCCACGAAAAAATATTGCGCGAGCTGTCCACCGAGCAACGCACGAAAGCGAAAGCGCTGCTGGGTAAGTACTTTCGCTATGACTACGTTGAGAAACTTACTCAGTCTGCCAAGTCTCAAATAAATGGCCAGTAAGGGGAGTGCAATATAAACGCACTGCAAAGAGGAATTGGTGATCTACAACAATAGCAGGTTGCGGTCCGGGAATGCGCTATGCGGTCAATGGTTTCAAGGGTTTATAGGTGCGGAGGTAGGTCTCGATTTTTCTGGGATGGACAACCAAAGAGGACTTGTACCGAGTTCATTCGACGTGCGAATCTTTACGGTTAACGTCACCGACGTTGCTAACTGACGACTGACGGTTTTCAAAGGTTTGAAGTATACCCTTTTCGTTGAAAGCTTTTTAAAATCGCCAAGTAACCGGCTGGCCAGCTTGGATGTGGTCGGCGATGGATTGGCAGACCAATTTTTGTTCGCCAATGGCCAACTCTAAGGCACTTTCTGCTGCCGCTAGCGCTTCATCGGCTCGTCCAGTGGCCGCATGCGCAACTGCACG
>CAZVBC010000123.1:0-17580 GCA_964625155.1 uncultured Pirellulaceae bacterium
CAGCCTCGCGTTCAGCTTCCGCACGTGCTAGGATTCCCCTCAAATAACATGAGCCTCCGCACCTTCTTCAGGCTTCCGTTCATAAGGTTTTATATTGGTGAAGGTTCGTACGCACGGCCCGATGGCTACAATGACTTAATCGATTCCACAATCATCGAAAGTGCCTCTGTCCAACTATGCCACTGCAACGGCCGGTTACCAATCTTAGAAACTGCATCTGTTATTCCGGCCACAGCCATACCGATTTGTCGTGACGTCAGCCGCGAGCATCATACATTGATGGAAAAGGCAATACGTGCAATGTGTGAACTAGTATTACATACACGCAGCGATAAAATTGTGCTGTGTTAACTTCAGCAGTGGTTCCTGCGTTCGCTGAACATAAGTCGACGCAACAAGGTCGCTCAGCCATTCCCTACGAATTGTAAAGCTTTATCCATAACAGGTCGATAATGTATTTTCCGCCGATACCAGTCGAAGAACCTGGAGTCTATAACGTCGTCGTGTTAATACAGTTTTCAGATGAGGGTGATAGCTGTGCTCGATGTGCCAACCTGCCGTTACCGGAAGTGTGGCGCAGCTCAGCTCGTGATTCAATGATGGATATGGTAGGACAAGCTCGCGAGATGATCAAAGAATGTTTGGCGCGAGATCGCATGATCCCTTGGATCGAGCCTCCAGTCTCACCGGGCGAAAACGAAAGCCGATTCTTGATTCCGATACACTTATGACCGATTGGCTGCTTGAAATTATTCAGTGCCCACACCACCAAGAACCTCTGCGAATTGCAGAGACGCAGTTAGTCTTGCGCCTTGTGACCAAATTCCAACGAGGTGAGTTGATGAACCGGCTTGGTATGTTGATTGAGCAACCCTTCGACTCGGGCTTGGTCAACCTGTCGCAAACCTACTTCTACCCCATGCGCGATGGAATACCGACTCTTATTGCCGGCGAAGCAATTCCGCTTTCAAACATCGAGTAATCACCGAGTTTAACCGAGTGCCCATCCGGCCGCGTGGGTAGAATCCTGTCGTTGTCCGCTTAGTCGTCTAGTCTTTGCCGTCTGGGTGCACTTCAGTATCGGAACACTGGTCAAACGCGCCAGACGATTTCGCTTTGTAAGTGTCGGGTGGCTTGCCTCGGCTGCGTGCATATTCTTCAAGTACCCCTTCCACTCGACTCAACAATCCATCAAGATCGTCAAGCAGTTTGTCGTGCCTAGCATCCAATTCATCTAGTAAGTCTAATGCATTGACATGGACACTTGAGACAGTATTCATCGAAAGCCCTACTCGTTCAATCTGGCCGTCTACTCCTCCGATCACATGGTCTTTGAATCTTTGTGACCTATCGGAGACAAATGATGAACCCGAGGCGGGATGAATTGAGCGGACTACAAATGCGAACATACTTCGCTCTGACCACGCAACCTCGGAGTATTCCGTTCCATCGTGAAAAGAAGCACGCGCGGATAAGTTCATCAACCGGACATCCGGTTAGGAATAATCCGTTAAATTAAATTGTTGGCCAGGCTTTACCGTTTATGACTGTTGCACATAGCCAACCAAGGGAATGAGATTGGTGAGATATAGCGGTAAGGTAAAACTTTCCGAGAGACTAAAATCTCGGAAACCTCGCAGATCCCCCGCACTTCGCAATCGTCAAACTGAAATTCCTCAGATCAAGCAGTTTCGTGAATAGGAACAACAGCCACGAAAGCAGATTCTGAGTACTTGCCGAGACCTTAAGTTCCACAGCCAGAGAACGTGGGAACTCATCGACCTCAGGACTCCACATCATTTTCGGACGACCTAATTCTACGCCAACACTATTCAGATAAAATCAACAAGCCGCCACGGATTTTGAGGATTTTCAAGACAATCGAAATGCTTTCGCAAATTCCGCTACCACGTTCATCAACTCGAAATGGTGAACTCATATTGAGACTATTCCTACGTACCTCATCACAGCAAGAAAAGTTGTTCGCGGAAGTGGGAGAGTGAGGTTCCAACCAAGCCACCCTTCACTACGATTTGCGCGAAACAAAAGCTGCGAGTCAAAAATTCACGTCAATACCAAGTTTTGAACGTGAAGGACGAGTTGGCATATGCCTCCAAAAAATCAGCGTGATTGGCAGGCCTGGTGACGAGCAGTGCTATGAGCCGTAAAATTCAATCGTTAGAGGACTGAGCTTCCATCCCAATGATTTGAGGAGTGAAGAGTTGGATCGACGGACTTTTCTTTCGATGAATGCCGCACTGGGGCTGGTGGGCGCAGGGGCGGTGAATTGTGTCGAGTCGGCAGAAGTCGATTTGCGGTTCCCACCTCCCAAGCCTCTAACTTTTCAAAGCGAGTTGAGTGATCTAAAGATCACGGCGATTCGTTCCGTAGACCTTGTGCCAATACGACCTCTACCCAAGTACCAACCAACACCTGGATTCTGGAATACGACCGAAGTCGAAATAGCCAATCCACTTTCGATCTACCCGCGATTTAAACCGCGACGATCCCTTTTTTACGCTGATGATCTTGGGCCTCAAACGGTCGTAGTCGAGACAAACAAAGGTATCTCAGGCTATGGGTTCGGCGGAACTGGCGCTGCGATTGTTGCTGAACGTCATCTACCAAAATTGCTGGTTGGCGAGGATCCGTTTCAAGTCGAACGGCTCTGGGATATCATGTGGCGCGGCACGGTGTATTACGGTCGCAAGGGAGCCGTCGTACATGCCATCAGCGCTGTTGACAACGCACTTTGGGATATCGTCGGCAAAGCCCTCAATACACCCATCTATAAACTGCTTGGAGAAGGTCAAAAAGACCGAGTGCCTTGTTACTGTACGGGAAACAACATCGAACAAGCAGTCGAGTTCGGATTCAAGAAAATCAAGCTCGCCATTCCGCATGGCCCGGCTGATGGCGAAACCGGACTAAAAACGAACGAATCGCTTGTCAAACGTGCTCGCCAGCTTCTTGGGTCTGATGGTCATATCATGCTCGATTGTTGGATGGCGTTTACAGAAAGCTACACCGAGGAACTAGCTCTGCGACTTGCTCCCTACAACGTGTACTGGATGGAAGAATGTTTGATGCCGGACGACTATGTCGGCATGGGGCGCTTGAACAAGAAAATTACTTCTCCCCGGATGGCGACTGGAGAGCACGAAGCAACTCGCTGGGGATTTGAACTATTGGCACAATACAAGGCGGCAGCAATTTGGCAGCCTGACATGCATTGGTGTGGTGGGTTGACGGAACTACGCTGGATCGACTCACTAGCTCGGTCGCAAAATATTCCAGTCATTCCACATGGAGGATGGCGTGGCGGTTCGGCTCATTTCGTGTTCGCCAACAACAACACGCCGTGGTGTGAAATGTTCTTGCCGCCTCCAGGCGGTCCCAAGCAAGTGTATCAACAGTTCGAGGAGGAGCAGCAAATTACGCGTGGTCCTGAAGGTATTTACATGCGACCTCCAGACCGCCCAGGATTCGGGCTCGAATTGAAACCAGTTTGAGCAAACGAATCTGGCGGTTTGCTGTGTTTGGACTGCACCGATGTGGCATTGACGATCGGCAAGAAAAAATATCGGCAGTTGGGCTGACTGGCACTTACTTTCTAGCGAAACCCGCGCATGCCGTCGGTGTTTGGCCGAATGCGTTGCAGAACGGCCAATCGATCTGATTACCAGTTTGGATGAACGAAGTGGCGTTTTGGAAGAGCGGAGAGAACCGCTCGACCATGAGTAATTCGTTGTAGTGTTTCATTCGGTGGAGTAGAATCTGTTTCGTCTTAGGGTAAATCTTCTCTTGGTTAGGACTCGTCAGGGAAAATGAAATGTCGAGATTAGTGTGCACCGGGACAAAATGTAAATCCAGATCTGCAGAGGGAATTTGATGCGATTGCGATTGAAAGCTGGAATTCTAAGTCTCCTCATCATCTTATTGTCTATTTGCTTGCATGCGGACGATGATGTCGTTTCCTTTAACAGAGATATCCGCTCGTTGTTATCGGATCGTTGTTTCACATGTCACGGACCGGACGATGCCAAACGCGAGGGAGACTTGCGGCTTGATACTTCCGCAGGCGATCTAAGCCCATTTTCCCAACGAGATGGCTACTATGTGATTAAACCAGGTGATCCAGATGCGAGCGAATTCTGGAAGAGGCTGTCTACTGACGAACCGGCATTACAGATGCCACCACCTGACTCGGAAAAAAAGCCATTGACCGACGCGCAGAAGGAATTGATTCGGCGCTGGATTCAGCAAGGGGCGGCGTTTGACAAGTTCTGGTCATTCGAGCCTCCTCGGCCCCAGACATTGCCCTTGCTCAAAAATAAAGATTGGAGCAGTAGTCGCATTGACCAATTCGTTTTGGAAACTCTAGAGAAAAAAGGTTTAAATCCCCAGCCTCTAGCAGATAAACGGACATTGATTCGGCGTGTTACGCTAGATTTGACAGGCTTGCCTCCGACAAGACAAGCAATCGAAAAGTTCTTGCAAGATGACTCACCAGACGCTTATCGAAGCCTCGTCGATCACCTGCTGTCCACTCCACAATATGGTGAGCACATGGCCCGCTACTGGCTCGACTGGGTACGCTTTGCCGATACCAACGGCATGCATCACGACCACTACCGCGAGTTGTCTCAATATCGCGACTGGGTGATTCGCGCTTTCAATGCCAACCTACCCTTCGACCAATTTACGACCGAACAGCTTGCAGGAGATTTGTTTGAGCATCCAACGCTCGATCAGCAGATTGCGTCGGGTTATAACCGTCTGCATATGGTGATGGACAGAGGAACTAATCCACCGCAGGAAAGTTACACACGCAACGTCGTGGACCAAGTAGTCGCCTTTGGGACAGTGTTCCTCGGGATGACGCTGGAGTGTTCAGTGTGTCACGACCACAAATATGATCCGGTCAAGCAACGGGATTTTTACCAACTCTTTGCTTTCTTCAATAACATCGATGGCGATCCCGAAACACCGGGGCGCGACCAGCAACCACCGTTGATTCGCATTCCCACACTGGAACAAAAGATCAGCCTCGACGAGTTCGACTCACAATTGACGTCTGTTAAACTCGAAGTAGACAAATTGAATCAATCGCTCAAAGACCTAAGTGCCAAAACCGATTCGCCTACCAGCGCCGACACCCCAGTCAAGAGCGACCAGAAATTCGACGAGCCTAAATCGAATGAAAAGGCTACCGAAGTGCCGGCCGAGTTTGGCAATGAAGCGTTGACCGCGCAGCATAAAACATTAACTGGCCAAGTGAAACAGAAAGAAGGAGAGTTGCTTCGGTTGCGGACGGCGCGAGACGAATTCGAGCGGGGATTGCCCATTGCGCTCATCATGAAGGAACGTTCACAATTGCGACCTGCTTTTGTTCTCAAACGCGGCGCTTACGACCAACCGGGTGAGGAGGTTTCCAGGAACACGCCAACTTTTCTGCCTCCACTGAAATCCAATGGTCAAGTAAAGACACGCCTCGACCTGGCGAAATGGTTGACCGACAAACAGCACCCGTTGATGGCGCGGGTGACGGTAAATCGATTTTGGCAACAGTTTTTTGGAGTCGGGCTCGTAAAAACGTCCGAAGATTTTGGTGCGCAAGGCGAGTACCCGAGCCATCCTGAGTTATTGGATGAGTTAGCCAATTCTTTTGTCGACTCAGGTTGGGATATCAAATCGTTTGTAAGATCAATCGTATTATCGCAAACCTACCAGCAATCCTCGCAGGCATCACCTGCTGAATATCGAGCGGATGCAGAGAATCGGTTACTTGCACGTGGCTCTCGCATCCGACTGGATTCTGAAGTCATTCGCGATCAAGTTCTCGCGATCAGTGGTTTGCTTAACAATTCAATGTACGGAAAAAGCGTGAAACCGCCACAGCCTGCTGATTTATGGAAAACAGTTTCCATGGTTTCCTCTTCTACTTACTCATTCAAAGAGGACACGGGAGATAAAATTTACCGGCGCAGTTTCTATACCTTTTGGAAACGCGCCATGCCTCCTCCGCAAATGACGATCTTTGACGCACCTACTCGAGAAAGCTGTACCTCACGCAGAGAGCGGACCAATACTCCGGTGCAGGCATTGTTAATGATGAATGAGAGCCAGTATTTCGAGGCTGCTCGTCACTTTGCTAAGCAGTTGCTAGACTCATCGGGGCAAAGCGATACCGAACGATTGCGAGGCGCGTTCGAAGCCGTCATCTCCCATTTACCGGATGCCGAAGAGCTGGCGAATCTGCAAAGTGGACTGGACGGTTTTCGTTCAATTTACCGGGAAGACCTTGACTCAGCACGTGCGATCGCATCCGGCCTGAGACTGGCCAACGACGCGCAGCTTGTCGACTTGGCGGCGTTCACCATGGTCGTCAACAGTTTGTTCAACCTCGATGCAGCCAAAACACGCGAGTAAGCATCATGTCTGACAACTTGTACGAAGAATATCGTCGGTTGGAAACGCGGCGCCGATTTTTGAGTCACACTGGCATGGGGCTAGGCACTGCTGTGCTTGGTTCTTTGATTGCGAGCCGTGCATCAGGTGCGGTAACGGGTCTGCCACATTTTCGGCCGCGCGCCAAACGCGTTATTTTCTTGTTCATGGGCGGTGCTCCCAGTCAATTGGAGTTGTACGACTACAAACCGGGGTTGGAGGCGAAATACAAACAACCGCTGCCCAACGAAGTTCGCGACGGCCAGCGTGTTACTGCGATGACCGATGCAAAGGAAAAGCTGATCCAGCCTTCGATATTTAAATTTTCCCAGCAAGGTAATTGCGGTCGGTATCTGAGCGAACTGTTGCCATACCTGTCAACCGTAGTCGATGATTTGTGCTTCATCAAATCGATGCGCACGGAGGCGATTAATCATGATGAAGGCAAGACACAAATGTGTACCGGCTCTCAAATCCAAGGTAAACCGAGTTTGGGTGCTTGGTTGAGTTACGGGCTCGGATCGCTGAACAGCAATCTGCCAGATTTTATTGTGCTCAATTCGGCATTCTGGTCGGGTGATCAACAAAATGTACAAGCTCTTTACAGTCGCCTTTGGGGAACGGGCTTTCTGCCATCGAAATATCAGGGGGTGGCCTTCCAGTCCGCAGGCGATCCAGTTCTCTTTTTGTCAAACCCCAGCGGAGTCACGCGAACCAGTCGGAACAAAATGCTTGAGTTAGTAACGCAACTCAACCACAAACACGCATCAGCCATAGGTGATCCAGAAATTCAGACCACAATTGCTCAGCAAGAAATGGCTTTTCGGATGCAAGCTTCGGTCCCGGAACTGACCGATCTTCGCGATGAATCCGATTCAGTCAAAAGGTTGTATGGTCCCGAAGTTGATAAATCTGGTTCGTTTGCACGCAATTGTTTGCTCGCTAGACGAATGGTCGAACGTGGTGTGCGGTTTGTGCAAGTCTTCCATCGCGGTTGGGATCATCACAGCACGCTGCCAACGAAGTTGCGTGGCCAATGCAAAGATGTCGATCAACCTTGGGCTGGATTGATTCAAGATCTCAAACTGCGAGGATTGTTGCATGATACGTTGGTTGTTTGCTCTGGCGAATTCGGGCGTACAGTTTATGGTCAGGGCAAACTGAACGAAACCGATTACGGGCGTGATCATCATCCACGCTGTTTCACCGCGTGGCTCGCTGGCGGAGGCATTAAAGGAGGAATCGAACATGGCCGCACAGATGAATACAGTTACAATATTGTCGATGCCAGCGGCCAACGTACAACTCGGTTCGAAGACGATGCGGTCCATATCAACGACCTCAATGCCACAATTCTGCATCAACTGGGGATCGATCACCGACGTCTGACTTTTCAATATCAAGGTCTAAATCAACGTTTGACAGGCGTCGAGGAAGCCCATGTAGTCGATAAAATCATCAGTTGACACTGGCACATCGCAATTTGGTAAGAAGCTCCATATACCTGAAGCTGTCCAATTAGAATCCAAATTCGAGATCGCGAATGTACTCCAGCGATTCGTCAAGCTCACTACACTCAATACCGCTGACCCGTCCAGCACGATCGCACTGAGCGAGCAATAGCAATTCGTCGAAGCTCTCGTTCTCTTGCAACCGACGGCGCGCTCGAGCCCCCAATGACCCTTCAGTCAAACGCTGTGCGTCCATGTGGTGCTCAATCAGCCAAGCCGTTCGCACACTGATAAATCCGTCTAGTGCTGCTAAGCCTGCGATCACATGGTCGGTGGGTTCAATCGCCTTACCAACGTCATGCAATAATGCCGCCAACAAAAACTCTTCATCGTATGGTAATTGGTCACAAGCGAGGTCGAAAACTTGCAAGCTATGGTAAAGTGCATCCCCCTCTGGATGATATTTGGGGTTCTGCTTGACTTCTTCTAAGGGAAGTAACAAGCCAGCAAAAACCTGAAACCGATCCGGTTGCAAGTCAATCTCGGCTAATGACTCGTCAACGTGCAAATCGGGATATTCGCTAGCTAAAAGCTGTTCCAGCTCTGCCACGCTCGCACGCTCGATGGCTTTGCCCGTTATTGAACTCTTAAAAACGTAATTCGCCAGACTAGTGGCGTACACCGTCAGTTCGATAGGAAATGTGTCGCGCAAATGAATGTGCGTAAAAACCCGTTCCTCACCTTGTTTCTTTACTCTTTTGCGTTCGACATCGTAGAACAACATCTGCTCGTCCAGCACATGGGTCACAGCTTCGAGGCTGTCGGAAAAGACATGCAGATCAATGTCGGAACCTTGTCGAATATGCCCCGTCATTACGCTGCCGATCAATCGTGGTCGGAAACGCTTGAGAAGTCGCATGACTCTTAGTGCTGCCAGACGCATATGCAGCAGATTATCAACACGTGCAGACCCTTCGTGCAGCCGAGCCAGCGTTTGGATCTCGTCGCGGATCTCGGCATTGCTCGGTAGGTCAGCGGGTTTTACCCACCCTTTACAAAGACGCTGTGCCGCTTTTTGTTTGGCACGGAAATATTCAGATTCATGTCGAAAATACATTGCCCGCGCGGCTTCATAAGCGATTTGACGCCGCAGTTTGCTCGTATTCATCAGTCAGCGCCGTTCAGCCCACATGTTGGCGCTCAGGGCTTTCAAGTTTCGATCAACCGTCACAAGCATTAACGATTATGGTTGTTCCTCGCCGTTTCGGCTAGGGCTCGTGCCAGCATGAAAGTTGGTAGTTGCCTAAGCGCGAGGAGGACTCAACAAAACCAATTTCTTGGAAGATCTTTACAAATCGCCGCTAGCGAAACACTTGGAGATCATAACTGGCCACAATGTTTCTTTGGGTTGGTGCTAGATATTTTCTAAACAACCCATTCTACCGCTCGTGAAAACTCTAGCCAACCATCCCATTCGGTAACTCAGAAACGTTGCTGCAGCCGAACATTCGAGACATTCGAATTAAATGGAAGAAAGAGTATCCTGCGCGCATTCGATTTCTTGCGAACATGCGGATGATCCGTATTCGATGTGATACTCCGGAAACCTCTTAGAACTTTGTGCTTGAAGAGCATCGGTAAGGATCGAGTGGCGGATGAACTATCAACGACAAAAACAAATCTGGTTGAGTGCGTTGGTACTGGCGTCCGGCTTAGCCAGCGCCGGTCGAGCAACTGCCACCGATACCGAAAATCACGAGATTCCCAGGGCGGTCGGGAGTCTGCAAGTCATCTCAGCCGCGCGCATCTCGACGGTTGAACCTGCGACAGGTGAACCGCCGAAGGTTAGCACTTCATTTGTGAGTGCCCCTTACATCGCCTGCAGAGCGGCGGCGACGTGGATGCCATCACAGATGTTACGACAACGGGCTAAGACGATCGAAGATGCCCATTGCAGAAGTTCTGCATGCCAACGTCAAGCAGCTCGCGTGCTAGCAAGTTTTTTGCGCATGCAAGCCTGTGCCCAGGAGGACTTTGGAGCGGGAACAGCGTTGCGAGCATATTATTCGCGGGTCGCAATTCAGCAGCAACTTGAATTGGCCGACGCCGGAACCAAAATGCTGAATGAACAATTAAACGCTCTGGATGCCTTGCTCGCCAAAGGGCTAGGGAGTATCGACCTTGATCGGAGTGAGATTATAAGGCGCAAGATTGAAGTGGCGGACCAGACTCTGGTAGCGCAGCGAACCGATACTCAACTACGTGCAGCAATCTGTCAATTAGCAGATGTTGACTTCAGTTTGGAGAACACTCAGCTCGAACCGCTCGAAGTACTGCCGCAAGAGCTTGACTGCGATGCTCTGTGTTTTATAGCCATGCAACAGCGGCAAGATCTATTGGCTTGGGACTGCTTGTGCCGCAGTATCGATGACTGTACCGCAGAAATGCTCTCCGAGACCTTGACTCCTCTCGCGGGAAATATACCTGTGCGTCTTCCGAAACTGAATATTTTCGAGCAACTTTTGTCTCGTGGGCCGAATAACATCGCCCACAATATTCGCCGGGAAGTTGGCCTCGCGCAACAACAGCTCAAGAGCAGAATCTCGCGTTCCATACATGAAAAATGTGCAGCCTTACAAGCTGCCTATACTCGCATCGACCTAGCAAATCAAATTGCCAAGTCGCTCGATGAAAGAATTGCCCACTTGGAACAATTTCAAATCAAGGGTGAGGCCGTAGCCACACAGTTGTTTGAAGCACGGGGACAGCTTGCAATCGCTCAATCAACACTCAACCAGCGGCGTCTCGAAGCTCGCATAGCTGAAGTTGATCTAGCCGAAGAGGTGGGCGGACTTGGACGTCGCTGTTGCGCTAATGTGCCCTGGCTTCTGACGAATCGTCTCGTGGAAGCCCGGTCGTTGCTTTATTGAACGGAATTGTGCTAAACCTCAGTCGAGTGCGCTGATGAAGAATATCGACAGGATGCGCATGACTTGCAGGCTCTGGGAAGTGTGTAGGTTTTTAAAAGAATCAAGCAGCAAAGTATTGATTCTCTCCCACAGACACATTGCTTTGGAACAACAGGCCGCCAACTCACAACGATTTGAGATCATCCTGCGAATCCTGTGCATCCTGTCTAAACCCATTTAATCATCACTGATTTCCCTCTCGCTTCAAACGGTTTCTTGATCGATATCGTTGTCGATAGAATCACCGTCAATTTTGAAAGAATCCTTCTAATACCACCAACTAGTTGAAATAGAAGCATTTCACCTAACCATAATTATTCGCGGCAACGACAGACTCGTGCTACCTTTCTATGGTCGCGCAATAGGCTCGCACTTTCAACCAGTTAACAACTACCCCATATCAGGATATGCGGCGGTAGATTGAGCCGTCTGCCGCATGATTCAGGGCAGGACATTCGCGGGCTGGCTTTACATATGTTCTAGCATGAGGCTAACTTCGAACATGTTTTCGCGTCGCAGCAAAGTGTTACTCAGCTCTGTCAAGCAGAAAATGCTTGCTGCACTCGCAGAACTGCGAAACAATCTGAGCAATGACTCTAAGCCTATCGACGTTTGCGTCCTTGAACCTCGTTACTATTACAGCGCAACCATCGTTCCTGTGGATCTAGTCAGCACCGAGTCGCTCGATGCGGTCGGGCAATTGGACGCCAACGTCGAAGCACTGCTCAGCGAGTATCTCGCATCACCAGAGTCGCCGGCGCTGGCAACTGTCAACCAACAACTTCCCAACGAACCTGCGACAGCCTCATTGGCTTCGGATACAGACCTGTTTTCTGCGGCCACAACGGACAATCATCAAGGAATGCCAGCGGATCCCTTGACCGAAACCCCATTCATTATGGGCGAAACTGAAACAGCAAGTCTCGTCTGGCAAGGCTCTGATGATGCTCTCAGTGCAATTCCGGCTACTTTGGCCCAGTTAGAAAATCTGCTCACCCAAGTCGAACGCGTTGCGCCAGCAAATGATGGACACCGACCGGCTTCAGCAGATTCATTAATGAATGCTGATATCACACTTGCTACCGCGATTCCTGCTCTACGATCGTCACATGATGTTGTTTTTGATCATGACGACGATTCGACTCACCATGAACAATCTTTGAATTCTGAGTTCGGCGAGCTGAAAGATATCCAGTCGACAATCGAACAAGTTCACGATGAAGAGTCATCTAACACTGACCACTCATTCGCGTCTGAGCCGTTCACTGGCACCGAAGCACATGAATCAATCGATAATCAATGGCATCACGTGGGCCAATTGATTGAACCGCTTCGACTAGTTTTTGTCGATTCGAATCTATACGCTTGTGACAGGTTCATCAATGAACTTAAAGTGATGTACGCTGAGTCGTCAATTCAAATTGAACGTATTGATTCGACTGCCGACGGACTACAGCAGATTAACGCAGTGCTCAGTTGTCTGGATTCGCCCGTCCAAGCGATCCACATTGTTGGTCATGTTGATCAGGGCGCAATCTTGCTCGGTAATACATGGCTCAATCAAACTACTTTGGAGCAGCGACAGGACGAGTTGACTGTATGGGCCAATTGCCTAAGCCCTGACGGTGAGGTGCTGCTGCACAGTTTCGATAAAGCATATCTAGAGGTTGACTCGCTGCAGGTGCGTCCGAACCAAAAGGATGCTGAAACTGTTCCGAGCTCAGAAGACTTACCGGTGTTAACGGATCTTGAGTCAATTGGAAATTGGCTGCTGGCCGACTATGAAGCAACAGGTGCAGGAAGCATTGTCGTCAACCCAATTCTTCAGCAAGTCGGACAAATATTCGAAACCACATCCATTGCCTCAACCCGCCTCGAATTCACGTCGAAAGCGGTGATTAACCATCTCACCTCGACGGATACTGCATCAGCTCAATTTTCGCCAGATCTACCGACCGCATCTGAGGCAGTCGAGAAGATGGGCGAACCCGAATCCATGCCTGTGGCTGCTATGTCGGTAAGGCTTGAATTGGTCGTTATCGATAGTGACGTAAGAGACTATCAGTTATTTCTAGACGATATCATACTGAACAGCCAACTCGATAGAACTTTCGATTACTTGGTGCTCGACCAAACTCGGGACGGAATCGAGCAACTTACTGAGCGACTATCGGGCGACAAAAAATACGACGCACTGCATGTCATCTCGCACGGTACCACTGGGCGAGTCAAGTTGGGAAATGTCTGGCTCGACAATAAAAATGTCGGACAACAATCGGCGGAAATTGTAAATTGGAAGCGCGGCTTGACCAGTGATGCCGAAATTTTGTTTTATGGCTGCAATCTAGCAGCAGACGACCAAGGGCAAGCACTTATCCAACAGCTCGCGACGTTGCTCGACAGCGACGTTGCAGCTAGTACCAATACCACAGGTTCGAACAGCCGAGGTGGTGATTGGGTTTTGGAATATCAATCCGGACAGATTTCATCAACCATTGCTTTCAGCCCATTTGCAACCACCGCCTGGGATGGCCTGTTGGCAACTTATATTGTTACCAACACAAATGACAGTGGTGCTGGGTCGCTGCGCCAAGCCATTATCGATGCCAACGGCAATCTTGGATTGGATACGATTTCCTTCAGCTTAACTGGCGGTGGACCATACATCATCGCACCGACAACTGCCCTTCCGACGATCACCGACGCGGTTCTGATCGACGGATGGAGCCAGTCCGGTTTTGTCAACGCACCAATTATTGAACTCACTGGCGCCAGCGCTGGCGGCAACGCGAATGGGCTAGCGCTAAGTGGCGCGGGAGCAGCAGGAAGTACCATTCGCGGCTTAGTCATAAACCGCTTCAGCGACTATGGGATCTACGTACAAGCGGCGAACACGACAATCCTGGGCAACTACGTTGGTCTTAACGCTGCGGGCGACGCTGCTCAAGGAAACAACACCGACGGCGGCTTGGGAGGCGGTATCGTACTGTTCACTGACGGCAACACGATCGGCGGCACAGGAGCGAACGATCGCAACGTGGTTTCAGGAAACACCAACGCCGGTGCTCGCGGAATTGAACTCTGGAACGCTGACAATAACACGCTGATCGGCAACTATATCGGCACCAACGCTGCTGGAACAGCCGCCATCGCCAATAGCGGTTCTGGCATCGCTCTAGATGGCGACGCGGGCAACGGTTCCGACAACAATGTCATCGGCGGAACCACGTCGGCTCATCGAAATCTGATCTCAGGCAATTCCAGCAGCGGCGTGTTCATCACCAACAACTCCGACAGCAATCAGGTCCTGGGCAACTACATCGGCACAAACGCAGCCGGAACCAGCGGCATCGCCAACGCTTCGCATGGTGTCAGCATTTCGTTCAGCTCGGCCAACAATGTCATCGGCGGCACTGCTGCAAATTCTGGCAACTTAATCGCATTTAACACACAGGATGGCGTCGCCCTAATTTCCACTGCCGGAACCGGCAACAGCATCCTGACTAACAGCATCCATTCCAACACCGGCATTGGCATAGACTTGTCCGACAACGGCGTCACCGCCAACGATCCGCTCGATGCCGACACTGGCGTGAACAACTTGCAAAACTTCCCGGTGCTTTCGAGCGCCGTGACGCTGAATGGTAATACGACGATCGTCGGCACGCTGAACACGGCGGCGAGCGGCGTTTATCGGATTGAATTCTTTTCGTCAACGACCGCTGATGGCACGGGTTACGGCGAAGGGCAGACGTATCTGGGCACAGTGAATGTCACGACCGATGCGTTCGGCAACGGGGCGATCAACACAACGCTCAGCGGCGTTTCGCTGACGGCGGGGCACGCGGTCACGGCGACGGCGACGTTCCTGACCGGCGGCACAACTCCGGCGAGCACTTCGGAATTCGCGAAAAACATTACGGCGACAGTGTTGGCGAATGATGCGCCAACTTTCGCACCAGGGAATGGGCTCGTGACGACGTCCATTACGGCCTCCAACGACTACGGGGTCGCCATCGCCGTGCAGGCGGATGGAAAATTCGTGGTGGCGGGAACGGCAAACGACAATTTCGCGGTGGCTCGCTACCACGCCGACGGAACGCTCGATACAAGTTTCAGCGGCGATGGAATTGTCACTCAGGATTTTTATGGCCGGGAGGACTACGTATCGGACGTGCTCGTCCAACCCGACGGCAAGATCGTTGTTGTGGGATACGTATGGGACAATGTCGTTTGGGAATTCGCGGTGGTTCGATACAACTCGAATGGTACGCTCGACACCACGTTTAGCGGTGATGGAATCCAGACCACGCGAGAGAACGGGCATTGGTACGCTTATGCGGGCGCATTGCAGGAAGACGGCAAGCTGGTGGTGGCTGGGGCCCAGTTGTTCTCGTCGTTATATGGTGCCTATGCACGGTTCAATACGGACGGTTCGCTCGACACGACGTTTGACGGTAATGGGATGGTTACCACGCTGTTGCCATCGGCCGGTTATATCTATGGCGTCGCGCTGCAGGCCGATGGCAAGATTTTGGGAGTGGGTGGATCAACGTCTAATGCCAACTTCTTCATGTACCGCTATCTGTCCAATGGCGCTTTGGATACGACGTTCAGCGGAGATGGCGCTCAGTATGTTTCCTTTGGCGCGGGGTACTCGATCGCCCATGACGTTGCGGTGCAAACCGATGGCAAGATTGTGGTCGCGGGATATACCAACAACGCGACTTGGGATATCGCCGCGCTGCGACTGAACGCCGACGGGTCGCTTGACACCAGCTTCGATACGGACGGCAAGCTGACGACGGCGGTTGGTTCCGGCACTGATTCAGCGAATAGCGTCGTCGTGCAAAATGACGGCAAGATCGTCGTTGTGGGAACTTCCGTCACCACGAATGAAGATCTTGTTCTTGTCCGCTATACCAGCACCGGTGCCCTGGATACGACCTTCAGCGGCGATGGCATCCAGACAACCGCGGTGGGGGCGGGAAACGATCAAGGCCTGGACGCCGTATTGCTCGCAGATGGACGACTGGTCGTTTCCGGCAGCAGTCACAATGGCACGAATTACGACTTCGCTGTCGGGCGTTATCTTTCGACGGGAGCGATTGATACGACGTTCGATAATTCATTCACGAACACCCTGAACGGCACTCCCTCGTTTACGATCGGCGGCGCGGCGCTGGTGCTCGATGCCAACGTGCAAGTCGTCGATGCCGAACTAAGCAGCGCGGACATTTTTAGTGGAGCGACGCTGACGCTAGTTCGTAATGGCGGCGCGAATGCGAACGATGTCTTCAGTGCCACCGGCGCGCTGTCGACGTTGACCCAAGGCGGCAACCTGGTGCTCTCCGGCACGACGATCGGCACGGTGACCACGAACAGCGGCGGGACGTTGTTGCTGACGTTCAACAGCAACGCCACGCAGGCGCGCGTCAATCAAACGATGCAGTTGCTGGCCTATGCCAATATCGGGACCAGTTCGACCACGGCGCAAATCAACTGGACATTCAGCGACGGCAACAGCGGAGCGCAAGGCAGTGGCGGCGCGCTGACCGCCACGGGTAGCACGACGGTGACGGTCGTCTCGAACGCGATCGTGGTCGATACGACGAGCGACGTGGCGGATGGGAATACGTCGAGCATCTCGGCTTTGAACGCGAGCAAAGGGGCGGATGGAAAAATTTCGTTGCGAGAAGCGATCCTGGCCGCGAACAACACGGCCAACTTAACGAGTTCCGATACCATCATCTTCGCCATCCCCACCAGCGACACCGGCTACAACAAGAACCAGCTTGGCGTCTTCACGATCCAACCAACTTCCGCGCTGCCGACCATCACCGACGCCGTGACGATCGACGCGACAACTCAATCGCAATATGTCAGCTCGCCAGTGATTGAACTCGACGGCAGCAACGCCGGCGCGAGCACCAGCGGCTTCAGCATCGGCAGCGCCGGCGGCGGTTCGACGATCCAAGGTTTCGCGATCAACGGCTTTGCGTCGGGGAGCGGCATCCTGGTGACGACCGGCGGGCTGAACAACATCGACGCCAACTACATCGGCATCCGCGCGACCGGCGGCGATGCGGTGGAAGGAGCGATCAGTTGGTGGAAAGGCGAGAACGCCACAAACGATTCGGCTGGCTCAAACACCGGCAGCATCGTGGGTGGCGTGATTTATACAACGGGACTCGTGGGGAGCGCGTTCGACTTCAACGGCACCACCGGCTACGTGAATGTTGCTGACAGCGACACGCTGGAACCGTCGTCAGGTCTCACACTGGAAACGTGGGTCAATCCGGATGTGGTTGGGATTGGCTTTCACACGTTGTTGTCGAAAGGACAGCTCGGTGGGAACGGCGAAAGCTATTGGCTGGGTACAGACAATGGATTATTGGCGATGTACTACACGACATCGGCGAGCGGTACGCTTGAGTCCCTGTTCAGCACCACCACGGTCACAGCCGGAACGTGGCAACACGTCGCCGCGACCTACGACGGTGCGAACGTGCGGCTGTTCCTGAACGGTGCGGAAATTGCGAGCCAAGCGGCGACGGGAACGATCACTTATGACACGTCGCCTGTGAGCATCGGCGCGGAACTCAACAACGGAAATCCCGGTTTCTTCTTCGACGGCAAGATCGACGAAGTGGCGATCTACAACCGCACGCTGTCGCTCACCGAACTCGCCGCGAATTACAACGCGGGGC
>CAZVBC010000124.1:0-17532 GCA_964625155.1 uncultured Pirellulaceae bacterium
CTGGACGACGCAGGACTAGCGATCGTTAGCCAGTTACCGAATGTAAATTACCTTGATATCAGTGAATGCAGGCTAACTTCAGCCAAAGGGATCGCCCAGATTAACCGACTTTCGCGACTAAACTATATTGGGTTGTGGGAGACCAAGCTGGATGATGAAGCTCTATCTGCGCTCAGCGAACTAACTGAAATTGAAGAATTGAACTTGGAAGCAACACAAATCACAGATGAAGCGGCTCCGTCACTCCTAAAATTTCTGAACCTCGCCAGATTGAACATCTGTGGCACTTCGATGACCGATGCTGGAGTCGAACAACTGGCCCAGTTACCAAAACTGATGTGGCTAAACATCTCCAATACCAACGTCACTTCATCGACCCTCGACAAGTTGGCTGAGGCCAGGAAGGGAATCGAATTCGTCGAGTAATGTCGCGGCATTGTTATGGCATTCCCAGCGCAGTTGAGCTATAAAAACACCAAGATTGACTTTCATTCACTGCGCCAGCGTTGAGGGCCTCGTATGCGTCGGCTGGGATGTAACGAACTGGATCATCCGGAAATCGGACGGCGGGAATTGTTGAGGATTGGCGGCCTCAGCTTATTTGGTTTTGGCACGATGGATTTGTTGCGTTTGCAATCGCAATTGCAAGCCGATACCTCTGCTCGACGTCCACCCGCCAAATCGATCGTGTTTATCTTCCAATCTGGCGGCCCATCTCAGCACGAGACGTTTGATCCCAAACCACAAGCACCCGCAGAAATACGAGGCGAATACGGTACCACGGCGACGAAACTGGCTGGTGTTCGTTTTTGCGAGTACCTACCCAAGCTCGCTCAACGAGCACATCGATTCTCATTGGTCCGCACAATGCACCATATTGCGGACCGCCAGTTTCGCAATGAACACAATAGTTGCCATTACCTGCTGCACACTGGTACGACAGAATTACCGGTAGGAGACACCAACGCCACTATTACTACACCGCGTCAAGGACGGATGGCCTGGCCTAGCATCGGTTCACTCGTAGCATACGGAGCTCCAGCGGACAAAATATCAGGTTGGCCGTCGGTTGTCGAAGTTCCACGTGGTTACTTGATGTCCTATCCAGGTCGCGATTCCGGGATCTTGGGTCCGGCATACGATCGCTGGGGCGTTGATCTGGCTCCCAAGTGCAACGCCAAGGATGCCGCTGGTTCCTGCCCAAATTGTTTTAGTCACGACGATCCGAATGATCCTAGTCGGTCTCCCGGTACGGGGCCGAACGCCTGGTGGGATAACAGCAGTTGCCGCAACCCTGACTTCCATCGGCCCAGCCTCGGAGTTGAAAATGGATTTACGCTGAGTCAACTTGAGAACCGGTCGCTGTTTTTGCATCGTTTGGAAGCGCTGCGCCACGACATCGAAAGTACTGCTCGAAGCAATTCACTTGCATCGCAAGGGCCGACGATCGGCCTGCATGAAACAGCGTTGCGAGCAAAATGGAATGCTCATCGAGCACAAGCCCTACAATTGTTGGCTGCCGCCCAGCCCGGGAAAGAGAATCCCTTTGATGTAACCCAAGAGTCCGACCAGGTCCGAGACCTCTACGGACGCGAGGAGTGGGGACAGGGGTTCTTGGTGGCGCGGCGTTTGATCGAAGCCGGTGTGCGCATGGTTCAGATAAACCTGCGAGGCTGGGATACTCACCAGAATGCATTTCGTGATTTGAAGGGCAAGCTGTTACCGTCGATTGATCATTGCCTCAGTGGCTTCTTGGATGACTTGGAGGATCGCGGGTTGTTGGATGAGACTCTGGTGGTGATGTGCGGTGAAATGGGGCGCACCCCCAAGATCTCTCCCATAACGGTTGGAGGAAAAAATGCTTCAGGTGAAATTTTCACGCCGGGTCGGCACCATTGGGGAGACGTATTTCCGTGCTTTTTCGCTGGTGGAGGAGTGCAACCCGGTCGGGTAATTGGGTCGACAGACGTGCAGGGAGGTTTGCCAACCTCCGACGCATTTACTCCTGCGGATTTGGCAGCCACAATTTTTCACGCGTTAGGAATTGGGCCAGACCGGCAATTCCACGATGTCGACGGTCGTCCTTACCACATCTACCGCGGTCAACCCATACGCGAACTTTTTTAAACTTTCGTGGTTTTGCGCACAGAGAATTGCGCACAAAGAGCGGTGTAGCTAGCTAGAACCGCGACTATGAGGAATTGGCTGAACTCCCTACGCGCATCAGTCGTTGATCGACGTCGTTAGCCACAATGACTCCATAGTTGATGGCACCCAGCCAACCGGACATGATGATGCCCACACTACCAGCGTGATACAGTCCCGGGACTTGTTCTGGTAACGCACGACTGACGGCCAGTCCCTCGAACTTCGTCCCGAAGCTGGCTCCTAATAAGTGTTTGGTGTAGTGCTGGAAAGTTCGAGGTGTGGCGGCCTCAACGTGGTCAATTTTCTCGTGAATACCTGGCACATACTTGTGCAGCGCTTCGATGGTTGTATCGATCAAATCTTGCTTGCTGGCTGCGTACTCATGTTCATCCAAATTCGCCCAATCTTCATAACGTGCGTTAGTGCTGCTAACGACCGCATATCGACGTTTTGCGTGGGGGCGAGTGCGCGGGTAATAAAAACTAAACGTACGACTGGTGATTTGGCGACTCAATAGCAGATCGGTGCGAAACAGTGGAGCCGTAGAACTGAATAACAAATCACCGGTCGATTCGTCGATTTCCTCACCTTCCTTGAGCGCCATGTATACTTGTGTACTACTATTATTCAGCCTTACTGCTCTGGCTTGATCGACAAACTGGGGGTCAAAATGTTCTTGTCCCACCATATTGAATATTGTTGCGTTCAAGTTTGAATTGCTGACTACCGTACCGCACCGGATCAACTTGCCGTTGACTAATACTCCTTCGACCCCTTGTTGGCCGACGATGACTTTCGAAACCTCACAACGCACTCGCGCGTCAACACTGTTGCGTTGCAGTTCCGCATGCATCTTACCGACCAGATCATCCGTTCCCCCTTCGTAAATAAATACTCCTTTGGCCATAAAATTGGAAAATACGATACCGTAGGTGATCGCGGGGTCCTCCAATGTCGAACCGTTTGCGTAAGTGATGGGTTCCATCAGCAAGCGAATCACGTCTTCGCGACCAGGAAAAAACTTGTCGAATAACTCGCGCGTCGTCATACGCTGGTCGTCATAGAAATTCATACCACGCGCGGTATCGAAGAACTGTCGCACATTCTCTTGCGGAACGCCGAATTGGTTGGTCAACAGTTTGGTAAAGTCGTCGCGATTAAACGTAGTAGTTAATGAGAACATTGGGTTGTCGAACCGAATGTTCTTCAACTGCACAATGTTGTCCGCGATTTCGTCGGTCCAGTATCGTCTGCAACTCTTGAGCATCCCTGCTGGGAATCCGTGCAACGAAATATCGAAGATATGACTTCCAGGCCGACGGAACCAAGTTGCCAATCCACCCAGTTTGTAATGCTGTTCCAACAACAACACGGAGTGGCCGGATCGGCCCAGCACATTTGCGACCGTCAAACCGGCCAATCCACTGCCGATGACGACCACATCATAGTAATCTTTGCAACCTAACAAAAAGTCTCGCGGCATACCTTTTCCACATCGCGTTGGTCGGCAGGATCATGTGAGTATCTACGCTTTCCCGTCAGCGAACTGGGCAGAGCGTTGGCACAATTAGAGCGTTAATCCAAAATCTTGCACTGGCGAGACAGTACCACAGGCAATACTCAACCTGCCGATCTCCCACAAGTATTTTCAAGCAGGCAGTGTAGCCTCGTCCTCCATTTTCGACCAGTTATCCATGTCTATTCACCGCAAGAATCTTTGTGCAGATACAAACAAATTGGCGACGATCGGCCACCGGATTGCCCCTATTTCGCAATGCAATACAACTTCGTGCGCGTGCGAATGAGCAAACCATCCTCCGAAATAGCAGGAGTTGAAATAATGCTTTCGCCAAAATCATTGCTCGCCAATTCTTCGAATTGGGCATTGTTCCTCAACACCACGACTTTGCCGTTATCACTTGCCAAGAAAATCTTGCCGTCGCCAAAGATTGGTGAAGCAAAATAGCTGCCGCCAGCACCAACTCGTTTGGGTTCGCGTAGGGGGTTGCCGGAGGAAGTTTCAAAAACCGTACTGATGCCACCTTCTTTGATTAATAACATGCGTTGGTCGGCAACAAACGGCGAAACAATGTGGTCGGTATGGCGTGTCGCATGTTTCCATACAACATGGGTATTGGTGACATCTCCTGTGCCTCCACCACGTACAGCCATAATGAACTGTTCGGCTGCTTTTTCGCCCAACGAAGTAAAGGTTGCGCCCGCGAAATTGTCGGGATGCATAAACGCGACATCTAATTCTCGGCCTTCTAAGTAACCGTTGCCATCGATATCGCCGCGTTCGAAAGTCTTCCTGAAAAAAGCCTCTGGAATTGGCGTATTGCCTACAAAAGACTGAATTTCCTTCCTGTCGATCTTGCCATCGCGATTGCCGGTCTCGCCTTGGTCAACCGCAGCCAGCCACTGATTGGCAATACCACCACTTTGAACAGAGATATAAATGATTCCATTCTCCACAACGGGAGTCGTCTTGATATTTCTGAGCATGATCTTCGCGGTCCAGCGGCGCGCGCCTGTCTGCGGATCGTAACCGATCAAAATGCCGGTACCTCCAACCACAATATCCTCTTGTCCGTTTGCAGAGCACACGACGGGATGCGTATAGTTGACTGCCATGTCCAGTCGTTCATCTTTCCAGCGCAGTTTCCCCGTGGCTTTGTCGATCGCGTACAGCGCGGGATTCAGGTCGTCATCTTGGCAGAACAGCACCGTGTCGCGATGCAATACCGGAGACGCACCTGGTCCCCATTTGAACACGAAAAATGGTGTGGGCATTGGAAAGTGCCACACGTCTGCACCTGTCTTTGCATCCACCGCTCGTAAGCCAAGGGTACTGAAGTAAAAATAACATCGTTCGTCATCAGCCGCCGGAGTCGCACTAGCTTGACTGTTGGTCTTATGCACTTCACTGAGCTGGCCAGTTGCCCAATCGCGTTGCCACAGTTTTTTACCTGACTTTGTGTCGAACGCAAATAAACTGACCGTTTCCGGGCCACTCATCGCACTGACGAAAGTACGTCCGGCAGCAACGACCACACTGCCGACGCCGTCACCCAATTCGGCTGACCATTTAACATTCTCGGTAGGGGAAAATCGCTCTGGTAATTCAACTTTTGCGGCAGAGATGCCAGCGCAATTCGCTCCCCGAAATTGTGGCCAATCGACGGCTAGTGACACCAGCGGTGTTATGTAAGCCCAACCACCAACCAACAAAAGAGCAATTAAGTTGTTAACTAGTTTTGTCATCCGCATAATCTCCACTTATTGAGTTTAGAACTCAGAAGGCCGCAATTTGCCCTATAAACAAACTAATAGAAACTACGATCGGCCAATGTTGGTTAGAGTCACACAAACAAGTTTTGAATTACTTTTCCGTCCGCCACCAGTGTCGCTGGTCGACCAGAGCGAGTTGTATACTCCATGCGGTGATCGATTCCTAGGGCGCGATAAATCGAAGCAGCCAAATCGTCGGGCTTAAGGTCGGTGGCATCGTCGGGGCCATGACCTTTACTGTCGGTACCTCCGACCAAATTACCAGCTCCTACACCGCCTCCTGCAACCAGCGTCCACATTGTGCGCGGCCAATGGTCCCGCCCTGCGTTGGAGTTGATTTTTGGAGTGCGCCCGAATTCGCCAGTGGCAACGACCAGAGTTCGCTTCAGCAATCCCTTTTCTTCAAGCGTTTGCACCAGCGCCGTAATCCCTGAGTCGAAAGGAGGCAGAAGTTGGTTCTTGAGATTTTTGAAGTTGTCAAGGTGCGTATCCCATGCGCCCAGTGTAACAGTTACGAAGCGTACTCCATGTTCCACTAATCGGGCTGCTAACAACAGGCTCTGTCCAGTGTCATTTGCATCAAATAGCTTCGCAATACTAGGCGGCTCACGAAATGTATTGAACGCCGTTCGGGCGCGATCAGACAAGAGCATCGCATTCGCTTTTTTGGCAAACTTGTCCAATCCATCCAGGACAGCACTATTGGCGTCCGCTTGACGCAATCGCTTATCCAAGTCCTGCAGCAATTGCTCACGTCGACTGATCCGCTCAATCGTAAATCCATCTGCCAATGATAGTCCGCGTACGTCAAAAGGCTTGCCAGCGGCGGGTATCGCAGTCGTTTTGTATGAGCTGTATGCTACACCGAGAAAACCGGGCCCCATTTCGCTAGTGGGTATCGACACAAAACCAGGAATTTCGTCGGCCACCGGGCGTTCTTTGGCTAGAACGGAGCCCATCGACGGAAACGCAACCGAAGGATTGGGTCGATTGCCAGTAAAGAGATACTCGTCAGCTTGCGGATGTGCACCAGCGGAATGGCTGATGCCTCTGATCAATGTAAACCGATTGAGCATCGAAGCCAGTTTCGGCAGATGTTCACAAGTTGGGACACCGGCAAGTCGGCTGTTGATACTTTGAAATTCTCCTTTTTCTTCAGCGGGAGCTGCCGGTTTCATATCCAAAGTATCAAGGTGACTTGGACCGCCCGCCAAGTGCACAAAGATGACCGAATCGGCTGTCGACGGTAATGCGGCGCCTTCAGTCCCCAGCAACCGCTGGTGGTCCACCAAGCTCAAACCCAACCCAGCCAAATAACCGACCTGCACAAATGTCCGCCGAGTAACTCTACGCATCTTCGACTTCCGTTATTTTTGGCTTCTATTAGTGGTTGGTTACAAACTCTTGCGTGTTGATCAGCACCCATAACAAGTCATGTTGTGCTTGTTTGTCGTCAGCCGAATTGTCAAAATACTGCACCGCACGCTGGTACTCTCCTTCATCTGGCATCCGTCCCAGTGTCCTCAAATAGGCTTCGTTTACGACCTGCGATCGCAACGGCGCCGCATGCTCCTGATCGATGGACTCGCTGGCAAGTTCCTTCAACCAACCATCGGTGCGATCGAGCGCAGCCAGCATATCCTTGTCATTTCGCAGAAAGACACTTTGTAACAAGGATGGCAACATTTCACGTTCACAGTCACAATTGGTGTTGCGTAAGGGTTTACCAAATACGGCCAATCCAAACTCAGTGCGCCGATGGTCGGCGGTGGCCTGGACGCTAATGCGTCGATCTTTCATTATCGTTTGAAACGAGGCGAGTTTGTCAGACCTGGCAGTCGATTGCAGCAATGCGTCGACGACCACTTCCGCAGGTAATCGACGAACAATTGCATGACTAAAGTTGCGTTCGTCGAGTCGATTGGTGTCGTTAGTGCGGCAACTCCGTTGATAAGTGGCACTGTTGGCGATCTGGCGATGCAACCATTTGAGATCGTAACTGTTTTTGACGAATGCCAACGACAAGTAATCCAGCAGCGCTGGGTTGCTCGGTGGGTTTCCGAGATTCTGGTCGTCAGGAGGATGGACGATGCCGCGACCAAAATACTGTGCCCACACACGATTGATAATCGCTCGAGCAAAGTACGGATTGTCCTCGTCTCGCAGCCACTGCATCAATGAAACGCGCGGATCATCAGTAGGGCCCAGTTGCAGTTCTGCTTCACCTAGAATCTTAGGGGTCGAATTTGGACCAGGCTCACGCGGCTTCTCCGGTTCTCCAATGTAGACTTCCTTCCAGGGTGCGGGATTTCCTTCCGCCGCCAGCCGCAAATATTTTCCTCGCCGTTCCGCAGCCGTTGTATTTTTGGTTACGCCTAGTTCGGTAACCATCTCATCATACGCCTGCTGGCACTCGGGAGAAACACCTTTGCGCACCCTATCGAAACAAGCAGCAAACTGATCAAAGTCTTGCTTGGTCCAACGATCAAACGGATGTTTATGGCACTGAGCGCAATCCAAGCGGACGCCCAAAAATGAATAAGCAAATGCCAACGCCTTCTGTTCTGGCTCTTTGAGATTTTCGCGGTGCCAGAAGTGTGGCATTTTTTCCTGCGCCGCAAAATCAACTGGCTGTACTGTACGTGTGTACTGACTTTGCTCCAACGCAAACTCTCGGTAACTCTGCCCAGGTTTCCGACTGGTGGCCACGACAATTCCTTCGACAAGTTTGTCATACGGCACGTTATCTCGGAGCTTGCGTTCAATCCAAGCCGTCCATTGATCGCCCACCGGTTTTGCGAAGTCTGTGTTGCCAAGTTGCAGGGGAGCGTTTAGGCCCGTGTAGTCGCAAAGCAGCGTTCCCCACCAAACCGAATAAGCAGGACGCTGAAGTAGCTCATTGATCTTCGAGCTACGCTTGTGAGGATTGGAATCCGTCAAAAATCTGCGAATCTCATCAGGGAGCGGGAGTGAACCAGTAATGTCCAAGCTGACGCGGCGCAAGAATTCTTCGTCCGAACAAATTTCCGCCGGCACAATGCCAAGCTTTCGCAGTTTGCCGAGGACCAATTCATCAATCATCGTGTTCGTTATTACTTGCGGATAATCCACCCCAACAAGCTTGGATACAGGCATGATCGCGTTGATCGATGAAACCGCCAAGTCGTAGCTGGCGATAACATGCGCGTCACCTCGACCCGTTGCCGTCGCACGACCTTGCTCGTCGACTTGTACGGTACCTTCATCGGTCGAATGGAATCTCGTCAGGCATGTCACGTCCTCACGGGAACCGTCATCCCAATGGGCAATCACTTCCAATTGGCGCTGCTCGCCCAAATCTGAAAAAATCAACTCCAGCGGGAACACTTCCAGTTTGATTAGGTGGTTGGCGCCACCACTGTCTTCAGTAGCCCCCTGTTCAATCCAGCGCCTGAGAACCCGATATTGCCAACTATCGCGTTCCAACCTCTTGCCACCTTCATGCTCTTCTTCGGTAGTCGGCTTTTTCAGAATCAAACTTGCCTGCGGATCGCTCTTGGATATCCTTGAGTTCGGTCCGGCGGTCAGCGACTGGTAATCTTCATGGAAGTCATATCCAAACATCGAAAGACGAAAGCCACCTTGCCCTTGAAAGCTTCCGTGGCATGCGCGACCATTGCATCCCAATCGTCCCAAAAGTGGTATCACGTGCCGCTGGAAACTTAATGGAGTTTCGCGAACGATTTCCTTTGGTGCAGAAAACTGACTATCGAGCGACGGGATTGTCGCATCGGATGCCATGGTCACCAGATTCAGAACGACGATCTTGAAAACGAATGCACGTGAGAAGCTTCTCAATATTAAACTGGCCATGGCAACACCGGTGCTCCGTATTTTCGCGGTTTGAGTTGCTTTGCGACACAAACTTCTGCGAATTTGATAGCTTTGCCGTAAGTCGCGAGGTGACAAAGTTTGGCTCCTCGTAACCGCTTGGCGACTCACCCGTGGACGTACTGCTGACCGCACATTCGAAATGGATACTTCAAAATAATATCAAAAAAACTCGCAGCGTGCGAGAATTCTCCAAAAGCGTCGGTTTCTACGATCCTGCCTGCGATCCGATTCTAGGGCACAGCAAACGTCTCTTAGGCGAGTGCCAGACAAAAACAGGCAGAAAAAACATGCGCGGTCAATTTTCAATCGCTGTTTGCATTAATCGTTCAGGCTAAATCTATCGATTGATTTGCGTTCGTCTACATTCGAACTAAAATTGCCCTCAAAGTTGGTGCAATCGTTAAAGCCATGCGATGCAATTGAATTCCACAGCAGGAGAGAATTAATGAAACATTTGATCTGTATTACTCTTACCTTGACCTATGTGATGATTTCGGCCGCGAGTTCGTATGCGGTTAACGGAATCCGCATCGGTGGCTGTAGCGACACCTGCGGTGTGACGGGATGTGGCGCAATTGGCTCATGCGGCAATCAGTTTCAAACTGGAGTGCAGACGATCGGTTGCGCTGATGGCAGCCATTCGGCGATCGTTGGTTGCCAACAAGCCTTGGCCGACCAGAATAGTGAACTTCGCCAGCTCATCGAGTGTATGCCAATTACGGCTTACAAAGTCGTTCTGGAACCACAATATGTGACCGAATCGCGAGCCGAGTGCGCAACTGAATATCAAGAGGAAACTCGCTATCGTACGCGGACGATTTCTCGGACCGAACCTGTACAAGTCCAGGATTATCGGTCCAAGACCGTTATGGTTCCGAAAACAGAAACCAAAACAATTGAATACAGTGTGTTAGTGCCAGAAACATCACAGAAGACGGTAGATCTCGTGGAAACAGTTCCTGTGTGGAAAGAGGTTCCTGAAACTTACACTGTGAAAGTTCCGCATGTCGAAGACGTCCCCGAAGAATATGAAATAAAAGTACCGACTCTGCGTGACGAACAGTTTACTTACACAGTTCTAGTTCCAAGAGCGGAATCGCAGATGCGAACTCATACTGTTACCAACGCGGTGCCAGTTACCAAGACACGTACTGTGCAGGTGTGCATTCCGACAACCAAGACACAAACGGTTACTCGAGATTACGGCCACTGGGAAACACATATCGATGAGGTTGCTGTGAGTGGCGTAGGCATGGCCAGCGGTCAGGCTGTCGTTGGAAATGGTTCTGGTTGTGGATTTAGCATGGGTGGTTGTGGAGCCTACGTCGGCCAAGTCGGCTGTGGAAATCAAGTTGGCTGCGGTGGCTGTGGAAATCAAGTTGGCTGCGGTGGCTGTGGTACGGTTGGCGGCTATGTTAGCAACGCTGGTTGTGGCGGTTGCGGTACCTCCAGTTGTGCAGGCGGCGTGGCAATGGGTTCAGGGGGAGATTGTAATAGCGGTGCGATCTATGCGGCTCCAGTCTCTCAAACTGTTTCGCGACGCGTGTGGGTCCCCAACATCGTTACCGAAGAAGTTCCTGTGGTCGAGAATGTAGCACACACTCAAGAAGTGGCTTACACAGTCTATGAACAGCGCAGTGAACAGGTTCCCTACGAATGCACTTACCTGGTATATCGTCCTGAAGAGCGAACTGGCTCCCGCAAAGTCGTTGACTACGTTTCTGAGAAAAGAACACGTTCTCGCAAAGTTGTCAAATACGTTGACGAATCTCGCACACGTACACGTAGAGAATTGAGCTACAAGCAAGTAACGCGTACGGAGACGATTCCTGTCGTCAGCTACAAAACGGAAAAGCGGACCAAAGAAGTTAGCTTTACGGTAAATGTTCCCGAAGTCCAAATCGAACCGATCACTACTACCACCTACCAAACAATTCAAGAAGAGGTGAGCGAACCCTATACCGTGCGAGTTCCCGTCGCGACAACTAAAGAAGTACAAGTGCAAGTTTGTCGCATGGTGCCAAAACTGGTCTCCTATACGTTCTCGCCCTGCAGTTTGGAATCCAACGCGGTCGGGCAGGCTTCTGGTGCAGGTGGTTGTTCTGCTTGTGGTGGCGCAAATGCTTGTGGTGGTTGTGGGGTCGTAAGTTCGAACGGATGCAGCAGTTGCGGAGCGATTCAGCAATAGTCTATTGAAACTTCTTTATGTTACAGTCCGTCTGGGCTTTGTAACATCTCTCGGTGCGGACGGTTACGACATGGTGACCGCCCGCATTTTTTGTTTAGCCCCAATCGATTGTGTATTCTGCGACATGCCAAGGTCAGATGAATCCAACGGAACCATCTGCACGGAATTCGAATCCGCGATGCCAAGGTTGTGGTGGAAAATGCCTAAAAGCCTCCTCGTTCAGCTCGATTCCCAACCCCGGTTTCATTGGCAGTGGTATGTGGCCATCTTTTCCGACCATCATCGGTTCGACCAAAAGATCTTTGCGAGGTGATTCGTCGTCCGGATGGTACTCAAGAATAAAGAAGTTGGGTGTGGAGGCCGCAAAATGGACGTTTACTGCGGTCGCCACCGGCCCCATCGGATTGTGCGGTGCAACGCGGACATTAAACGCGTCTGCCATAGCTGCAATTTTCTTTAGCTCAAGAATTCCGCCGGCCACACAAATGTCTGGCTGAATGAAGTCAAGGCACTGCGCGGCCAAGAGCTCTCGAAACTCGTGACGTGTGTAATTGCATTCACCGCTAGCCAATGGAATATCGCAATGTTCGGACAGTTTGCGCATGGCGTCGGTGTTTTCAGGTCGAATGGGCTCTTCCAACCACATTGGATTATAGGCTTCGATTTCTTTGGCCATGCGAATCGCGCGACTGACTTCAAAAAACTTGGCGTGAATATCGACTCCAATGTCGATATCGGGACCAACAGCTTCGCGTACTGCCGCAACTCGTTTGCCAGCTAGTCGGGTAACATAGTTAATTGGTCGCGAGTTCGTTCCGGCCATGTGCGGCGACATTTTGATCGCCGTGTAACCATATTTTTCGATTAGCTTACGAGCGTGATCGGCAACTTGGGATGGGTCGTCCCCACGAGCGCTCTGGTAGGTGCGAATTTTGTCGCGCACTCTCCCGCCCAGTAACATGTACACCGGTAACTCAACCACTTTCCCAGAGATATCCCACAAGGCGTGTTCAATTCCACTGATCGCAGCGTTCACGATACTGCCGCCAGGAAACCTGGTGAAGTTGTACATCAATGACCAAAGATACTCGATATTCCTAGGATCTTGTCCGATCAACCAGCTCTTGAAATCTTCAATGACCTTGACCGTGGCTTGGTCTGGACCGCACGAATAAGCTTCACCGATGCCGTGAATGCCTTGATTAGTCAACACTTTCACAAAGCACAGATTTCGAGTACCGACTCCGACCAAGAAGATCTTGATGTCCGTGATTTTCAACTCTGGCTGGCCCCCGATTTGCGCAGCTTGTAATAGTGGCGCTGCCCCAGCAGCCGTGACCGAAGTTGATGTCAAGAAGTCGCGTCTCATCATGGTTGGTAAAACTCCTTTGGTAAACTTACTCGGACACTCGCCGCCGAATGAGGATTAGTTAAGCATCGAGTAGTTGCCCTGCGGTACTTTTCCAGCGAGTCGCATCTGCTGCGCCAAAAGTCGAGTGGCAACAAACGGATCTGAATCGCTGTGTATAGCCGAGGATACAGCAATGCCCCTGGCACCAGCCGCAATAACGTTCAAAAGGTTTTTAGATGAAATTCCACCAATCGCGAATGCCGGAATGCGAATCCGTTCAGATACTTGGCGAATCAAATCCAGACCAGGAAATTCAACAAACTGTTTCGTATCGGTCGGAAACGTTGGCCCCACACCAATATAATCGGCACCTCGCCGCTGAGCGTCTTCCGCTTGTTCGATTGAATGGGTCGAAACGCCCACGATGAGGTCGTAGCCAACAATCCGTCGCACAGCTTCGATTGGCAGGTCTTCTTGTCCGACGTGGACACCCGAAGCGCCAGCGACCAATGCAACGTCGGCTCGATCATTGACGACAATGAAAGCTCCCTTATCCGCAATGCACGTCATCGCCGCTTGTGTGTACTTCACTAATTGTGCGTCATCGACTACTTTGTCGCGAATCTGCACCACGTCCACGCCGAATTCAATCAACTTGCCAACGTAATCAACAAACTTGTCTAGAGGCTTCTGGCAATCGACCAAAACGTACAAGTGCGCATTTGTTAGACGATTCGGGATACTTAATCGTTGTTCGACTTGCGCCAAGACATCGTACGCTTGGTATCGAAACCTCTTGAATAAGTCGGCTAATTCATGATCCACATACTTAGCAAACTCTTCCAAGCAACGAAGGGATTGTCCGATACGTTCGGATGCGGATGTGATGATAGCATGCCAATCAGCTCGTTGCTGTTCGCTGGCTGCAGTTAGGTTGGTTCCTGCATCTGTAACCGTCGAACGAGCTTGCAATCTCAAGTGGCGCGGGATGCGATCTACAATCTGTGCCAATGAATGGCGCAGCGACTTAAGTTGAGCTGACGACCAAACATCTTCGCGCACCAAGCGGGCGATTTCCTCCAACGTGCGCAAGCCTTCAGCAGCCCGATTTGCATTTGCATCAAGAATGCGGAATATATGCATGGAATCAACGGGTTGATCGTCCATAGGATTTCCGGAGACGAAGGTCGTGTGGGCGTTCGCTGACCGTCTGGCGCGGCGGGTGTCACCAGTTATCGTTCGAGCCAATAGGCAATTTCAGCCGACATGAAAGTACATGCGGATGGGCTGCGCTCGAGCAGAGTACGTGAAGACAATAACAATTGCTTCAGCGGTTGCTCGAATCGCTCCTGTTTTCCGATGGTTGCCAAATATCGTAGATTTGAGGCTGTAATGCTGTTGCCAGACGGGATTGCTCCGTCGACCGGATCGCTCAAGCGAACAATCAACGTCGGATGGTCGCTGGAAGTGTAAAAGTAACCACCAGAACGCTCATCGTGGAAGTATTTCATTTGTGAGTCGGTCAATTTGGTTGCTTCGTCCAACCAACGCTGCTCACCTGTGGCTGCATGCAACCGCAACAGTCCATATACCAAAAACGCATAATCATCCAAATACGCGTTCAGTTTTGCTTGCTCGACAGCATAGGTGCGCAGCAACCGATTGTCGTCGCGTCTTAGTTTGTCGAGGATAAATTCGGCCGCTCGTTTGCCAGCCGCAACGTACTGTGGTTGCTCGAGCAACCTACCGGCGTCCGCCATACCAGCAATCATCAGGCCGTTCCAACTCGTAAGGATCTTATCGTCGGTACCGGGCCGTTGACGATGCGCACGCAGATCCAACAGTTTTTTTCGGATAGGCGCTAACTTGCGGTCATATTCAGCATACGTTTGACCCTTTGATTGAGCCAACTGAGTCAGCGGCATACTGGTTTGCAGAGCGTAGAATTTGGACTCAAAATTTGGTGCGGACTTCAGCGCGTAGGCTTCAGCAAATAGTTCGAAATTCGGAATCTGCGGGCTGGTCTTGGCCAACTCCTCAGCACCCCAGACGTAGAACTTTCCTTCTTCACCCTCTGAGTCGGCGTCCAAGGAAGAATAAAAGGCTCCGCCGGGAGCAGTTAGTTCACGCATGACAAAATCACAGATCCCCGCCGCCACGCTTCGATATTCATCTTGTTCCGTTAACGCGTAGGCTTCGGCATATAACTGCGCTAGCTGGCCATTGTCGTATAGCATCTTCTCGAAGTGCGGAATGCGCCAAAACCTGTCGGTGCTGTATCGATGAAAGCCTCCACCAAGATGGTCATGCATGCCTCCCGCCGCCATGGAATCGAGAGTTTTTAACAACATGCTGCGACTGGAGTTCTTCAGCGACTCGTTTGTCGACGGACTACGAATTCTTTGCAGCAAAAAAAATAAGTTTGACGGTTCTGGGAATTTGGGACGAGAGGGTTCCGCTTCCGAGAAGCCAAATCCGCCAAAGCGAGCATCGAATTGCTCAGCCAACGACTCATCGGTCTGGCCGGGAATAGCAGCCAATTCCTTTTCAGCGGCTTGTGGATCAAGTATTAGTGCCTGGCCAGCATTCGCCGAAAGTGAATTGCGGATTTCTTGCGTGACCCGCTCTGCTTGCTCAGTTAACGCTTGCCGCTGCGTGCGCCAAAGATCTTCTGCACGCCGAATCGCCGTCAGAAAACCGGGTGCGCTTCCCCGATCACCATCGCGAGCAGGAAAGTACGTGCCTCCAAAAATGGGTTTGGCCTCGGGAGTCAAAAAAACTGACAGTGGCCAGCCACCCTGGCCTGTCAACATCTGTACACTCAGCATGTAGATTTGATCGATATCGGGGCGTTCTTCGCGATCCACTTTGATACAGATGAAGTGCTCATTCAAAAACTTGGCGATTTCTTCGTCAACAAATGATTCCTTCTCCATCACGTGGCACCAATGGCATGCCGAATAGCCGACGGAAAGAAAAATGAGTTTCCCTTGCTGTTTCGCTAGCGCAAGTGCTTCATCGCCCCAAGGATGCCAATCCACCGGATTGTGCGCATGTTGCAGTAAATACGGACTCGATTCTTTTGCCAGCCGGTTCGAGCGAGGCTTCTCTTGCCCGGTCAATCCACTGACAATGAGAATCGAGACCAACATAAACCAACTACACAAACTTGCCCGCACATGCGCGGAACTTCCGAAATCAAATACCATTAGGTAAGACCTATTCGAATGCATCACACTTATCCATCGAAACAATGATGTTCTAATTGCTTGTCAATTGCTGACTATTTCTCATGCAGGCAATTCTATCACTCTATCACAGAGGGACTCGTGAGCACGCTTATGCTCTTGCGGTACCATGATGTCAGGCACCTGGATATTGTAGTGTGAAACAGTAGCCTGTAATTAGTAGCACAGTGCCTGGAGTCGGAATAGTCGCCCTTCTCTCCAAGAGAGACCTTGCTTGGAAAAAGGTCGATATCACTGTGCAGCAGTATTTGTAGGCTGGATAAATCACTAAGCAGTACGCGAAAAGCCATTAGTCGCTATCGCAGGCGCCGGTACCTCAGTTCGACTTGTAGGAGTGCACCGCGTGGATACATCACCCGTGTTAGAATCGATTCGCCATTTGCTACAATCCGCTCAGATTAGTTTTCGAGAAGTGACTCACAATCCAACTCATACATCAGAAGAGTCCGCTCGAGCACGCGGAGAACCGCTGGGCGTCGGAGCCAAAGCGATTGTTATGAGAATTGATGAACGATTCTGTATTTTCGTGCTTCCAGCAGATCGAAAGCTAGATTCTGCCGCCATCAAACAGTACTTGCACGCTAAAAAATCGCGTTTCGCAACCCCTGACGAATTGATGGAGCTGACAGGCTTGGTTCCCGGTTCGGTGCCTCCGTTTGGCCGGCCGATTTTACCGCTGGAGTTGTATGCGGATACAGAATTAGGGAAATCCTTTGATCGGATCGCGTTTAATGCCGGTTCGTTGACCAATTCTATCATCGTTGGATTCCAGCCCTGGCATGACTTGGCAAAGCCGATCATGTTTGCGTTCTCTAAACTCTAACTTGGCAGCACTTGTAAGCCAGGAAACCACCAGTGCGCCGAACGCTTAGTCGCATTACCGCTATCCCATGGAGTCGACACATCAAGTCTAACTTTCGCGCCAGCGACTTGGTTACGCCAACGTCACGATGCGAAGTGTGTATTCTGTCGGTGATGTAATTAAACTAAGCTGACGAATCGCAGGAGTATAAAGGCGACGACGAATCCAGTAAAAACTGCGAAGGGCAAAGGCAACTGTAAGTAAAGAAACAACTGGTAACAAACAAATACGCAGGTAGCAACTGTGGCTGCGGCACCGACAACTAAGAAGCGAGTGTCGGTCTTTTCTTCCGGCGACTGACCGTCAGTTGTGGGCTCGTCGCTCTGAATTGCTCTTACCGAACGATCGATCGGAGAATTTGAACACCGATCGCAATACCTTAGGTCGTTTTCGACTGGTACACCGCATTGATCACATGGTCTCATGTGGATGCTCCGAATTGCGCGAATCGATAACAGCGGTGATACTTGATGATGTCATTCGCGTCACTACCTAGACATTACAGCTAAAATAGAATCCAGCGATTCATCAAACAGAAAAAGCCTTGAATTCGCAAGGAAAACAAGGCTTT